>JAYRND010000111.1:0-28621 GCA_041904885.1 Burkholderiales bacterium
ATTTCTGCCGGACCGGCTTGAGCTGGACCGCCGACTTCAAAGGACCATCTTCTGCAGGTGGTTCTGCATCTGCACCGAGTGCACCAGCGTGATGCCGGCAAGCATCACCGCCGCGACGTGCACCGCTTCCATCATCTGCTCCGGATTGGCCCCGGTCTCCAGGCACTGCGTCGTATAGGCATCGATACAGTAGGGGCATTTCTGGGCATGCGCCACGGCAAGGGCGATCAGCGCCTTCTCGCGCTTGGTCAGCGCCCCGTCGGTCCCCGTCGCGTCGCCGTAGTACTTGAAGAAATCGTCGGCGAGCTTCTTGCCGTGCTGGCCGATGTCGCCGAATTTCTTGAGGTCTTCCGATTCGTAGTAGTTGCTCATCGTCATCCCTTGCCTGGAGGAACGCAATCTATACCAGAACCATCTTTCCGCCCGCGATGGCAAGGACCAGCGCCAGCAGCCGGCGGATCGCCGGATTCGCGAACCGCCGGCTGCCGTATTCCGCCCCCGCCCAGCCGCCCGCCAGCACCGCCGCCATCAGCCACCAGGAATAGTCGGGCGGCGGTACCGGATTCCTTACAAGCACGGCGACCAGGCCGGCAAGGGAATTGACGAGGATGAACGGCGCGGCCACCGCCGAGGTCTGCTTGGTTCCCGCCCAGCCCATCATCAGCAGCAGGGGGCTCAGGAAGATGCCGCCGCCGACCCCGGTCAGCCCCGACAGCAGCCCGAGCGCTGCGCCGATCGGCATCGCGACCGGCAAGGACAGCCTGCGAATGGACCGCAGCTCCTCGCCGCGGCGCGCGCTCCACCAGAGCTGCCAGCCCGCGTACAGCAGCACCGCCCCCACCAGGACCTTGTACGCCGTCCCCGGCAGCGTGATTGCGCCGCCGATGTACGCCAGCGGGATCGACGTGCAGGCGAACGGCCAGAACAGAGGCCAGCGGAAGTGGCCGGCCCGCCAGAACTTGTAGGTCGCAATCGCCGAGACCAGCACGTTCAGCTGCAGCGCGATCGGGCGCATCTCGGCCGGAGCCACCCCGGCGAGCGCCATCGCCGCGATGTACGCGGACGCCCCGCCGTGGCCGACCGCCGCGTAAAGGAACGCCGCGACCAGCATGCCGGTGCAGAGCGCGAGGACGAGCGGAGCATCCACCCACGCTATATACCATGGAATATAACGAAGGCCGGGCTAGCGGCCTTTCTTCAGCCTGCCGGAGTAGCGGCGCAGGTCGGCCGCGATCGCGCGCGAGGCCTTGCTCTCCATCGCCCGGAAGTCGGCAGCGGCCCGGTGGCCGAACGCCGTCACCTGGGCGCCGCCGCCACGGGCCCCGCCCGTTGCCGTGATCACGACGGGCTCGCGAAAGGCCCGGTTGAGGGCCTCGACGAGTTGCCAGGCCCTCCGGTAGGACATCCCCATCTCGCGGGCGGCGGCCGAGATCGACCCGGTCCGAGCAATCCGCTCGATCAGCTCGGCCTTGCCCGGCCCCATGGCGGCGGCGGTGCCGCCAAGGACGCGCAGGGTCAGGCCACGGTAACGCCGGGTGCGACTTCCTTGCATTCCGTAAGAATGCCTCACCTTGCGGCAAAGCCGTGCTTTGCCAGAATCACCTGGCCGGGCGCCGAAAGGATGAATTCCGCAAGCTTCTGCGCCTCGGGTCGGGCACCTCGCACGACCGTCAAGCCGTAATCGGCGCCGACCGCGAGCTCGCCGGGAATCTGCACGATCTGCAAAGACGGCACCTGCGCCCTCGCTTCCAGCGCCGCCGTGCAGTAGCAGAGATAGAGATCGGCATCGCCCTTCTCGACGAAATAGCCGTACACATTGCGCCCCGCTGGGGGCGGCGTCGAATCCGGTCCGCCCGAGAGCTTGAGCGCCTTCGCCTGCAGGGCCATAGACGCGCCGGGTCGCGGCTTCTCCGCCTTGCCAAAGAGCTGCCAGGCATAGTCGCCGGATGGATCGGCCTTCGGGGTCGAGGTCGCGAGCTTGACGCCGGGATCCAGCATCTTCTGCAGCAGGTTCTCCGTTGTCACGCCCGCTCCCGGCGCTGCAAGCGCACAGAGTCGATTGCGCGTGAACAGCGTTACCGGCCCGGCCCGACCGGCGGCCGCGAGCATCTGCGGATGTCCCATGTCGGCCGAAGCGAAGACATCGGCGGCCTCGCCCTTTTCGATGCGCTCGCGAAGCAGGCCCGAGGGCCCGAACGTGCCCTGGGCCGATACTCCCGACGCCTGCATCAGCTCGGTCATCACCGACCGCAGGCTGCCAGCAGCAAAGAGCGTGACCGGATCCTGCGCCTGCGTGCTCATTGCGGCCAGGCCGAAAAGGAACGCCGCCAGCGCCTTCATTTCGCGGCGTTGGGAAAGAAAAGCTGCTCGCCGCCGATCTTGTAGTCGGCAATCGCTTTCTGCCCCTCCGGCGAGATCACCCAATCGACAAAGGCCTGCCCCATCTCCTTCTTGATGTGGGGGTGCTTGGCAGGATTGACGAGGATTACGCCGTACTGGTTGAACAGGCGCTGGTCGCCCTCGACCGAGATCACGAGATCGGCGCGGTTCTTGAACGACAGCCACGTACCGCGGTCGGTCAGCGCGTACGCGTTCATGCCGGCGGCCGTGTTTAGTGTCGGCCCCATGCCTGAGCCGGTATCCCTGTACCACGGCCCCTTGTCCTTGGCGATGTCGATGCCAGCGACTTTCCAGAGCTCGAGTTCGGCGAAATGCGTGCCGCTCTTGTCGCCGCGGGAGGCGAACGGCGTCTGCGCCGCCTTGATCTTTTGCAGCGCCGCGACGATGTCCTTCGTGCCCCCAACCTTCGCCGGATCGGATTTCGGGCCCACCAGGACGAAATCGTTGTACATCACCTCAAAGCGCTTCACGCCGAATCCCTCGGCGACGAACTTCTCCTCGAGCGGCTTGGCATGCACGAACACCACGTCGGCGTCGCCGCGCTTACCCATGTCCAGCGATTGCCCGGTGCCGAGCGCCACCACGCGGACCTGGATGCCGGTCTTCTGCTGGAAAACGGGCAGCAGGTGCTTGAACAACCCCGATTGCTCGGTGGATGTCGTCGAGGCAACGGTAATGAATTTCTCCTGCGCGGCCGCAACGGCCGCAACGCACGACAGCAACAACGCCAGCAAACTCCTCCGGATCACACCCATGGCAACTCTCCTCTGATGAATGCCGCCGCCTCTGCGGACGACGGTTGCTTGAAAAACTGCTCGATTGGGGAACGCTCCGCGATGCGGCCCTGGTGGACGAAGAGCACCTCGTCGCCAAGACGCCGGGCCTGGCCGAGGTTGTGCGTCGCCATCACGATCTTGGTGCCGGCGGCATCGAAGGCGCGGATTACGGTCTCGATCTCGCGCGTCGCGCTTGGATCGAGGCTCGCGGTCGGCTCGTCAAGGAACAGCACCTCCGGGTGCAGCGCCCAAGCACGCGCAAGCGCAAGGCGCTGTTGCTCGCCGCCAGAGAGCACGCGCGCCGGCCGGTTCGCTAGACCGAACAGCCCGACCTCTTTCAGCGCCTCCAGCGCACGCGACTTTCGCTCGGCGGCCGGGACGCCCGCGATCTCGAGCGCATAGACGACGTTGGCGAGCGCCGAGCGCCGCAGCATCACCGGCCGCTGGAACACCATCGCCTGCTGCCGGCGAACGCGCTGCGCATCGGCATCGCTCCAGGCCACGCGCCCCGAAGTCGGCGCGAGCAGCCCGTGCATGAGACGCATCAGCACGCTCTTGCCCGCGCCGTTCGCACCCAGAATCACCGTGCTGGACCCGGCGCCAATGTCCAGCGACAGCGGCGAGATGATCTCTCGCCCCCCCGCCGAGAAAGCGACCTGCTCGAGCCTGAGCGGCAGGATCATCCGTACCTCCGCTGCGCGGCGTCCTTGATGAGGTAGACGCCGGCGTTCAGCAGCAGCACCAGCAGGATCAGCACGATGCCGAGCGACAGCGCAAGCGGCAGGTCGCCCTTGGAGGTCTCCAGCGCGATCGTGGTGGTCATCACGCGCGTGACACCGTCGATGTTGCCGCCGACGATGATCACCGCTCCCACTTCGGCCGATGCTCGGCCCAGGCCCGCAAGTACCGCGGTCAGCAGCGAATAGCGGATGTCCCACACGATCGTGAGCGCCGCGCGCATGCCCTGCGCCCCGAGCGAGCGCAGCTGCTCTTCGTATTCGATCCATGCGTCTTCCACCGCCTGGCGGCACAGCGCAGCGATGATCGGCAGGATGAGGATCGTCTGCGCGATCACCATCGCCGGCGGCGTGAACAGGATTCCGAGCGGCCCGAGCGGCCCCGCACGCGATAGCAGCAGGTAGACCACGAGGCCGACGACGACCGGCGGCAGGCCCATCAGCGCGTTCAGCAGGACGACGACCGCCCTGCGCCCCGGGAATCGATTTACCGCGATTGCCGCGCCAAGCGGCAGGGCGAGCGCGGTGGCGAAGATCACCGCGCTCAGGCTCACCTTGAGGCTGAGCAGCACGATGCCCGCCAGCGTCGGGTCGCCCGAGGCAATCAGCGACAACGCGCCGCGCACCGCTTCGAGCATCGACTCCATTTATGTTTTTGTATTCATATTTCGTCAAGCTATGGCACTATATCCGGGGGCAAAGTACATTGTTAATAAGCATGGATTTGCATATCTTCGCCGATCCCGATCTGGACCCAGGCTGGCTCGCCGGCAAGGAGCTGACGCGCTCGCACGGGCGCGACCTAATCCGCGTGCTGGCCGCGCTGTCCCGCTCTAGCTCGTTGCGCGACGCGACACGCGCCTGCGGTCTCTCCTACCGCCACGCCTGGGGCGTACTCGGCGAAGGTGCGCGCGCGCTGGGCGGGCCCCTGGTCGAGATGGGCCGCGGCCGCGGGGCGCGCCTGACCGAGCTTGGGAGGCGCGTACTCGAGGCGGACGCGCGCGTGCGCGATACGCTCGGCCCCGTGTTCGAGCGTTTGCGCGGGGAAGCGCGCAGCATCCTCTCCGGCGCGGCGACGGTACGTCGGGCGCACCTGAAGATGCGCGCCAGCCACGACCTCGCGCTGGGCGAGCTGGCACGCCTGTGCGAGCCGTCCCTCGAATTGCGCGTCGACTTCCATGGGGCCGAGGATTGCCTCGCTTCGCTGGCACGCGGAGACTGCGACGTCGCGGGCTTTCACGTGGCCGATGCGCTGCCGCGCGCCGCCGCCGCCGCCGCGTCGCTTGGTCAGTGGCTGGATCCGCGCAGGCACCAGCTCGTGCATTTCGTCGCACGCGAGCAGGGGCTGATTGTCCGCCCCGGCGCGAGAATCCGCGGCGTCAATGACCTCGCGCGCCCGGGCGTTCGGTTTGCCGCGCGCCCGCCCCCGGCTGGGCGCAACGCCGCCAACGCTGATCTGCTCGTGGCCGAGGAAGTGGCCGCTGGACGCGCCGACGCCGGGTTCGGCTTGCGCGCAGCGGCGGCGCGGCTGCGCCTGGACTTCGTGCATCTCGCGACCGAGCGCTATTTCCTCGCGGCGACGCGCCGCACGCTCCGCTCGCCCGCCTTCCAGACGGTGCTTGAATCGCTGCGCAGTCCGCAATTCGCCGACAACGTCGCGCGACTTTCGGGCTATGACGCATCGCGCGCTGGCGAGCAGGAGTCGATCGCGGCCGCCCTGTCCTGGATCGCGCGCAATGGCTCCGGCGCGGCCTCGCCGGCTGTCGAAAATCCGTGAATCGCTACGATCGCGCCGAGTGGGCGGGCGCCTTCGGCGATTTGGGCACTCTGCTGCCGTTTCTGCTCGCATACCTTGCGGTAGTCAAGATGGAACCGACGGGCGTGCTGATCGGCTTCGGCGTCGCAATGATCGCTGTCGGGTTGTATTACAGGACTCCCGTGCCGGTGCAGCCGATGAAGGCAATCGGCGCCGTTGCCGCGACGCAGGCTGCCCAGACCGCGATGATCACGCCGCAGGTAGTGATCGCAGGCGGGCTTGCCACGGGTATCTTTTGGCTTCTCCTCGGAGCGACCGGGCTTGCCGAGAAGGTCTCGAAGCTCGTGCCCCGGCCCGTCGCTCTCGGGATCATCCTCGGTCTCGGCTTCGCGTTCATGCTCGAGGGCATCAGGATGATGGCTGGCGGCTGGCCGATTGCGGGTGCCGCTCTCGCCATCGCCCTGCTCCTGCTCGCCAACGAACGTATTCCCTCAATGTTCGTGCTGCTCTTCTTTGGCGCTGGCGTGGCGCTCGCCACGGACCCGCGTCTCGCGAGCGAAATCGCCGCGGTGCGGATCGGGTTGCACTGGCCTGCCTTTGCGCCTGCATCGATTTCCTGGACGGATGGAGTTGCGGGCGTCGTTTTGCTCGCCCTGCCTCAGCTTCCCCTGACCTTCGGCAACGCCGTTCTTGCGCTCAAGGAGGAGAACAACCGCCTGTTTCCGGACCGGCCGGTGACGGAAAGGGCGGTGGCAACCAGCACGGGACTGATGAACGTGCTCGGCGCCTCGATCGGTGGGGTACCCATGTGCCATGGCGCGGGCGGCATGGCGGGGCATGTCCGTTTCGGCGCGCGCACCGGCGGCGCGGTGGTGATTCTCGGCGCGATCCTGTGTGTTCTCGGACTGTTCTTCAGCGATTCGATCCTCACGCTGCTGAGAATCTTCCCGGCCCCGGTGCTCGGCGTTGTGCTGTTCCTTACCGGAGTGCAGCTCGCTCTCGGTTCCTGTGATTTAGGCAGCCGCATGGACGAGCGATTTGCGGCCCTGCTCACGGCAGGCTGTGCGGCTTGGAACGTGGGCTTCGGCTTCGTACTCGGGTGGCTCGTCTGGGCCCTGCTGAGCCGCGGCTGGTTGAAGCTGTGAAGAGACTCATCCTCGCCGCCGGGCTGTTGCTATCGGGAACCGCCTGGGCGCAAACGAGCACGTTCATCGATGGCGCCGGCAGGAAGGTGGCGGTTCGGGAACGAATTGAGCGAGTCTACGCCGCAGGTCCGCCCGCCTCGATGCTTGTCTTTGCCATCGCGCCGGACAAACTGATCGGCTGGACGCGCGCCTTCCGGCCCAACGAGGCCACATTCGTCGCACCGAAATACGCCGCCTTGCCCGAGCTCGGGCGGCTTACCGGGCGCGGCAACACCGCCAATGTGGAGGTGCTGCTGCAGCTCAAGGCGGACCTTGTCGTGGACGCGGGCTCGACTGCGGAGACCTACGTTTCCCTCGCCGACCGCGTACAGCAGCAGACCGGGATCCCCTACCTGCTGCTGGACGGCAAGCTGGACGCCATGCCTAGCGCGCTGCGCGTGCTCGGCCGGGCACTGGGAGAGGAGAAGCGCGGCAACCTGCTCGCCGACTACGTCGAGGCCTCGCTGAAGGATGTGCGCGAACGCGTTGCCCGTGTTTCGCCTGCAGAGCGCCCGCGCGTCTACTACGGGCGCGGCCCGGCCGGCCTGCAGACAGGCCTTGCCGGCTCGATCAACGTGGAGCTGCTTGAGTATCTCGGCGCACGCAACGTGGCGGCAGAGGGCCGGGGCGGACTCGCCAACGTGTCGCTGGAGCAGGTGCTGGCCTGGAATCCGGAGGTGATCCTCACGACCGATCCGAACTTCTACGCGTCTGTCTGGCGGGACGCGCGCTGGCAGGGCGTCGCGGCGGTGAAGGCCCGCCGCGTGCACCTGGCGCCGAACCTGCCGTTCGGCTGGTTCGACTTTCCACCCGGCGTAAACCGCATCCTCGGCCTGTACTGGGCCGGCCTGCTGCTCTATCCGCAGGCCTTCCCCGCGGACCTACGCCCGCGCATCGCCGAGTTCCATCGGCTCTTCTATCACCAGGTGCCGACCGAAGCGCAGCTGAGCGCGCTGCTAAGCGAGCCCGGCGTGCTGCCAAAGTGAGCCGCGGCGCCGCCGCCTATGTGGGCGCGCTCGCGGCGCTCGCGGCGCTGACAGCGCTCGCGTTCGCTGTCGGGCGCTTCCCGGTCCCGGTCGGCGATCTGCTCGGCGCCTTCGGCGCGAAGCTGTTCGGCTTCGCCTACCCGCTGCCGGAGAACGTCGAGACAGTGATCTTCAAGGTGCGCGGGCCGCGTGTGCTCGCAGCCCTTCTGGTCGGCGCCGCGCTCGCCGCGGCAGGGACCGCCTACCAGGGCATGTTCCGCAATCCGCTCGTGTCACCCGACCTGCTGGGCGTCGCCACGGGTGCGGCCCTGGGCGCGGTGCTCGGCATCTTCCTGTCGCGCGACGTCTGGACGATCCAGGCCTTCGCCTTCGCGGGCGGCCTCGTGGCCGTGGCGCTCGTCTACTGGGTCGGCTCCTCGGTGCCGAGGCACGATCCCCTGCTCTCGCTCGTGCTGACGGGCATCGTCATCGGGACGCTGCTTGGTTCGGGGATCGCGCTGCTCAAGTACCTTGCCGACCCATACAACCAGTTGCCGGCGATCACCTACTGGCTGCTCGGCAGCCTCGCGGCCGTCAACCCCGCGGACCTGGGCGCAGTGAGCTTGCTCGTCGCCGCCGGGCTCGTGCCGATGCTGCTGCTGCGCTGGCGCATGAACCTGCTCGCGCTGCCCGAGGACGAGGCGCGCGCGCTCGGGGTCAACACGGCGCGCCTGCGCGCGACCGTGATCGCGGCGGCAACGCTGATGACGGCGGCCGCAGTGGCGGTGAGCGGCATCATCGGCTGGATCGGCCTGCTCGTACCGCACGCCGCGCGCCTGCTGGTCGGCCCCGATTTTGGCCGCCTGCTGCCGCTTTCGATGCTGCTTGGCGCCGCTTTCCTACTTGCCGTAGACACGCTCTGCCGGACCATCGCCACCATCGAGGTGCCGCCGGGAGTGCTCACCGCGATGCTCGGTACGCCGTTCTTCCTTTGGCTGTTCGCGGCTTCGCGCCGGGGCTGGTGATGCTGCGGGCGCAGGATCTCTCCTTCGGCTTCCCGGGACGCACCGTCGGCTCCGGTGTCGAATTCACGCTTGCGCCGGGAGAGGTGCTGTGCCTGCTCGGCCCGAACGGCGGCGGCAAGACCACGCTGATTCGGACGCTGCTCGGATTGCTGCCACCGCATTCAGGTTCAGTCTTCCTGAACGAAAAGTGTCTGGAAGAAAAAACCAGGACCGAAATCGCCAGGCTGGTCGGCTATGTGCCACAGGCGCACGCGGGGGCGTTCGCCTACAGCGTGAGCGACATGGTGCTGATGGGTCGCACTGCGCATCTGAGCCTGTTCGCCTCGCCGTCGGCGCGCGACCGCGAGGCCGCCGGAAGGGCCATCGACACGCTCGGCATCGGCGCGCTTGCCGAACGCGCTTTCACAGAAGTCTCCGGCGGCGAGCGCCAGCTCGCGCTCATTGCTCGCGCTCTGGCTCAGGAGGCGCGCGTGCTGGTGATGGACGAGCCCACCTCAAGTCTCGACTTCGGCAATCAGGTGCGCGTGCTCGCGCACGTACGCCGTCTGTCGGCGCAGGGCATCGCCGTGCTCATGTCAAGCCACCAGCCCGACCACGCGCTGCAGTGCGCCGACCGAGCGCTATTGCTCGGCGAAGGCAAGGCGCTCGCGCTCGGCGTACCGCGCGAGGTCATCACACCCGAGACACTGCGGCGCCTCTACGGCGTGAACGTGCGCATCATGGAGACAGCGGACGGGGCGCATACTTGCGTTCCAGAGCATGCATTTCGGCAATAGCCGACTACGCCTGATATACTTTCCCGCGTGGGGAAAGCAGACTCCCCGCAAGCAGGAACTCCAAGACGCCGGTGCGTCCAAGCGCTGCAGGACTCTTAAGGAGAGAGCCATGGACGCACCTGCCATCACCGCCGCATCCCTGCGCCAGTCCCTGGCCTCCAGCCGGCCGCCGCTGGTCATCGACGTGCGCCGGAGCGAGCGCTTTCGCGAGGCTCCGGACCTCATTCGCGGCGCCTTGCGGCGCGATCCGCTGCGGGTGCAGGAATGGATGAGAACGCTGCCGCAGGACGCCGAGGTCGTCGTCTACTGCGTGCACGGGCATGAAGTCAGCCAGGGCGCTGCCAAGGCCCTGGGCGCGAGTTACCTCGAGGGTGGTATCGAGGGCTGGCGCGCGGAAGGCGGCGAGCTCGCGACCAAGCCGAAGGCGGCCAGCACTCGCTGGGTCACGCGCGAGCGGCCGAAGATCGACCGAATCGCCTGCCCCTGGCTGGTGCGCCGATTCGTGGACCCGGATGCGGAATTTCTTTACGTGCCGGCCGCCGATGTCCGGCGCGTCGCCACCAAGCGCGAGGCCGTGCCCTACGACATCCCGGACGTCGAGTTCTCGCACGAGGGCGAACTCTGCAGCTTCGACGCGTTCCTGCGCTACTACCGTCTCGGCGAGCCGGCGCTCGACGAGCTCGCGCTGATCGTGCGCGGCGCGGACACGAATCGCATGGACCTCGCGCCGCAGGCGGCGGGCCTCGCGGCGCTCTCGCTGGGGCTATCGATCAACTTCGCGGAAGACCACCGCATGCTCGAGCAGGGCATGGTGGTCTACGATGCGCTCTACTCCTGGTGCAAGAAAGGCAAGTCGGAAGTGCATACGTGGAATCCAGACCTGTACAGGTGAGCTTCGGCGAAGCGTTCCGCTTCTGGCTGAAGCTGGGCTTCATCAGCTTCGGCGGACCCACAGGGCAGATCGCGATCCTGCACGAAGAATTGGTAGAGCGGCGGCGCTGGATTTCCGAGAGCCGCTTCCTGCACGCGCTCAACTACTGCATGGTGCTGCCCGGCCCGGAGGCGACACAACTCGCTACCTATATCGGCTGGCTGATGCACCGCGCTTGGGGCGGCATCGTCGCCGGCACGCTGTTCGTGCTGCCGTCGCTCTTCATCCTCATCGCGCTGTCCTGGATCTACCTGACTTACGGCAACGTGCCGCTGGTGGCCGGGATCTTCTACGGCATCAAGCCCGCGGTCACGGCCATTGTCGTGGCAGCTGCCCACCGCATCGGCTCGCGCGCGCTCAAGCACCCGGCGCTCTGGGGAATTGCCGCCGCCGCCTTCGTCGCGATCTTCGCCTTCGAGGCTCCCTTCCCCGCGATCGTCCTCTCCGCCGGCATTGCTGGCTTCCTGGGTGGAAGGTGGTTTCCCGGAATATTTTCTTCAAGGGATTCGCATCAGAAGTCCGCTTCTTACGGACCAGCCCTCATCGACGACGACACGCCTACGCCCGCGCACGCGCTTTTTTCCTGGGGAAAGCTCTGGACCTGCGTCGCAATCTGCCTTGGCCTGTGGGCGCTGGTGCTGGGCGCGCTCTACTACGCGGAGGGCTGGCAGGGAACGCTGACGCAGATGGGCTGGTTCTTCACCAAGGCCGCGCTGCTCACCTTCGGCGGCGCCTATGCCGTGCTGCCCTACGTCTACCAGGGCGCGGTCGAGCACTACGGCTGGCTGACCGCCCTGCAGATGGTGGATGGCCTTGCGCTGGGCGAGACCACGCCCGGGCCGCTGATCATGGTCGTCGCCTTTGTGGGGTTCCTCGGCGCCGGGGTCGCCGGCGCGGTAGTGGCGACTTTCTTCACCTTTCTGCCCTCGTTCCTCTTCATCTTCATGGGCGCGCCTTTCATCGAAACCACGCACGGCGACCTGAAGTTCAGCGCCCCCCTCACCGGCATCACCGCGGCCGTCGTCGGCGTGATCCTGAACCTCGCCGTGTTCTTCGCCTGGCATGTGCTCTGGCCGCAGGGCGCAGCCGGGCCTTTCGATTGGGTGTCGGCGCTGATCGGCCTGGCGGCGCTGGTGGCCCTGTTCCGCTTCAAGGCCGGCGTGATGCCGGTGATCGGCGCTTGCGCGCTCGCCGGGCTAGCCGTTACGTTCCTGCGCTGACCACTACTGGAGAAGAGCCCGATGGCCGCTTACCTGATCGCCGAAGTCGACGTGCACGACGCCGCGCTGTTCGAGGAATATCGCAAGGTCGTGCCGGCGACCATCGCCAAGCATGGCGGGAAATACGTGGTGCGCGGCGGCGCGACGGAAACGCTGGAGGGCGGCTGGACGGCCAAGCGCATCGTCGTGCTCGAATTCCCGACCATGGAGCAGGCGCGCAAGTGGTACCACTCGCCCGACTACGCGCCCGCGCTTGCGATGCGGCTCAAGGCCGCGAGAACGAAGGCGATCCTGGTCGAAGGTGCGTAGCGCCGCTCGCAGCGTCTACGTCGCCCGGGCGATCCGGGATTTTGGCGACGGTTTCGTCGCCGTCCTGCTCCCCGTCTACCTGACCGCGCTGGGCCTGAACGCGTTCCAGGTCGGCGTGGTGGCGACCCTGGCGCTGCTGGGCTCCGCGCTGCTGACTCTCGCGATCGGCGTTGCCGGCGCGGGGCGGGACCACAAGGCGCTCCTCTACGCCGCGTCCGCCCTGATGGCGGCAACCGGCCTCGCCTACGCGGCCTCGGGCGAGTACGCGGTGTTGCTGCTGATCGCGTTCGTCGGCACGATCAATCCTTCCGGCGGCAGCACCAGCATCTTCGTTCCGCTCGAGCATACGGTGCTGTCGGCCGCCGTGCCGCCCGCGGAGCGCACGCGCTCGTTCGCTCGCTACAGCCTGGTCGGCGCGCTGGCGGGCGCGGCCGGGTCCCTGTGCGCCGCGTCCCCGCAATGGCTGGCAGCGTTCGGCATCGGCACTCTGGACGCCATCCGCCTGATGTTCCTGCTCTACGCGGCTCTCGGAGTCCTTGGCGGGATCGCCTATCGCAGCATTCCCTCCCGGCCGGCGGCGGGCCCCAAGGCGAGGACGGCGCCGCTCGGCCCGTCGCGCGCCATCGTCTACCGGCTGGCGGCGCTGTTCAGCATCGACGCGTTCGCGGGCGGCTTCGTCGTGCAATCGCTGCTCGCGCTATGGCTGTTCCAGCGCTTCGACCTCTCGCTCGCGGCCGCCAGCCTGTTCTTCTTCTGGACCGGGGTGCTGTCGGCGTTCTCCTTCCCGGTGGCGGCCTGGATCGGCGCTCGCATCGGCCTGGTCAACACCATGGTGTACACGCACATTCCGTCGAGCCTGTGCCTGATCGCCGCGGCGTTCGTGCCGTCGGTGGACTGGGCGCTCGCGCTGCTGCTCGTGCGCTCGGCCCTGTCGCAGATGGACGTGCCGACCCGCTCGTCCTCCGTGATGGCGGTGGTGACCGAGGCCGAGCGCCCGGCGGCGGCGAGCGTCACCGCGGTGCCGCGCAGCCTTGCGTCAGCGGCAAGTCCGGCGCTCGCCGGCGCGCTGTTTGCCGCGGGCTACGCGGCCTGGCCCCTGCTGATATGCGGCGGCCTGAAGATCCTCTACGACCTGATGCTGCTCGCGGCCTTCCGGCACCTCAAGCCGCCGGAAGAGAGGGCGGCAGCTTAGCGGCGCGCGCCTACTTCTTCTTGCCCGAGGTCGTCGCCGCCGACGCCTTCGGATCGGCGATGCCCTTGTTCTTCTTGTAGTTGGCGACGGCTTTTTCCGTCGCCTTCTCGAGGTCTGCGGCGTCCTTGGCCTTTGCCGCCGCGGCCTTTTCCGCCTCGGCGGCTTTTTCCGCGTCGCTCTTGGCGGGCGCGGGCGGCAGCTTGGCCTGCACGCTGGCCAAGGAGCCGAGCGCGAGCCCGGCGGCGAGCGTAACGGCGATCCAGAGCTTGTTCATGGTTCTCTCCCTTCTCGTTCAGTGCTGGGTCTGCGGCGCGGCCTGCGGCGCCGCGCCGGGCTTGCCCGGCTTGCCGGATTTCACTTCGTTGTACCAGAGCTCGTGGTGCTCCTTGGCCCAGGTCTCGTCGGTGACGCCGTCGCGCATGTTGCGGTAGGCGCCTTCGACGCCGATCGTTCCGACGTAAATGTGGCCCATCGCGAACACCATCATGACGATGGCGGCAATGGCGTGGATCACGCTCATCTGCTGCATCGTGGTGCGCAGCTGCTCGAAGTTGGGGAACAGCATGATCACGCCCGTCACGCTCAACGTGAGGCACAGCACCACCACGCCGGCCCAGAAGTACACCTTTTCGCCGGCATTGAACCGCCCCGAGGGAACGTGCTTGCCCGACCAGAACATGGCGAACGCCCCGCCGAACCAGGCGAGGTCGCCCTTCTCGGGAAAGTTGTCCTTGATGTAGACCAGGATCATGAACACAAGGCCGACGATGAACAGCGGCGCGACGAAGTTGTGCAGGTTCTTCGACAGCGCCGCCAGCCACGAGAACAGCGTATAGCCGAGCACCGGCAGCAGCAGGTGCTTGCCGAACAGAGTGATCAGCCCGGTCACCGCCATGATCACGAAGGTGATCGCCGTGGTCCAGTGCGCCCAGCGCTCGACGACCGAGAAACGCTCGACCAGGCGCCCGGTGGGCTTGTCGTGCAGCATCAGCGGCCCGCGGCCGAAATAGAAGGCCGCGATGGCGAGCGCGACCAGGACGAGCAGCCAGCCGCCGTAGAAGGTGATCGGCCCGTTGCGGAAGATCCGCCAGGCTTCGCCCGCGGTGGTCATGTTCTCCTGGCCGGGGAACCGCGCCTGCGGCTGGATCAGCACTCCGCTCTCCCGCCCCGGGATGCTCGTGTAGTTGGGCTGGCCCGAGCGCACCTCGCGCCACACTTCCGAATTGTTGCCGGGCTGGTCGACCGAGCGCTTCTGCTGGCCTTGAACGGTCGGGTTTTGCGACGCCGGCGCGGGCGCGGGCGCCTGCTGCGCCGCCACCGGCAAGGAAAACGCGAGCGAGAGAACCAGCCAGCCCGTCAAGCGGGAGATCGTGTGCATCAGCTCCTCCTGGGCGGCGGTGCTACTGGTAAATGCGGCGGTCTTCGCTCTGGGCGAGCTGGCGCTTCTTGATCTGCTCGTCCCAGCTCGTGCGATCGCCCTGCTTCCAGGCCGGCCCGCCGGCGAGTGGCGCGTTGTTCCACGCCGCCGTGTCACGCCGGACCGTAGTTCCGACCTGCTTCTCGGTGGGCACCGTTTGCTGGACCTCCATGCAGCCGGCGGCCGCGAGTGCGACGCCGGCCAGCAGCAGCGGGCGGATCACGATTTGCCCCCAGCAGCGGGCGCGGCCGGCGCTGCGGGCGCCGTCGCGCCCTTGGGCGGTTGCCCGTAGGCGCTGCCCCAGCCCCAGGCCTCGGCGCCCTTGTTGCCACGGCGCGCGACGCGCTCGCGGTAGATGTCGGCAATCACGTCGCCGTCGCCGCCCAGCAGCGCCTTGGTCGAGCACATCTCGGCGCAGGCCGGCAGCTTGCCCTCGGACAGGCGGTTGCGGCCGTACTTCTTGAATTCCGCCTCCGAGCGGTCGGCCTCCGGGCCGCCCGCGCAGAACGTGCACTTGTCCATCTTGCCGCGCAGGCCGAACGCGCCCGCCTGCGGGAACTGCGGCGCGCCGAACGGGCAAGCGTAGAAGCAGTATCCGCAGCCGATGCACAGGTCCTTGTCGTGCAGCACGACGCCGTCCGCGGTGCGGTAGAAGCAGTCCACCGGGCATACCGCCATGCACGGCGCGTCCGAGCAGTGCATGCAGGCGACCGAGATCGACTTCTCGGCGCCGACCATGCCGTCGTTGATCGTGACGACGCGCCGGCGATTGACGCCCCAGGGCACTTCGTTCTCGTTCTTGCAGGCGGTCACGCAGCCGTTGCACTCGATGCAGCGCTCGGCATCGCACAGGAATTTCATTCTGGCCATGGCGTTCTCCTCTTTCTTTTCTCGTTAGGCCTTAGCGACCTGGCAAAGCGTCGTCTTGGTTTCCTGCATCATGGTGATCCGGTCGTAGCCGTACGTCGTGGCGGTGTTCACGGCCTCGCCTCGCACGATCGGCGCGGCCCCGTCCGGGTAGTGCGCCAGCATGTCCTGCCCCTGCCACCAGCCCGCGAAATGGAACGGGATGAAGCAGGTGTCCGGCCCGACACCCTCGGTCACCTTCGCCTTGACCTTCAGGCGCACATGCGTGCCGTCGGCGTTCTTGCCCGGCGTGCTGACCCAGACGTACTCCCCGTTGCGGATGCCGCGCTCGGACGCGGTCTTCGGGTTGATCTCCACGAAGTTGTCCTGCATCAGCTCGGCAAGCCAGGGGTTGGAGCGCGTCTCGTCGCCGCCGCCCTCGTACTCCACCAGCCGGCCGCTCGTCAGCACGAGCGGGAACTTCTTGTGCATCTCTTCCTTCACCGCCTTCTGCTGCGCGGTCTTGAACAGCGTCGGCAGGCGCCACAGGTTCTTCACGTCGTCGTGCGTCGGATATTTCTCGACGAGGTCGGCGCGCGGGCTGTAGATCGGCTCGCGATGCTGGGGAATGGCGTCGGGCCAGTTCCAGACCACCGCGCGCGCCTTGGCGTTGCCGAAGGGCGTGCAGCCGTGCTTCATCGCCACGCGCTGGATGCCGCCGGAGCGGTCGTTCGCCCAGGTCTTGCCCTCGGCCGCCTTCTTCTCGTCCTCCGTAAGCTCGTCCCACCAGCCCAGCTTCTTCAGCAGCACATGGTCGAACTGCGGATAGCCGGTCGTGATGTCGCTGCCCTTGTTGTGCACGCCGTCTTCGGCGAGCAGGTTGACGCCGTCCTTCTCCACGCCGAACAGCGCGCGGAACGCGTGCCCGCCGTCCATCGGATGCAGGTGCGTGTTGTACAGGTTCGGCGTGCCGGGGTGCTTGATCGCGGCCGAGCCGTAGCACGGCCACGGCATGCCGAAATAGTCGCCGGTCATGTCGTAGCCCGTCTTCGCGTCCTTGCCGCCCTTGCAGCGCAGCGACTTGACGTCGAACAGGTGCATGTTGCGCATGTGCGCCTGCATCCGCTCGGGCGACTGGCCTGTGTAGCCGATTGTCCAGGTGCCGCGATTGGTCTCCATCCGCGTCACATCTTCGATGACGGGCTCATCGCCGCTCTTGGACTTGACGACTCGCAGCTGCTGCTTGCCGTCCTTCTTGCCGACGAACTGGTCGGCGAATCCGAGCTTGCCGGCGAGCTGGTACATGATGGCGTGGTCGGTGCGCGACTCGAACATCGGCTCGATCACCTTCTCGCGCCACTGCACCGAGCGGTTGGACGCCGTCACCGAGCCGTCGCACTCGAGCTGCGTCGCGGCCGGCAGCAGGTAGGCGCCGTCCTTGCGCACCATCGCGAACATCGCCGCGGACGCCGAGGGATAGGGGTCGATCACGACCATCAGGTCGAGCTTCTTCATCGCCTCCAGCATCTCCGAGCCGCGCGTCTGCGAGTTCGGCGCATGGCCCCAGAAAATGATCATGCGCAGGTTGGGATCCTGGTCGATGTTCTCGTTCTTCTCCGTGACGCCGTCGATCCAGCGCGACACTGTCATGCCGGGCGTGGCCATCATCTTCTCGGAGGCGTACTGCTTCTTCAGCCAGTCCAGGTCCACGTTCCACACCCCGGCCCAATGCGCCCACGAACCGGGCACCGCGACCGGGTAGTAGCCCGGCAGAGTGTCGGGGTTCGGTCCCAGGTCGGTCGCACCCTGCACGTTGTCGTGGCCGCGGTACACGTTGGCGCCGCCGCCGGAGCGGCCGATGTTGCCGAGCGCGAGCTGCACGATGTTGGTCGCTCGCACCACGCCGTTGGCGTTGTTGTGCTGCGTCTGCCCCATCGCCCAGATGATGAACCCCGGCCGGTTCTCGGCGAGAGTCTTGGCGACCAGCAACACCTGGTCCTCGGGCACGCCGGTGACGTCGGTGACCTTGTCGGGGGTCCACTTCGCCATCACCTCTTCCTTCACCTTGTCCATGCCGTACACGCGCTGGCGGATGTACTCCTTGTCCTCCCAGCCGTTCTTGAAGATGTGGTAGAGGACGCCGAACAGGAAGGGCACGTCGGTGCCCGAGCGGTGCCGCACGTAGATGTCGGCCTTGGCCGCCGTGCGCGTGTAGCGCGGGTCGACCACGATCACCTTGGCGCCGTTCTCCTTGGCGTGCAGCGTGTGCAGCATCGATACCGGATGCGCCTCGGCGGCGTTCGAGCCGAGGAACATCATCGACTTCGAGTTCTGCTCGTCGTTGTACGAGTTGGTCATCGCCCCGTAGCCCCAGGTCTGGCCGAGGCCAGCCACTGTGGTGGAGTGGCAGATGCGCGCCTGGTGATCCGTGTTGTTCGTCCCCCAGAGCCGCACCCACTTGCACAGCAGCTCGGCCTGCTCGTTGTTGTGTTTCGACGAGCCGACGACGAACAGCGAGTCCGGCCCGCTCTGCTTGCGGATCTCGAGCATCTTCTTCGAGATCTCGTCGTAGGCCTGGTCCCAGGACAGGCGCTTCCACTTCCCGCCCTCGAGCTTCATCGGGTACTTCAGGCGGTGCGAATCGTGCGCGATGCCGTGCTCGCGGATCGAGGCGCCCTTCGCGCAGTGCGCGCCGAGGTTGATCGGCGAATCGAACACCGGCTCCTGGCGCACCCACACGCCGTCCTGCACGTGCGCATCGACGGCGCAGCCGACCGAGCAATGCGTGCAGACCGTGCGCTTCACCTCCACCTTGCCGCCGTCGGAGTCCCTCGCGCTTGCCTCGCCGATCATGCTGAACGGCAGCTGCGCGGCGACCGCGCCTGCGCCCGCCGTCATGCCCGAGCGCTTGAGGAACGTGCGCCGGTCAATGGTCTTCGCGAGTACGCCGTTCAGGCCCTGGGCCAAACGCGATTGCGCCGCCGCGGTTCCGTTTGCCTTTTTTGTAAGCAGCATGTCGCGCCTCCTAGACCTTGGTGGTGCGGTAATAGTTTTCGATGTGCGCGCTGACCTTGTAGCCGCTGGTCGCGCGCTTGTCGCGTGAGTCAGGCACCGCGCCTGTCCCCGCGTTCTTGGCGACGATTGCCGCCGCGCCCGCGGCGCCGCCGGCGCCTACGGTCATCAGGAAATTTCTGCGGGAAAGGACCGGTTTTTTCTGGCTCATGCTGCCTCCTTTTTTACGTCGCGCCCGCTGCACCAAATCGGGGCTGCTTATGAAATCCCGAGCAAGGTACCCGTCTCTACCTCATTGATCAAGAGTGGAAAACGGCCCAACTAAAAATAATTCTTGGATGGAATAAAACAGTTAGTAGCCATTCTCAATTGCTGTTATTCACAGCATCCGGAACGCCTCGTTCTCCAAGTCCAGGAACGCGCGCGCGAAGCGGGCCACCAAACGGTAAAAACTCGCTTTCTGCGAAGCGCTTACCGCATCGCAAAAAGCGATGGCGCCGCGATAAAGAAAGCGATCAAAGAAGTCCCGCTGCTCTTCCTCCGTCCGATGCTGCACCGCAATAGCAAACCGCATCGCTTCGCAGAGCGCGGCCATGTGATCTTCGGGCTCGCTTGCCGACTCGCGTCGCGCGATGCCCCAGGCGCGGAACTGCTGCCGCACGTCGACGAGCGGAGTGTCCGTCGCGAACCGGATCGTGTAGTGCGTGAGGTACGGCGTGACTTCCGCCTTTCCGGTGCCTACGAACAGGTCGGTGTGCTCCTGCTCCAGCATCACCGGAAACGCGCTGCGGCTCGCCGCAGTCAGTTCCGACCAGGCGCGCGCCAGCGGCCCATCGCCCTCGAAACCGCCGCCGTGCAGGATCTGCGCGAGCAGGCCTTCGTCCGGCGCCGCGTAGAACAATCGCGCGATCAGGCCATATGCGGCGGCCCGCGTCTCGTCCTCGGGCGCGAGCGGCGTCGCGGCCTGCGACGCGTCCGATGCGCTCATTTGCGGCCCGTGTAGTCGAAGATCGAGGGCTCGTCCTTCGAGCTCGCCATGTCGACCACACGGCAGTCGCCGCACATCTGCAGCCGGCGGAGAGCGCCGGCGCCTGCGAACATCGAGTGCGCGCTGAGCTTTCCGGTCATGTTCTCGATCAGGCGCTTGGTGCCGAAGGGCTTGCCGCAGCTGACGCAGTGGAACGGTTCCGCCTCATGGAGCGCGACCGCCTGCCTGGCCTTCTCTGCCAGGGACAATCTGGGAACAAGGGCTATTGCACTCTCAGGACAGGTCTTCTCACACAGCCCGCACTGCACGCAGTTGCGCTCGATGAAGCGGAGCTGCGGTGCCTCAGGCGCGTCAAGCAGCGCGCCCTCGGGGCAGGCGCCGATGCAGGCCTTGCAGAGCGTGCAGCTGTCCTTGTCGACCGTGATTGCACCGAAGGGGGCTCCCGCGGGCAAGCGGATCTCGCCGGCTTTTTTCCCCGACAGGAAGTCAAAGGCGAAGTCGAGCGAAGTCCGCTTCTCCGTCGATAGATTGAACGTCGCGGGCTTCGCCACGCCTGTCGCCGGCGCGAGGCTCCAGAGCGCGTTCTCGAGTCCCTCGGCCTCGAGCACCGAGAAATGCGCGCCCGCGTAGCCAAGACCCTGCAGGATCGCTTCCGCGTACGACATTTGCTTCTTCAGCGCCGCGATGTAGCCCTCGGGCTCGCCGCCAGTGGCGAGGATGCAGACCTGGCTCGCGCCGTAGCAGATCGCGCCCAGCATCAGGTCGATGCCGACCGAAGCGACGTGGAAGCACTCGAACGGAATCGCCCGCGCGGGCAATCCGCGCCCGGCGCCCTTCGCGCCGAGGCCGCGCGCGCCAAACCCGGCGCGCCGGCCGAGCGAGCGCACGGTCTCGCGGCCCTTTTGCATGTCATGAATCAGAAGGCAGGCATTGCTTCCACCCGCCTCGCGATATACGGCGAGCAGCGCCTTGAGGCGGGCGCCGAGGTCCGGCACCGACGGGTAGGCGTGCGTCATCGCGCCCGAAGGGCATACCGTCGCACAGCCGCCGCAGCCCGCGCAGAGATGCGCTTCCACCTTGACGTGGTCGCCGTCGGCGCTGATGGCGCCGGTCGAGCACACGTCCAGGCACTGCGTGCAACCCGTCTTGCCCGAGCGGCCGTGCGCGCAGATGCGCTCGCGGTATTTGGTGAAGCGCGGCTTGGTGAACTCGCCCACCAGCCCGGCGAGGCGGCGAGCGGCGAGCGCCTGCTCGAGCGGGTCGGCGCCCGGCGCGGCGTAGCCCTGCGGCAGGTCCGGCAGCCGGATGAGCGGCGTGCGCGAGAGGTCGAGCACCAGGTCGAAGCGCTCGCGGCGCGCCGGCGCCGCGCGCGAAAAGTCGATCGCGCCGATCGCGCCGCAGGCCTTCACGCATTCGCGATGCGCCTTGCAGCGCTCGAGGTCGATCTGGTAGCCGAGGTCGATGGCGCCCTCGGGGCAGGCGCGCACGCAGGCGTTGCAGCGCGTGCAAAGCTCCAGGTCGATCGGGTTCTCCTGCTGCCACTCCACCTCGAAGGCGCCCAGCCAGCCCGCGAGTGCAGTGATCCGCCCCGACCAGACCGGGAAGCGCCGCTCCAGCGGCTGCTCGCGCGGCCCCTTGCCAGTGATGAGCACGCTTACCTCGAGCGCACCCGCAAGCTGCTCCGCCCAATCGAGAGCCGCGTCCGCGGGGCCGATGACCAGCAGCTGCCCGCCGGACTTGTATTCCACCTCGGGCACGGGCTCGGGCTCCGGCAGCGCCGCCGCCGCGATGAGCGCCGCGATCTTCGGGCCCGCAGCCGCGCCCTCTTCCGACCAGCCGGCCGCCTCGCGAATGTTCAGGTACGCGAGCCGCGCGTTCGATTGCGCGGCAGCAGCGAGCTCCGCGAACAGCGGGGCCTCCTGCGTGCAGGCGACGACCAGGTCGGAATCGCCAAGCGCCGCCTGGAACGCGGGGGATTCCTTGCGGCAGAGCTCGCGATGCACCGTGACCGGCTGGCTCGTCTTTAGCGCGCGCGCGAGCTGCGTCGCGTCGAGCGCGATCGTGCCGTTGCAGGAGCAGAGCTTAAGCGTCTTGCTTTCCAGAGACATCCTTGGCTTCCGGCAGAGGTTTCTCGGCTTCCTGTTCGCTCGCCTGCTGCTGTTGTTCCGTCTTTTCCGCTTCTTTCTTTTCGTCAAACAGGATGCGGCGCGCGTGGTCCAGCGTTTTCAGCATTTCCGGTGGAATCGGATCCTCGCCGGTAAGGTCGATCGAGTACGGCTCGAACGGATCGTGGGTCTTGAAGTGCCCGTCGGTGAAGAGCTTCTTGAGCGCCGAGCGCCGCGTCTCGAGATCCACGCGCGAATCCATGAACGGCTTGAAATCGGAGTCGGGCTTGAGATCCGCCACCGGCGGCAGCGCCGGCACCGGCGCTTCCTGCTTCGTCTCCGCGGGCGGAGCCGCCTTCTCCTTCTCCTGCTCGCTCGCCTGCTCCTGCTTCAGGCGCGACCAGCGCGAGAGAAACGGTTCGTTGTCCGCGCTCATCGCTCTACCCGGTCCTTGGGATGGATGAACGAGCGCGGCTTCCTGCGCTTCTTGGGTTCCGGGCGGTAGTTCTTCTCCACGTAGTCTCCCACCCACGCGAACAGCTCGGGCGGCATCGCGACGCTGTCCACCGAGTGCCCGCCGTCCATCCAGCGCCCTGCCTCCTCGTAGCTGGCGGTGAGATGCAGCGGCAGGCCGTGCGCGCCGGCTTCGCCGGAGGCCTCGTCCTCCATGCGCCAGAGTACGAAGACGCGCGGCGAGTCCGAAGACACGTTCAGGTAGTACCCCTCGGTCTCGTCGCGATGGATCTCCAGCGGAAAGCCCGGGTGCAGCCACTGCTCGTAGTCGTCGCGCTTCACCAGCAGCCGCGCCGCGCCCGGCGGCTCATCGGACTCCAGCACCGAAACCGGCTGCCAGACGATGTCCGCCCAGCGGCTGCGCGCCTTGCGCCGCTCCATCACCACGGCGAGCGTTCGGGCGGGTTTTTCCATCCGGCGCACTATACCCTCTGCTATCATGATTTTGCAGGGAAAATCATCGTGCCGGACAAGGTCATTCCGATCCGTTCCACCCCGCGCGCCGCGGCTGCCGCGCCGCGCTATGACGGCGGGCTGCTGGCGGACACGCTCGGCCGGCCGCTGCGCGACCTGCGCATATCGGTCACCGACCGCTGCAATTTCCGCTGCACCTACTGCATGCCGCGCGAGGTGTTCGGCGCGGACTATGCGTTCCTCCCGCACGACGCGCTGCTGCGCTTCGAGGAGATCGCGCGCCTCGCCGGCATTTTCGTCGGCCTGGGGGTGAAGAAGATCCGGCTCACCGGCGGCGAGCCGCTGCTGCGCAAGGACCTGCCGGTCCTCGTCGGCATGCTGGCGCCGCTGGGCGCCGACCTCACGCTCACGACCAACGGCTCCACGCTCGTCAAGCATGCCGCAGCGCTGAAGGATGCGGGCCTCGACCGCCTGACGGTGAGCCTGGATTCGCTCGACGACGCGACCTTCCGCGCCATGAACGACGCCGACTTCTCCGTCGAGAAGGTGCTCGACGGCATCGCCGCGGCGCAGGACGCCGGCTTCGCTCCGGTCAAGATCAACATGGTCGTCAAGCGCGGCGTCAACGACCACCAGATCGTCGAGGCCGCGCGCCATTGGCGCGATTCGGGCGACATCCTGCGCTTCATCGAGTTCATGGACGTGGGCAGCACCAACGGCTGGCGCATGGACGACGTGGTCCCCTCCGCCGAGGTGCTGCGCCGGATCGGCGAGGTCTTCCCGCTCGAGCCGGTAGAGGCAAGCTATTCCGGCGAAGTCGCCGAGCGCTGGCGCTACCGCGACGGCGCGGGCGAAATCGGCGTCATCTCCTCGGTCACGCAGGCCTTCTGCCGCGACTGCAACCGCCTGCGCCTCTCTACCGAAGGCTCGCTCTACACCTGCCTGTTCGCGCAGCAGGGCCACGACCTGAAGTCGCTGCTGCGCGGCGGCGCGGGCGACGACGCCATCCGCGACGCGATCGCCGCGGTGTGGCGGCAGCGCGAGGACCGCTACTCGGAGATCCGGACCGAGGCCACGGCGAAATCCAAGAAAGTGGAGATGTCCTACATCGGTGGCTAGGCCGAAGCTCACCAACGCCGCCCGCCCCGCGACTTTCGAAGTCGAGGCTTACAACGAGCGCGGCGAGATGGTTCCCACCGCGATCGCGGGCGAGCATCCGCTCACCCTTTACCTGGACAAGAAGGAGCTCGTCACCCTGATGACGCTCGGGCACGCGCCCGAGGCGCTCGCGCTCGGCTTCCTGCGCAACCAGCGCCTGGTCACTGGCGTCGAGGACATCGAAGCGGTGCAGGTCGACTGGGAAACCGATTCCGTCGCGGTCACGACCAAGAAGAAATCCGACATCAGGAAGAAGACCCGGAAGAAAACCGTCACCACCGGCTGCGGGCAGGGCACGGTATTCGGCGACCTGATGGAGGAAATCGACAGCGTGCGGCTGCGCGACGACGTCCTGCTCGGCGAGGACGGCCTCTTCGCCCTCGTGGAAAAAGTGCGCCGGCACGAAACCATCTACAAGCAGTCGGGCGCGGTGCACGGCTGCGCACTCGCCACCCGCGAGGGCGAGATCCTGATGTTCGTAGAGGACGTCGGCCGGCACAATGCGGTCGACGCCATCGCCGGCTTCATGTGGCTGGACGCCATCGACGGCTCGGACAAGGTCTTCTACACCACCGGCCGGCTCACCTCGGAGATGGTCATCAAGTGCGCGCAGATGCGCATCCCGTTCCTCGTGTCGCGCTCCGGGCTCACCAAGATGGGCCACGAGATCGCGCGGCGGGTCGGCCTCACCATGATCGGCCGCGCCAGCGGCCGGCACTACCTCGCCTTCACCGGCCGGCAGCGGCTGCGCGCCACCGCGCCGCGCCCCACCGCGGTCGCCTGAATGCTGCCGCAGCTGAGCGCCTCGCAGGCCGTCGCCCCGCCCTGCGAGAGCGTGGCCCAGTGGTGGCCGCGCCACCGCGCCATCGCCGCCGAGCACCCGGGCACCATCGAGCAGGCGATCGTCGGCGGCTTCGTCGCCGACCGGGTCGGCTGGGCCTTCGCCTCGGGGTACCAGGCGGCCCTGCACTCGCTCTTCCCGGATGCTCCCGCAGACCGTCTCTGCGCGCTCTGCG
The DNA here is from genome assembly GCA_041904885.1 of Burkholderiales bacterium. Classification (GTDB taxonomy): domain Bacteria; phylum Pseudomonadota; class Gammaproteobacteria; order Burkholderiales; family SG8-39; genus RBG-16-66-20. The sequence goes on from JAYRND010000111.1 coordinate 24,741, forward strand.
TCACCGAGGCCGACGGCAACAGCCCGAAGGCGATCAAGAGCACACTCAAGGGCGCTGCAGACGGATGGCACCTCAACGGATCCAAGCGCTGGACGACGCTGGGGCCTGACGGCTCGCTCTTCTTCGTCGCCGCGCGCGACGAAGCCGCGTCGAACGAGCGGCCCGCGATCCGCATCGCCCGGGTCTCCTCGAACGCCCCCGGGCTGAAAATCCAGCCCATGCCCGACACGCGCTTCGTTCCCGAAGTCCCGCACGCGCAGCTGCAATTCGACAACGCGAAGGTCGATGCGCTACTGCCGGGCGACGGCTACGACCTGTACGTAAAGCCCTTCCGCACCGTGGAGGACATCCACGTGCAGGCGGCGGTGCTCGCCTACCTCATGCGCGAAGCGCAGCGCCTCGCCTGGCCCGGGCACTGGATCGAGCGCCTCTCCGCCCTGCTCGCCGCGCTCTCCACGCTCTCCAACATGCCGCCCTCGAACTCTGAGACCCACATCGGCCTCGCCGGCGCACTGCGCATTTCGGCAGGGCTCATCGAGGAGGCTGAAGCTTTCTGGCTGCAATCCGCAACCGATCCGGCGGCCATGCGCTGGCAGCGCGACCGCGAACTGCTCAAAGTCGCGAGCAAGGCGCGCGAACTACGAGCGCAGCGCGCCTGGGAGAAACTCAGGCAGGACGGCTAGACGTCTTTCCAGGATCTTCGGTCAAGCTAGGCGCACCGAGACAAGTACACGTACAAGTACGCGTAAATAGCGACGATGATTGCACCGAAGAAAAAAACGCCCGGAGAATCCGAACTAGTCCGATGCCGGTTGACAGCCTCCTGGATTCTCGTCCAGTCGTTTCTGCCTGCCCAGCGAAAAAAGAAGGGGTATCGGTCACCACTGATGAGCTAACCCACATCGGTATCCACGGCGTCGTACTCGCCATACATAGTTGTGGGAGGGCGGAGCGCTCCTGATGCAATGCCAATGCCGAGACGGAGGAAACCGGCTTGATCGCCCCAGACGTGGGTTTCGTCAGGCCCATCATCGAGCACCAGCCTGCCGCCATCACTTGGTATGAGAGACGCGGCTTCTGCCAGCAGGTCTCGAAGGCGCTCTTGCACGCGCGGGTCCATTTTGCACACTCCTTGGCGCTTAACGTCTGGGGATCAGAAAAAAGTGCCCAATGACAATCTGCCGGGCGATTGCAGACCCATGGAAAGCAAGTATTGCAGGCGCGCCTCCGTCCAAGCCATCCCCTGTTTGAGTGGACAGCGTGCTCGAAGCTTGAGCGGCTAAATTCTGGAGGTGGTCAATGACCACGCGGGGTCGAACGCGTTCATACGAACCCTCGAGGCTGGAGGGCCGCGGTCAGGCGGGCTGAGTAGCCAGCTTTTCCTTGTGCGCCAGGAGTTCGGAGCGCGAGGGAAAGAACCACGAGGCGATAAACACGCCTGAGGCCAGAACGGCCAGCACGAGGAACACGTTGGCGAAGCCGCCTTCCGTCTTGTGCAGCGCTGCGATCATGGGCACCGCCACCGCCGCGACGCCGAGCGACACGACGTAGCGCACGCCGAGGACGCGCGCGCGGTACTCGTCGGCGACGTACTTGCCGACGATGGCGTCGTTGAGCGGGATCTGGCCGAAGATGGCGAGCATCATCAGCAGGGCCGCGAAAAGCATCGCCCAGCCCTGCAGGTTCGCTGCCAGGTACAGCATCGGGATCTGCACCAGGCCGACCGCGATCATCAGCCGGCGCAGCTCGAAGCGGTCGATCAGCGCTCCCATCAGCACCTGCGCGAAGGCCGCCATGGTGTAGACGGCGGCGACCAGCGCGCCGATGCCGAAGTTGGTCTGCGTCAGCATCTGCAGGCGCTCGTCGAAGACCTTCGGCATAGAGATCGTCGTCGAGTTGAAGATGATGCCGCCGCAGGCGGTGGCGATGAGCATGATCGCGAAGATGCGCGTCATCATGCGCGCATCCACGTGCAGGCCCAGAGATTTCGAACTTTTCTTGACTCGACCCGGGTCCTTGACTAACGCTAAAAACAAAATTCCAGCGATAAAACAAATAACCCCTGGAACTGCAAACGCAACGCGCCAGCCGAAGGCGTCCACCAGCGCGCCGGTGAGCAGCGCGGCCGAGGCGAGCCCGAGGTTGCCCCACAGGCCGTTCCAGCCGAGCGCCTTGCCCATCTTTTCAGGCGAGGCGACCAGCATGGCGATGCCGACCGGGTGGTAGATGGCGGCGAACACTCCGGTGAGCGTGAGGCCGAGGGCAATCTGCCAGGGCGACTGCGCGAATCCCGTGAGAAAGAGCGAGGCGCCGATGCCGAAGTAAAAGAGCGCGAGCACCTTGTAGCGGCTCCAGTGGTCGGCGAGCCAGCCGGCCGGAATCGCGAAAGCGCCGAAGGCGATGAAGCTGCCCAGTGCGAGCGGCAGCAGTTCCGAGTACGGCCGGCCCCACTCGCGCCCGATCGCCACCACCGCGGTGGGAAAGACGAGCATCGCGAGGTGGTCGAGCAGGTGCCCGAGGTTGAGGAACGGGACCAGCCAGCGGTTCGGCATGGCCGACACGATACCCCAATCGGGCGCCGGCTGCCGTGGCCGTTTCGCAAGTAAAATCAGCGGCATGCTGGAGACTTCGGGGCTCGCCTGCGAACGCGGCGGGTTGCGCCTTTTCGCCGACCTGGACTTCGCGCTCGCGCCCGGCGAGCTGCTGCGCGTGCGCGGCCCCAACGGCGCGGGCAAGACCACGCTGCTGCGCACGCTCGCGGGCCTGACGCGCCCGGCGGCGGGAACCATTCGCTGGCGCGGCAATCCGATTGGCGAGGAAACCCGCAGCCAGATGCTCTTCCTCGGCCATGCGCCCGGGGTGAAGGATGAGCTGACGGTACTGGAGAACCTGGAATTTTCGATTCGGCTTGCCAATCTCAAGAATGCAGACTGCAACAAAGCCCTCGAACAGCTGGCAATCGCGCGCCTCGCCGCCCTGCCCGCACGCTTCCTGTCGCAGGGGCAGAGAAAGCGCGTGGCGCTCGCGCGCCTCGCCCTGTCGGCGGAAACGCCGCTCTGGCTGCTTGACGAGCCCTACTCCGCGCTGGATACGGACGGCATCGACTGCGTCCGCGACCTCTGCGCGGCGCAGCTCGCGCGCGGCGGCATGGTGGTGCTCACCTCGCACCAGGATGTCGAAATCGTCTCGGCGACGCTGCGGACCGTCGAGCTCAGGAGCTGACGCCGGTGCCGGACGCCTTCCTCGCCATCCTGCAGCGCGACCTGCAGGTCGCCATGCGCCGCAAGGGCGAGGTGCTCAACGTCGTGGTGTTCTTCATCGTCGTCGCGAGCCTGCTGCCCCTGGGCATCGGGCCGGAGCCGAACCAGCTGCGCGCGATGGCGGCGGGCGTGGTGTGGATCGCCGCGGCGCTTGCCGCGCTGCTGTCGCTGCCGCGCCTGTTCGCCGCCGACCATGCCGACGGAACCCTGGAGCAGATGCTGGTCGCGCCGCAGCCGCTCGCGCTGGTGGTGCTCGCCAAGATCGCCGCGCACTGGCTGACGACGGGGCTGCCGCTCGCCATCGCCGCGCCGCTCATCGGGCTGCAATACGACCTGCCCGGCGACGCGCTGGGCCTGCTGCTCGTATCGCTGCTGATCGGAACGCCCGTGCTGAGCCTGCTGGGCGCCGCGGGAGCGGCGCTGACGCTGGGCGTGCGCGGCGGCGGCGCGCTGCTCGGCCTGCTCGTGCTGCCGCTGTTCGTGCCGGTCCTCGTCTTCGGCGCGGGCGCGGTCACCTCCAGCTTGATCGGCATCAACCCGGCCTCACATCTGTCCCTGCTGGGCGCTTTTCTTGCGGTATCCTCATTGGTAGGTCCCTGGGCCGCCTGCGCTGCGCTGCGC
>JAYRND010000112.1:0-9323 GCA_041904885.1 Burkholderiales bacterium
CTACCAGTGGGTCCGCCGCCAGCCCGGCGACACGGGCTTCCTGCAGTACACCTCCGGGTCAACCGGCAGCCCCAAAGGGGTGGTGCTCTCGCACGCGAACCTGATGGCGAACGTGCGCGCGATGGGCGCAGCAGTGAACGCGGTTCCGGCGGACGTGTTCGTCAGCTGGCTGCCGCTCTACCACGACCTCGGCCTGATCGGAGCCAACTTCGCGTCGCTCGTGCTGGGCTTCCCGACCGTGCTGATGTCGCCGCTCGCCTTCCTGTCGCGCCCGGTGAGCTGGATGCGCGCCATCCACCGCCACCGCGGCACCATGTCCGGCGGGCCGAATTTCTCCTTCGAGCTGTGCCTGCGCCGAATCCAGGACGAGGACATGGAAGGCATCGACCTCTCCTCCTGGCGCTTCGCCTTCAACGCGGCGGAGCCGGTCAGCCCGGAGACCATCGTCGAATTCGAGAAGCGCTTCTCCAAATGGGGCCTGCGCAGGAACTGCCTGTCGCCCTCCTACGGCCTGGCGGAATCCTCGGTGGGCGTCGCAATCACGGTGCCCGGCACGCCCTGGCGCGCCGACCGCCTGGACCGCGAGCGCTTCACGAAGACGGGGGAAGCCGTCGAGGCGCCGGCAGACGCCCCGTCGCCTTTGATCGTCATCGGCTGCGGCACGCCGATTCCCGGCCACGATATCCGCGTGGTGGATGCCGCGGGCCTGGAGTTGCCGGATCGCCACGAAGGGCACCTGCAGTTCCGCGGCCCTTCCTCCACCAGCGGCTACTACCGGAATCCGGAGGCGACGAAGACGCTGTTCGGCGGCGGCGAGTGGCTCAACACGGGCGACCGCGCGTACCTCTCGGAAGGCACGCTGTTTCTCACTGGCCGCGAGAAGGACATCATCATCCGCGGCGGCCGCAATATCAGCCCCTACGAGCTGGAGCAGGCGGTCGGCGACCTGGCGGGCGTGCGCCGCGGCTGCGTCGCGGTATTCGGCAGCAAGGATGCCGCCACGGGCACCGAGCGCGTGGTGGTGCTGGCGGAAATGCGCGACAAGGACGCCTCGCGCCACGACGACCTGCGGCGCATGATCAACGACCTGGCGGTGGGCCTCATCGGGGCGCCGGCCGACGACATCGTGCTCGCGCCGCCGGGCACGGTGCCCAAGACCTCCAGCGGCAAGATCCGCCGCGTCGCCGCGCGCGAGTTTTACGAAGGTGGGCCGCAGGCGATCGCGGGCGGTGCGGTGTGGCTGCAGTTCGCGCGACTGGTGCTCGCGGGCGCCGCGCCGCAGCTGCGGCGCGGCCTGCGCACGCTCTCAGGCCTGCTCTTCGCACTTCGCGGCTACGCCGCGTTCGCGCTGCTCTTTCCGCTCGCGTTCCTCGCCGCGCTGTCGGCGCCCGTGCCGTCGTGCTGGCGGGCGGGCAGCTTCGTCTCGCGCTGGTTCTTCCGGCTTTCCGGCGTCCCGCTGGTGGCGAGCGGGCACGAGAACCTCCCGGCGGACCGGCCGGTGGTGCTCGCGGTGAACCACACCAGCTACCTCGACCCGCTGGCGCTGCTGGCGCTGCTGGAATACCGCGGCTACGCCTTCGTCGCCAAGCGCGAGTTCGAGGGAAACTGGTTCATGCACCGGCTGCTGGCGGGCTACGGCACCCGCTTCGTCGAGCGCTTCGACGTCGCGAAAAGCTCCGAGCACGCGGGTGAGTTGGCCGACGCCGCCAAGGCCGGCGCTTCGCTGATCGTCTTCCCGGAAGGCACGCTGACGCGCAACACCGGACTGATGCCCTTTCGCACGGGCGCTTTCCAGGCGGCTGCGCAGGCCGGCATCCCGGTGGTGCCGGTCGCGCTTCGCGGCGTTCGCTCGGTGATGCGCGACGGCACCTGGTACCTGCGCCGCGCCGCGATCAGCGTGCACTTCGGCGCACCGGTCGCGCCCGAGGGCACCGACTGGGCCGCCGCCGTGAGGCTGCGCGACGCGGTGCGGGCGCAGATCCTGCGCCATTGCGGCGAGCCTGACCTCGCGCCGCGCGGGCCCGCGAGCGACACGGCCTGACTGCCGGAAATACCCTTCAGCCGATGCTGCGCATCGCCAGCCGGCGCTCCGGCGTGGCGTAGCCCGCCTGCCCGCCGACCTCGGCGATCGCCTTGTTGGTGTCGAAGAACACCTGCCAGTAGTCGTTGTTGTGGCAATAGGGCCGGACCGCGATCACCGTGCCGAACTCGTTGAAGGTGAGGATCTCTACCGAGGGCTTGGGCGAGGCGAGGACGTTCGGGATCCTCGCCACGCGCTCTGAAAGGCGGCCGATCGCGTCGCCGGGATGCACGCTGTGGGCGACCTGCGCAGTCAGGTCGACGCGCCGGTGCGGGTTGGTCGTGTAGTTGTGGATCGTGTCGGCGAAGATTTTCGCGTTGCCGACGTAGATGCGCACGTTCTCGATGTTGTCGAGCGCCGTCACGAACAGGCCGATCTCGCGCACGTCCCCGGTCACCCCCGCAACAGTGATCATGTCGCCCACCTTGAACGGGCGCAGCGTCATCAGGAAGATGCCGGCGGCGAAATTGGACAGGAGCCCCGCCCACGCGGCGCCGATGGCGATGCCGAGCGCCGCGATCAAGGCCGCGAACGAGGTCGTCTCGATGCCGAGCACGCTGAACGCCGCGATCAGCACCAGGATCTTCATCAAAACGTTGGCGCTGGTCTCTACGTAGCGACCCAGAGTGGGGTCGACCTTCTGCACGGCCAGCATCCGCCCGATCGCCGCGGAGAGCAGCCGCACCAGCCAGCCGCCGGCGATCCAGACCGCGATCGCGCCCAGGATCTTCCAGCCGAAGGGGATGAGATAGGTATGCACCAGGCCGGAGGCCTGGGCCAGCATGCTTTCGGGATTCATCACGAGTCTCCTGTTCGGTGACGCGGCAGCCGCCGCACCAGGCGAGATTACCTCCGAATTTCGGCACGCTAGAATGATTTTTGATGACCAGCGCGAACGGAGTCCGCGCCCGGCTTGCCGGGTGCATCGTCCCCATAGTGACTCCGTTCGACGAGGCGGGCGCGTTCGCCCCCGACGGGTTCGCGGCAGTGCTCGACTTTCTTGCCTCGCAGGGTGCGACGGGGGTCGTCCCCGGCGACCTGGTCGGGGAGTACCCTGCGCTGTCGCTCCAGGAACGGCAGCGGCTGATCGAAGGAGCGGCAAGTCTCGGTCGAAAGCGGTTCGTCGTCATCGCGCTGGTCAGCCATCCGAGCACCGAGACCGCCGTGGCTCTCGCGCAGCACGCCGAGCGCGCCGGCGCCGACGTCATTAAGCTGGCGTTGCCCTACTCCTACGCGCCGGCGGACGCGATGATCCTCGAGTACCTGCGCCGCGTCAGCGGCGCCGCCGCGCTGCCGTTCATGGTCGAATCCTCGGACGAGCTGCCGATCCCGCTGCCCGTGATCGAAGCGCTTTGCGCCGACGCGCGCTTTGTCGGCGTGGAGGAAATGAGCTCGGACCTGGGGCGGCTGCATCGCCTGCACCGCGAGTTCAGCGGCCGGCTCGCGCTGCTTCCGGCGGGCGAAGCCGCGCTGCTCGTGCTGTGCCTGCTGGGCGCACCCGGCTGCATCATCGCGGAAGGCAATTTCGCGCCTCTGTTCGTGCGCGATTTTCTTGACGCCTGCCGGCGGCGCGACCTCGACCGCGCCCTTGCACTCTTCGATCGCCGCACGCGGTACCGCGACCTCTTTCGCGCCGGGCTGCCGCGGGCCTCGTTCACTCCCTGGGCGAAGGCAGCTCTTGCGCTGCGCGGCTTGCCCGTCGGCCTGCCGCGCCCGCCCCACGAGCCGCTGAATGCGGCGGAGCTGGCCACATTGAGAACGGCTCTGCGGGACCTGTTCGGCGTCACGCCGACCGCCTAGCGATACGCAGGATTCCCATCGCTGCCGTTTCAAAGTAATGTTTTGCTTCATTCACGGGGAGGAACCATGAAAATGCTCGGGTTTTCCGCAATCTCGAAGGCGTGCTTCGCCGCGCTCGCCGCGGCCGCCGTCGGCCTCGTCCCGGCCGCCGCACTCGCGCAATCAAAGCCGGACAAGGTCACGGTGCGCTACGGCTACCTGCCGGTGCCAACCATGCCGATGTTCGCGGCCATTGCCCATGACCTGCTGGAAAAGGAAGGCGTGGACCTGCAGCTGATCAAGTTCACCTCCGGGCCCGCCGCATTCCAGGCGCTGCAGTCCGGCAGTATCGACGCCGCGCAGGGCGGCATGTTCACCTACTACATGGGCACCACGCGCGGCCTGGAAGTGCGCTGGATCTACAACTACGGGGACTACGGGCCGCTCGAAGGCCTGGTCGTGCCAGGCGACAGCAAGGTGCGCGACTACAAGGAAATGCGCGGCAAGCGGGTAGCCGGGCCCTCGGGCTCGATGATGAACCTCGCCCATCTCTATGCCTTGCGCAAAAACGGCATGACCCTGAAGGACGTCGAGTTCGTGCCGCTGCAGCCGCCGCAGGGCCTCGCCGCCGTCGTCAAGGGCGAGGTCGACGGCGCCTGGTTCTGGGATCCGCTGCTCTCGCAGGCCGTGCAGAAAGGCGCCAAGCGCATAATCAACAACAAGGAACTGGGGCTGCCCGACCCGTTCGGCATCGCGATGACCACCAAGTTCCTCTCCGAGAAGCGCAACGTCGATGCGCTCGGCCGTATGCTGCGCGCCTTCGCCGAAGGACAGCGCCGCTATCCGAAGGATCCCGAGGCGACGCTGTCCGCGATCCAGAAGATCGCCGGCATCGACCGCGAGCTCTCCCTGCAGATCATCAAGGGCTGCGACTGGTTCACGGTGGAGAACCATGTCGATCCGGAGTTCCTGATGAGCATGGCGGATCCGTCGAACGTGAAGAAGGGCGCGGCCGCGGTGATTCTCGACCGCGTCGAGGAGCCGGCGCTCTGGGGCGGGATGATCGCCAAGCGCGGCAACGTGCCCGAGTACCTGGACAACCGCCCGGTGCGGATGGCGGCCGGAAAATAAGCGGGGAATGAATGCGGACCTGATCGTCGCCCGGGGGCTTCGCAAAGTCTACCCGGGCCGGTCCGAACGCGACGCCCCCACCGTCGCGCTGGAGGCCTTCGACCTGCAGGTAGCCGAGCACGAGGTGGCATGCATCGTCGGCCCCAGCGGCTGCGGCAAGACGACCCTGCTCAACCTCATCGCCGGCTTCGAGCAGCCAAGCGGCGGCTCGCTCACCATGCGCGGCGCTCCGGTCGCCGGGCCTGGACCGGAGCGCAGCGTGGTCTTCCAGCAGCCGGCGCTTTTCCCCTGGCTGAACGTCTGGGACAACGTCACGCAGGGCCCGCGCCTGCGCGGCGTCGACCGCGGCAAGCTGGACGCGGCCGCCGCGCACGTACTCGCCAGCGTCGGGCTGGAAGGGTTCGAGAAGCACTTTCCTTACCAGCTCTCGGGCGGCATGCGCCAGCGGGTGCAGATCGCGCGGGTGCTGGTTGCCAGCCCCGACGTGATCCTGATGGACGAGCCCTTCGGCTCGCTCGATGCGCAGACGCGGATCATCATGCACGAGGTACTGCTGCGCCTGTGGGCGGAGTACCGGCCGACGATCTTCTTCATCACCCATGACGTCGAGGAGGCGCTCATCCTCGGCGACCACGTCTACGTGATGTCGCGGCGCCCGGGACGCCTCAAGGCGAAGATCGAGGTGCCGTTTCCGCGCCCTAGGGGCTATGGCCTGATCGGTGAATCCGGCTTCGCTTCTTTGCGGGCGAAGATCGTCGCCATGCTGCGCGAGGAGTGGGAAGCGACGGGCCAGGGCGAGGCGGCGACCGCGGAGGCCGGATGACGCGGGTCGCCTCTCTGCGCCTGATCAGCGCCGGCTCGGTCCTCTTCCTGCTGGCGACGTGGAGCGTGGTGACCTGGCTGGGACTGGTCCGCGAGGATGCGCTGCCCAGCCCGATCAAGCTGTTCCATGCCTTTGTCGCGATGCTCGGCGACGGCTACGGCGGCTCGCCGCTGCTCAAGCATGTGGGCATGAGCGTCATGCGCGCGGTGAGCGGCTTCCTGGCAGCGGTCATCCTCGGCGTGCCCTTCGGCATCCTCATCGGCCGGCACGAGGTGCTCGGCGCCATCGTCGCGCCAGTCATCGGCTTCTTCCGGCCGATCCCGCCGATCGCGTTCCTCACCCTGTTCGTGTTTTATTTCGGCATCGGCGAAGCTTCGAAGATCGGCCTGATCTTCATGGCGGCGTTCTGGTACGTGGTGCTCAACTGCGCGGACGGCGTGCGCTCCGTTCCCGAGCTGCTGATCCGCGCGGCGCAGAACATGGGCTACACTCGGCGCCAGCTTTTCTTCCACATCATCATCCCGGCCTCGATGCCCTCGATCATGACGGCGCTGCGCGCCGCATCCTCGATCAGCTGGACGCTGGTGGTTGCCTCCGAGCTGCTCGGCGCGCAGGCGGGCCTTGGCTTCATCATCATCGACGCCGCGCAGTACTTCAACATCCCCGCAACCTTCATTGGCATCATCCTCATCGGCTCGATCGGCCTGGTCTGGGAGCTGGCGCTGATCTACGTGCAGCGCCGCGTGCTGCATTGGCAGGGACGCTAGGCGTCCAGGGATTGGGCGAGTTCCACGAAGTCGCGGCTGCGCTCGACCCTGTCGCCCCAGGTCCTGTCGAAATCCGCCACCAGCAGCCGCAGCGCTTCTGATCCTACGATGGCCCGCGCGCTCGCCAGGTCGGCGAACTCGTACCAGGCGTAGTGCACGCTCGCGTCGAGATTGCTCCACCCGCGCCACGCACGGCGCGCCCGGAACGCCTTCAGCGCCGCCGGCAGGTGGTCGTTCTGGTACCAGCGATCGAAGTCGTTCTTCATAGCGGCGTCCCGGACTCGCGCTCGAACAATGAACAGTGCGGCCATTCTTAGCCTCGCTTGGAGAAATCCGCCCGCTCGAGCAGCCAGGAAGCCGCGAAGCCCAGCAGCAGCCCCCAGAACGCAGCGCCGATGTTGAAGATTGCGACGTCGGCCACGGTGACGAGGAAGGTGACCAGCGCGCCGAACGCGAATTTGCCGCCGAAGGCGACGCCGAAAGCGGTCTGCAGCACACGCAGCATCGCCAACCCTCCCAGCGCGGCGATGAAGGCCGGCGGCGTCGAGAGCAGCAGGCGGACGAACAGCGGCGAGAGCGCGCCGAAGACCAGCGCGAGCAGGCCGACGACGACGCCCGCCGTGTAATGGCGATTCCGCTCGCCCGAGGACGAGATGATCGCGTTCACCGGCCCGGTGAGGCAGGTGGACACCGACCCCACGAACGCGGTGACGATCGAGCCCGCGCCGCAGGCGACGGCGATGGCGTCCACCGGCGGCTTGTGCCCGGCTGCCGTCAGCACGGCGAAGCCCTGCCCGTTCTGCACCACCAGCACGGTGATCGCGAGCGGCACTACCAGCTCCACCATCGCCTGCCAGGAAAAGGCCGGCAGGTAGAAGTTTGGCGGCGCAAGCCGCAGCGCGGCAGCGCCCGGAGCGTACTTGTCGAACGCAACGATGAAGAGAATCCCGACGATCATGGCGCCGATCAGCGGCGGCATCCTCGCCTGCAGCTTGCGCGAAAGCGAAAGCGCGATGAACGCCACCACCATCGGCGCCGCGACCCAGACCTCGTCGCGGACCGCGTGCACGAGCCCGGTGCCGAAGCGCAGGAACACGCCCGCCACCATGGCCATGACGATCGGCATGGGCGCGGCTTCCATGCAGCGGCGCACCCAGCCCGAGAGGCCGAGCGCGGCCATCAGCGCGCCAGTGGCGAGGAACGCGCCAATTACTTCGGCGAAGCTGAGGTGCCCCAGCGCAGGCCCGACCAGCACCGCGCCCGGGATGGTCCAGAAGAACACCAGCGGCTGCCGGAACCACAAGCAGAACGCTATGCTGATCAGGCCGTTGACGAAGAACGAGCCGAAGATCCAGGAGGAAAGATCCGCTTCGGACAGCCCGCCCTGCGCGCCGACCGCGAGGATGATGGCCACCGGCCCGGTGGCGGCAAAGACGAACCCGACCAGCGCGCTGGCCGCGTAGGCAGCCCCGAAATCTTTTTGGAACTGTCTGAGCAACCTACTTCAGGACAGACTTGAGGAGCTTGCCCATTTCGGACGGATTCCTGGTCACCTTGATGCCGCAGGAGGCCATCACCGCGAGCTTCTCCTGCGCGGTGCCCTTGCCGCCCGAGATGATCGCGCCGGCATGGCCCATGCGCTTGCCTGGCGGCGCGGTCACGCCGGCGATGAAACCGACCACGGGCTTGCGCATGTTGGCCTTCGCCCACTGGGCCGCGGTCTCCTCGTCGGAGCCGCCGATTTCGCCGATCATCACCACCGCGTCGGTGCCCGGGTCGTCGTTGAAGAGCTTGAGCACGTCGATGTGCTTCAGGCCGTTCACCGGATCGCCGCCAATGCCGACGGCGGTGGACTGGCCGATGCCGAGCTCGGTGAGCTGGCCCACCGCCTCGTAGGTCAGCGTGCCCGAGCGCGAGACCACGCCGACGCGGCCCTTCTTGTGGATGTGCCCCGGCATGATGCCGATCTTGATCTCGCCGGGCGTGATTACTCCCGGGCAGTTGGGCCCGACCAGCAGCGTGCGCCGCTTCTGCGCGCGCATGCGGTCGCGGACCTCGATCATGTCGCGCACGGGGATGCCCTCGGTGATGCAGATGACGAGGTCCAGGTCCGCCTCTACGGCTTCCCAGATCGCTGCCGCCGCGAACGGCGGCGGGACATAGATCACGGAGGTGTTGACGCCGGTCTTCGCCTTCGCCTCCGAGACGGAAGCGAAAATCGGGATCCCCTCGAAATTCTCCCCCGCCTTCTTCGGATTCACGCCTGCGACGTAGCATTCCTTGCCATTGGCGTAGGCGCGGCTGGTCTGGGTGTGGAACTGGCCGGTCTTGCCGGTGATGCCTTGGGTGACGACCCGGGTGTTCTTGTTGACGAGAATGCTCATTTCTTCTTCCCCCGGGTCTTCTTCTTCGGCTTGGGCTTCGGCTTTGCCTTTTTTTTCTTCTTCAAAGACGCCACCACTTTCTTCGCCGCATCCGCCATGTTGTCGGCGGAGATGATCGGCAGGCCCGAGTCCTTGAGGATCTTCTTGCCCAGGTCCTCGTTGGTGCCCTTCATGCGCACCACCAACGGCACCGAGAGCTTCACTTCCCTCGCCGCCGCCACCACGCCGGCGGCGATGGTGTCGCACTTCATGATGCCGCCGAAGATGTTGACGAGGATCGCCTTCACCTTCTTGTTGGACAGCATGATCTTGAACGCCGCGGTCACCTTCTCGGCGGTGGCGCCGCCGCCCACGTCGAG
>JAYRND010000113.1:0-9385 GCA_041904885.1 Burkholderiales bacterium
ACCTCGAGGACTTCGAAGACCTCGAACTGGTCGCCTTCCTTCAGGTCCTGGAAGCCCTTCAGCGACATGCCGCACTCGAAGCCGGCCTTGACCTCGCGCACGTCGTCCTTGAAGCGCTTGAGGGTCTCGATGTCGCCGGTGTGGATTACCACGTTGTCGCGCAGCACGCGCACCTGGACGCCGCGCTTGACGAGGCCCTCCTGCACGTAGCAGCCCGCCACCGTGCCCACCTTGGAGATGCGGAACACCTGGCGGACCTCGACCATGCCGATGACGCTTTCCTTGCGCTCGGGCGCGAGCAGGCCCGAGAGCGCGGCCTTCACTTCCTCGACCGCGTCGTAGATGACGTTGTAGTAGCGCACGTCCACGCCCGAGGATTCGATCAGCTTGCGCGCGGTGGCATCGGCGCGGGTGTTGAAGCCTACGATCACCGCGCGCGAGGCGAGCGCAAGGTTGACGTCCGACTCGGTGATGCCGCCCACGCCGGAGTGCACCACACTGACCTTGACTTCGTCGGTCGACAGGCGCGAGAGCGCGTGCGCGAGCGCTTCCTGCGAGCCCTGCACGTCGGCCTTGATGAGCAGCGCGAGGGTCTTCTTGCCGCCCTCGCCCATCTGCTCGAACATGTTCTCCAGCTTGGCCGCCTGCTGCTTGGAGAGCTTGACGTCGCGGTACTTGCCCTGGCGGAACAGCGCCACCTCGCGGGCCTTCCGTTCGTCGGCAAGCGCGACCATCTCCTCCCCTGCGCGCGGCACATCCGACAGGCCCTGCACCTCGACGGGGATCGACGGGCCCGCGCTCTGCACCGGCTTGCCGTTCTCGTCCAGCATCGCGCGCACGCGCCCGTAGACCGCGCCCGCGACGACCACGTCGCCGCGCTTGAGCGTGCCCGACTGCACCAGGAGCGTCGCCACCGGGCCACGGCCCTTGTCCAAGCGCGCCTCGATGACCACGCCCTTGGCGGGCGCATCTACCGGCGCCTTCAGCTCCTTGACCTCGGCCTGCAGCAGGATCTGCTCGAGCAGCGCGTCGATGCCCTGACCGGTCTTTGCGGAGACCGGCACCACGGGCGAATCGCCGCCCAGGTCCTCGGGCACCACGCCGTGCGACAGCAGGTCGTTTTTGACCTTCTCAGGGTTGGCTTCGTGCTTGTCGATCTTGTTGATCGCGACGACGAGCGGCACATTGGCCGCCTTGGCGTGCGCGATGGCCTCGATGGTCTGCGGCATGGCGCCGTCATCGGCCGCGACCACCAGCACCACGATATCCGTCGCCTTGGCGCCGCGTGCGCGCATGGCGGTGAACGCCTCGTGGCCGGGCGTATCCAGGAAGGTGATGACGCCGCGCGGCGTTTCCACGTGGTAGGCGCCGATGTGCTGCGTGATGCCGCCCGCCTCGCCCGCCGCGACCTTGGTCGTGCGGATGTAGTCGAGCAGCGAAGTCTTGCCGTGGTCCACGTGGCCCATGACCGTGACCACGGGCGGCCGCGGCAGCGCTTCCGCGTCGGCGTGCGCCTCGGTGTCGGTGAGATATGCCTCGGGGTCTTCCAGCTTGGCGGCCTTCGCAGTGTGGCCCATCTCCTGCACCACGATCATCGCCGTCTCCTGGTCGAGGACCTGGTTGATCGTCGCCATGCTGCCCAGCTTCATCAGCACCTTGATCACTTCGACCGCTTTCACCGACATGCGGTGCGCGAGCTCGCCCACCGTGATCGTCTCCGGCACCGCAACTTCGCGAACCACCGGCTCGGTCGGCTGTGCGAAGGTCGCTTCGCCCGCCGCCGGCGCGCCCTGGCGGTGGCGCGCGCCGCCCCCGCGGCCGTGCCAGCCGCCGACGCCGCCGCCCAGGTCGCCGCGCGTCTTGATCGTGCGGCGGCGCGCGGTGTCGTCGCGCATGATCGTGGTCTGCTTGACCTTCTTGGCTTTCTTGTCGGCCTTCGGCTCGCCCGCCTTGGGGGCGTGCAGCGTGCTGTCCTTGGCGCCCGCGGGGGGCGTCGCCGCCGGCGCGGCAGGCGGCGCGGCGCGTTCCGCGGCCCTCAGCTCGGCCTCGCGGCGCTCGCGCTCGTGCTTTTCGCGAAGCTCGGCCGCCTGGATCTCCGACAGCTGCTGCTGGCGGCGCTGCTCTTCCTCTCGCAGCTGGGCTTCGCGCGGATCCGGGGCCGGAGCCGCCGGGGGCGGCGGGGGAGCCGGCGGCGGCAGCTCGGCGGCGGTCGCCGCGGCGGCGAGCTCCGAGGGATCGCGCTTGACGAAGACGCGCTTCTTGCGCACCTCCACCTGGATCGTGCGCGCCTTGCCGGTCGAGTCCGACTTCTTGATCTCGCTGGTCTGCTTGCGGGTCAGCGTGATCTTGTTCTTCGGCTCGGCGGAGCCGTGCGACTTGCGCAGGTACTCGAGCAGGCGCGCCTTGTCGGCCTCGCTGAGCGAGTCCTCCGCTACGCGCTTCTCGACGCCGGCAGCGCGCAGCTGCTCCAGCAGCACCGAAGGCGGGACCTTGAGCTCGCTCGCGAACTGGGCGACGCTGGTCTGAGCCACCTTAGGCGGCCTCCTTGCCTTGCGCAGCCTGCACTTCTCCCTCGAACCAGTGCGCGCGCGCCGCCATGATCAGTTTCTTGGCGCGCTCCTCGTCCAGGCCCGTGAGCTCGCCCAGCTCGTCGACCGCCAGGTCGGCCAAGTCGTCGCGCGTCTTGACGCCGCCCTTGGCGAGCTTGCCCGCGAGCTGCGGGTCCATGCCCTCCAGCTGCAGCAGCAGCGGGTCCACGCCCTCGAGGCTCTCCTCACTGGCGATCGCCTGCACCAGGAGCGCGTTGCGCGCGCGGCTGCGCAGCTCGTTGACGGTGTTCTCGTCGAAGGCCTCGATCTCCATCATCTCGGTGATGGGCACGTAGGCGACTTCCTCCAGCGTGGAGAAGCCCTCCTGCATCAGGATGTCGGCAACCTCCTCGTCCACGTCCAGCCTCTCCATGAACAGCTGCTTGACGCGCGTGCCTTCCTCGGCCTGCTTCTTGGTGGACTCCTCCTGGGTCATCAGATTGATGGTCCAGCCCGTCAGCTCGGAGGCCAGGCGCACGTTCTGACCGCTGCGGCCGATGGCGATGGCGAGGTTCTCCTCGTCGACCACCACGTCCATGGCGTGCTTCTCCTCGTCCACGAGGATCGAGCTCACCTCCGCGGGCGCCAGCGCGCCGATCACGAAGGTGGCGGGGTCGGCCGACCAGAGCACGATGTCGACGCGCTCGCCCGCCAGTTCCTGGGTCACCGCCTGGACGCGCGAGCCGCGCATGCCGACGCAGGTGCCGATCGGGTCGATGCGGCGGTCGTTGGTGTGCACCGCGATCTTCGCGCGCACGCCGGGGTCGCGGGCCGCCGACTTGATCTCGAGCAGCTTTTCCTCGATCTCGGGAACCTCGAGCTCGAACAGCTTGATGATGAACTGCGGGGCGGTGCGCGACAGGATCAGCTGCGGCCCGCGCGCGCCGCGGTCGATCTTCGCCACCCAGGCGCGCACGCGGTCGCCGACCCGCAGGTTCTCCTTCGGGATCATGTACTCGCGCGGCAGCTGCGCTTCGAGCCGGCCGGACTCCACGATCGCGCTGCCCCGCTCCATGCGCTTGACCGTGCCGGTGACCAGCTCGTCGCCGCGGGAAAGGAAATCGTTGAGGATCTGCTCGCGCTCGGCGTCGCGGATCCGCTGCAGGATCACCTGCTTGGCGGTCTGCGCGCCGATGCGGCCGAACTCCACGTTCGGCAGCGGCGCCTCGAGGTAGTCGCCGATCTTCGCGTCGGGCTTCCGGTCCTGCGCTTCCTCGAGGCAGTACATCTGCGCCGTGTTGTAGTCGGGCTCGTCGTCCACGACCACGCGCCAGCGGCGGAACGTCTCGTAGGCGCCCGTGGTGCGGTCCATCGAGACGCGCACGTCGATGTCCTCGGCGTACTTTTTCTTGGTCGCCGAGGCGAGCGCAAGCTCCAGGGCGCCGAATACGACGTCCCGGTTCACGTTCTTCTCGCGCGCGAGCGCGTCGGCCAGCAAGACCAGCTCGCGATTTCCTGCCGCTTGTTGATTCGTCGTAGCCACTCTTTCCTCGCTGCTCCTACAGGTCCGGCACCAGCCGGGCCTTGTCGATATCGCCCAGGTCGAGCGCCACCTCGCGCCCGTCCACTTCCACCACCGCCATGCCGCCCTGCACCCCGCGCAGCAGGCCCGCGAAGCGCCTGCGCCCGGTCGCGTCCGGCGTGCGCATCTTCACGTCCACCCGGCTGCCCGCGAAGCGCTCGAAATCCGCCGGCCTGCGCAGCGGCCGGTCGAGGCCCGGCGACGACACTTCCAGCCGGTCGTAATCGATGCCCTCGACCTCGAACACCCGCGACAGCTGCCGGCTGACGTCCGCGCAGTCGTCCACGGTGATGCCGCCGGGCCGGTCGATGAAGATGGTCAGGTGGCGCCCGCGGCCCGATGCCCGCGCATCGACCAGCTCGAACCCCATGCCTGCGAGGGTCCTCTCCGCCACTTCCATCATCGCCGCCATGACCGCCGTCCGCCTTGCGCCGGCAGGCAAACCCGCCGCACAAACAAAAAATGGGCGCGAGGCCCATTTCTTTCTGAAACGACTTGAAGTTTAACAGCTTTTTCAGGTCCGGACAATCTCCCCGACGGCCTTTCCGCCCAGTTCCCGCCAGCGTCCCGGGGCAAGGTCCGCCGGCAGTCCCACGGGGCCGAAGCGCACCCGGATGAGCCGGCTGACGCGCCCTCCCGCCGCCTCGACCATGCGCCGGACCTCCCGGTTGCGCCCCTCCGCAAGCACTGCCCGGTACCAGCGATTTGTACCGGCTTCCTTCCTGCCCTGCAGGTTCTCGATTTGCTTGAACCTGGCGGGTCCGTCCTCGAGCTCCACGCCGTTCAGGAGTTTCCGGATTGCTTCGTCGCTCAGCCCGCCCTGGACGCGGACTTCATACTCGCGTTCGATCTCGTGGCGCGGATGCATGAGCCGGTTCGCGAGCTCGCCCGAATCGGTGAACAGCAGGAGCCCGGAAGTATTGAAATCGAGCCGGCCGATCGCCACCCAGCGGCCGGGATGGAGCTTCGGCAGGTTGGCGAACACGGTCGGGCGCCCTTCCGGGTCGCTGCGCGTGACCAGCTCGCCGACGGGCTTGTGATACAGAATTACCCGGGGAAGCCCTGCTTTTTCTCCGAAATAAATTTGTTTCTGATCAAGCAAGACCTCATCCCCGGGCCGGGCGCGATCCCCGAGCTTCGCGACCTGGCCGCGAACGGTGACCCGCCCGGCGGCGATCCAGGCTTCGATCGTCCGGCGCGAGCCGAAGCCCGCCGCCGCGAGCAGCTTCTGCAGGCGCTCGCCCTCGGGGCTAGCCTGCGGCGGGCTCGTTTGCGGCGGCTTCGTTGGCGGCGGGTTGCGCGGCGGCCGGCTCAAGCTGCAGTGTCCTCGCGATCTCTTCGAGCGGCGGCAGCTCCTGCAGCGAGCGCAGGCCGAGGTCGTCGAGGAAGGTCCGGGTGGTGGCGTAGAGCGCGGGACGCCCGGGCGTGTCGCGGTGCCCGACCACGTCGATCCAGCCGCGGCTCTCCAGCGCCTGGATGATCGGCGTCGACACCACGACGCCGCGGATGTCCTCCACGTCGCCGCGCGTGACCGGTTGGCGGTAGGCGATGATGGCCAGCGTCTCCATGACCGCGCGCGAATAGCGCGGCGGCTTCTCCGGCTGCAGCTTCTCGATGAACGGCCGGAACGCCGCCGCGGTCTGGAAGCGCCAGCCTCCCGCTACGCTCGCCAGCTCGACCGCCCGGCCGCTCCAGTCCTCGCGCAGCTCCTCCACCAGCTTGCGCAGCGTGTCGGCGTCGATGTCGCCATCGAAAAGGCGCTTGAGGTCCTGCACCGACACGGGCTCGCTCGAGGCCAGCAGCGCGCCTTCGATGATCTTCTTGGCTTCAGAGGGATTCGGCATGGATTCTGAGGTAGATCGGCGCGAAAGCGCCGGACTGGGTCACGTCGATCAGGGTCTCGCGCGCGAGCTCCAGCAGCGCGAGGAAGGTCACCACCAGCACCGCCACGCCGCGCGCCGGGTCGAACAGCTCGGCGAACTCGAGCACGCGCGCTTCTTTCAGCCGGCGCAGGATCTGGCTCATGTGCTCGCGCACGGAAAGCTCCTCGCGCGTGACGCGATGGTGCCGCGCCATGCGTGCGCGCACCAGCAGCGCGCGCCAGGCTTCGGCGAGATCGCGCGGGTGCACGTCGGGAAGGCGCTCGACCGCGGTGCGCTCGACCAGCACCGATACCGCCAGCACATCGCGCCCGATCCGCGGCAGCTCGTCGAGGTGCTCGGCGGCCTTCTTCATCTGCTCGTATTCGAGCAGCCGGCGCACCAGCTCGGCGCGCGGGTCCTCTTCCTCGGCCGCCGCCGCCGGCCTCGGCAGCAGCATGCGCGACTTGATCTCGATCAGCATCGCCGCCATCACCAGGTATTCCGCGGCGAGCTCGAGGTTCTTCGCCCGCATCAGTTCCACGTATTCGAGGTACTGGCGCGTGAGCGGCGCCATCGCGATGTCGAGGATGTCGAGGTTCTGCTTGCGGATCAGGTACAGCAGCAGGTCGAGCGGCCCCTGGAACGCGTCCAGCAGGACCTCGAGGGCGTCCGGCGGGATGTACAGGTCCGTCGGCAGCTCCAGCATCGGCTCGCCGTAGATCCGCACCACGGGCGCAAGCGGCAAGGAAGAGGTTTCGCTCACGGGTTCATCCTACGTATAGGACAGTCCCATCGCTTCGCGGACGTCTCGCATGGTCTCGGTGGCGAGCTTACGCGCATTGTCGCAGCCGTCGGCGAGGATGTTCTTCACCAGCGTAGGGTCGTCCAGGTAGGGCTGCGCGCGCTCGCGGATCGGCGCGAGTTCGGCCAGCACCGCATCGATCACCGGCTGCTTGCATTCCAGGCAGCCGATCGAGGCCGTGGTGCAGCCCTTGCGGACCCAGGCCCTGCGCGCATCGTCGGAATAGACCTGGTGCAGGTTCCAGACCGGGCATTTGTCGGGATTGCCCGGGTCGCTGCGCTTCACGCGCGCCGGGTCCGTCGGCATGGTACGGATTTTCTTCGTCACCGAGTCCGGCTCCTCGCGCAGCGCGATGGCGTTCCCATAGGATTTCGACATCTTCTGCCCGTCCAGGCCGGTCAGCTTGGACTCCTCGGTCAGCAGGGCCTCCGCCTCCACCAGGATCTTCTTGCCGCTGCCCTCCAGCCAGCCGAGCAGGCGCTCGCGGTCGCCGCGCGGGATGTTCTGCTGCTCTTCCAGCAGCGCCTGCGCGCGCTTCAACGCCTCGGCGTCGCCGCTTTCCAGGAACTTCGTGCGCAGATCGTTGAACAGGCGCGCCTTCTTGCTGCCCATTTTCTTCACTGCCGCCTTCGACTTCTCCTCGAAGCCGGGCTCCCGGCCATAGAGGTGGTTGAAGCGGCGCGCCAGCTCGCGCGTGAACTCGATGTGCGGCACCTGGTCCTCGCCCACCGGCACGTACTTCGCGCGGTAGATCATGATGTCGGCGGCCTGCAGCAGCGGGTAGCCGAGGAAGCCGTAAGTGGAGAGGTCCTTGTCGGCCAGCTTTTCCTGCTGGTCCTTGTAGGTGGGCACGCGTTCCAGCCAGCCGAGCGGCGTCATCATCGACAGCAGCAGGTGCAGCTCGGCGTGCTCCGGCACCAGCGACTGCACGAAGATCGTCGCCTGCGCCGGGTCCACGCCCGCCGCCAGCCAGTCGATCACCATGTCGGTGCCGACTTCCTGCAGCGCGCCGGGCTTCTCATAGTCGGTGGTGAGCGCGTGCCAGTCGGCGACGAAGAACAGGCAGGGATGCTCGGCCTGCAACTTGACCCAGTTCTTCAATACGCCGTGGTAGTGCCCGAGGTGCAGCGCGCCCGTGGGCCGCATGCCGGAGAGGACGCGGGTTTCAAACATTTATGTTTCGAGCATCCTTCTAGATCCGGAACAGCGTCCCGAGCACCCGGAACGAAAACGAGACCATGGGCGCGAGGATGACGTTGAGCGCGCCCATGAACATCAGTCCGAGCAGGATAGGAAACCCCCAGGGCTCGAGCTTGGCGTAGCCCCAGGCCATGCGGGTCGGCAGCAGGCTGGCGACGATCCGCCCGCCGTCGAGCGGCAGGATCGGCAGCAGGTTGAGAAATGCAAGGATCGCATTTACCAGAATTCCCGCCTGCCCCATCGCCACCATAGGCTCGGTGAACATGTTGACCGGAAGTATCAGCGCCAGCTTGATCAGCAGCGCCCAGCAGATCGCCATGAAGATGTTCGACACCGGCCCGGCCGCCGCCACCCATAGCATGTCGCGTTTGGGCGATCGCAGCGCCGAGTAGTTGACGGGAACGGGCTTCGCCCAGCCGAAAAAAAACTTTCCCGACGTCAGGATGAGGATCGCGACCGGCACCACAAAGGTCCCCAGCCAATCGAAATGCCTTACCGGATTGAGGCTGATGCGCCCCTGCGCGTAGGCGGTCATGTCGCCGAAATGGCGCGCCACGTAGCCGTGCGCCGCCTCGTGCAGGGTGATCGCAAACAGGACCGGCAGCGCGTAGATGGCGACGGCCTGTACGATCTGGTTGATGTCCATCTAGGCGGCGGATTTTATCAGACCAGGAATTCTTCGATGAGGCGCGCGACCTCTTCCGGGCGATCGTGGTGCAGCATGTGTCCGGCGTCCTGCACGGTCTTGTATTGCAGATTCTTGAATGCGGCGCGCCGCTCGGCGAGCGCCTCGGGCGTGAGCTTCATGCGCTGCACCGTCTCCGACTCCGCCGCGTCGATCCACAGCACCGGCGCGGTGACGTGCTCCCAGCAGGCGCGCGCCTCGTCGAGGCGGTACAGCGTCGCGTTCACCAGCTTGTGCGCGGGATCGCTGCGGAGCACGACGCCGCCATCGGCCTCCTTGGCCCAGTGGCGCGCGAGGAACTCGGCGCGCTCGCGCGTCAGCCGTGAGTTGTTCTTCTGCATGCGGTCGGCAAGCTCGGCGAAGTCCCGGTAGGGACGCCAGCGCGGCGTGGTCTTCAGCTCGTCCATCCAGCGCGCGTAACGCTTGGGCGCCTGCTCCGGCCGCGTCGCCGGCATGCCGAAGCCCTCGAGGTTGACGAAGCGCGCGACCCGCTCCGGCCTCACCCCTGCGTAGAGCCCGGCAACGTTGGCGCCCAGGCTGTGGCCGACCAGATTGACGCCGCTGTCCGGCTGGATCCGGTCCAGCAGCGCGTCGAGGTCCCCCATGTAGTCCGGAAACCAGTAATTGTCCGAGCCCGACCAGGCCGACAGGCCGTAGCCGCGCCAATCCGGCGCGTAGACGTCCCAGTCGCCCTTGAGCGCGTCGACCAGGAACTGGAACGACGCC
>JAYRND010000114.1:0-3876 GCA_041904885.1 Burkholderiales bacterium
AACACCTGCTGGGCCTTGGTCGGGATGGTGGTGTTCTTCTGGATGAGCTTGGTCATCACCCCGCCCAGCGTCTCGATGACGAGCGACAGCGGCGTGACGTCGAGCAGCAGCACATCCTTGACTTCGCCCTGCAGCACGCCGGCCTGGATGGCGGCGCCCACGGCCACGGCCTCGTCCGGGTTCACGTCCTTCCTCGGCTCCTTGCCGAAGAACTCGCGCACCTTGTCGACGACCTTGGGCATGCGCGTCATGCCGCCCACCAGGATCACGTCCTGGATGTCGGTGACCTTGATGCCGGCGTCCTTGATCGCGGTGCGGCAGGGCTCGATCGTCTTCTGGATGAGGTCGTCCACCAGTGATTCGAATTTCGCGCGGGTAATCTTCATGGTCAGGTGCTGCGGCGCGCCGTTGGCCATGGCGATATAGGGCTCGTTGATCTCGGTCTGCTGGCCGGAGGAGAGCTCGATCTTGGCGCGCTCGGCCGCCGACTTGACCCGCTGCAGCGCGATCGCGTCCTTGGCGAGGTCGACGCCGCTCTTCGCCTTGAACTCCTCGACGATGTGGTCGATCAGGCGCTGGTCGAAGTCCTCGCCTCCGAGGAAGGTGTCGCCGTTGGTGGAGAGCACCTCGAACTGGTGCTCGCCCTCGACCGCGGCGATGTCGATGATGGAAATGTCGAAGGTGCCGCCGCCGAGGTCGTAGACCGCGATCTTGCGGTCCTTGCCTTCCTTCTTGTCCAGGCCGAAGGCGAGCGCGGCCGCGGTGGGCTCGTTGATGATGCGCTTCACCTCCAGGCCGGCGATGCGGCCGGCGTCCTTGGTGGCCTGGCGCTGCGAGTCGTTGAAGTAGGCCGGGACGGTGATCACCGCCTCGGTGACTTCCTCGCCGAGGTAGTCCTCGGCGGTCTTCTTCATCTTGCGCAGCACCTCGGCCGAGACCTGCGGCGGCGCGATTTTCTTGCCGCGCGCCTCGACCCAGGCGTCGCCGTTGTCGTTCTTGACGATCTTGAACGGCATCAGGCCGATGTCCTTCTGCACTTCCTTTTCCTCGAACTTGCGGCCGATGAGGCGCTTGACGGCGAAAAGGGTGTTCTTCGCGTTGGTGACCGCCTGGCGCTTCGCGGGCGCGCCAACCAGGACGTCGTTCTCCTCGGTGTAGGCGACGATGGACGGGGTCGTGCGCGCGCCTTCCGAGTTCTCGATCACCTTGGGCTTGCCGCCCTCCATGATCGCGACGCAGGAATTCGTGGTGCCCAGGTCGATGCCGATGATCTTGCTCATAGCGGTTCCTCAGTTCGATTGCAGGTTACTGTCGGAAATGGGGGCTTCGCCCTTGTTTTCAAGGGCTTTGGCGACGGTGACCAGGGCTGGGCGCAGCACCCGGTCGTGCAGCCGGTAGCCCTTCACCATGACCGCCACGATGGTGTTGGGCTCCGCCGCCGACTCTACCGCCGCCATCGCCTGGTGGCGGTTGGGGTCGAAGCGTTCGCCGGTGGCCGGGCTGATCTCCTGGATGCTGGCTTTCTCGAGCGCCGACTTGAGCTGCCGGGAGGTGATCTCGACCCCGCTCACGTCCTTGGACTGCAGCGCCGCCTCCAGGCTGTCCATGACGGGCAGGAGGCTCTCGGCAAAGCGCTCGATGGCGAACTTGTGGGCGGACTCGACGTCGGTGCGGGCGCGCTTGCGGGCGTTCTCGGCGTCTGCCACAGCGCGCATCCAGGCGTCCTTCTGCTGATCCAGGCGGGCCTGGGCGTCGGCGAGGAGCTTCTCCAGGCTCTGACCTTCGGAGGGGGCGGGCTCGGCGCCCGAAGTATCTGGCTGGGAACGGGTTTCCGACATGTTCGAGGAGTCTGGGAAGCGGGCCAAATCCCCGATATTGGGCCGCAAGGCCCGGTTTCAAGGGCTATTTCGCTCGAGTTGCGATGGCCGCCAGCGCGGCGATCCATTCGCCGCTTTCGTTCAGGCAGGGCAGGGCGTGGAATTCCGTGCCGCCGGCCGCGAGGAACGCCTGGCGGGCTTCCATGCCGATTTCCTCCAGCGTTTCCAGGCAGTCGGACACGAAGCCCGGGCAGAGGACGTCTACGCGCTTCACTCCCTCGCGCGCCAGGGCGACGAGGGTCGGCTGCGTGTAGGGCTTGAGCCACTCGGCCGCGCCGAAGCGCGACTGGAAAGTGACCTGGTATTCGGTCGGCGGCAGCCGCAGGGTGCCCGCGAGGATCTTCGCGGTCGCGAGGCATTGCGCCTGGTAGGGGTCGCCGGTATCGACGGCGCGCTTGGGCAGCCCGTGAAAGCTCATCAGCAGCTTCGCCTTGCCGTGCGCGGCCCAGTGCCGCTGCACGGACGCGACGAGGGCCTTGATGTAGGCCGGGTGGTCGTGGAACTGCTCGATCATTCTCGTGCCCCGGGGCAGGACGTCGCGCACGCTCTCGGTCGTGCTGCGCGAGAACTGCGGATAGAGCGGCACGACGGTGACCTCGCAGCCCTGCAGCTGCCGCAGGCCATCCGCGATCGAAGGCGCGCCGTAGCGCATTGCGAAGGCGACCTTGATGCCACGCTCGGCGAGCAGCTTGCCGAGCAGGAGCGACTGCTGCCGGGTGTGCACGGCGAGCGGCGAACCCTGCGGCGTCCAGATCGCCGAGTATTTCGCCGCCGATTTTGCGGGCCTGGTCCGGAGAACGATCCCGTGGAGGATCGGCAACCAGATCCAGCGCGGCAGCTCGACGACGCGCGGGTCGGACAGGAACTCGGCCAGGTAGCCGCGCACCGCCTCGGGCGTGGGCGCCGAGGGCGTGCCGAGGTTGACGAGGAGAATGCCGTCCAGGACCGCTTCCCGGGCCGATCAGGTCTGCGACAGCGCGCTGGAGAGCAGCTTGGCGGTGACGTCGACGATGGGCACCACGCGGTCGTAGGCCATGCGCGTGGGGCCGATCACGCCCACGGTGCCGACCACCTCGCCGCCCACCTTGTAGGGCGCGGTCACCACGCTCACGTCGTCGGGCGCGCCCACGCCCGATTCGCCGCCGATGAAGATCTGCACGCCCTCGCTGCGCAGCGACAGGTCGAGGATCTGCACGAGGGACGTCTTTCGCTCGAACAGCTCGAACAGCTGGCGCATGCGGCTCATGTCCTGCGACAGGTCCTGCGCGGCGAGCAGGTTGCGCTCGCCCGAGATCACGTAGGGCTCGCCGCCCTCGCTCACCGCCTGGTCGCTCGCCTCGAGCGCGATGCTCATCAGCGACATCAGGTCCTGGCGGATCTTGCGCAGCTCCTCGTGCAGGCGGTGGCGGATCTCCTCGAAGCTGTGGCCGGAGTAGTTCTGGTTGATGAAGTTGGCCGCCGCGACCAGCTCCGCGGGCGTGTAGTCGCGCTCGGTGAAGAGGATCCGGTTGAGCACGTCGCCTTCGGGCGTCACCACGATGAGCAGGATGCGCTTCTCCGACAGGCGCAGGAACTCGATCTGCCGGAAGCTGAGCGCGCGCCGCCGCGGCGCCATGACGATGCCGGCGAAGCTGCTCAGCTGCGAGAGCAGCTGCGAGGCGGCCTTGATCGCCCGCTGCGGGTTGTCCGGGTGCAGCTGGTCCTCGAGCTGGTGCAGCTCGCCGGATTCGAGCGGCTTCACCACCAGCAGCGTGTCGACGAAGAAGCGGTAGCCCAGCGGCGTCGGCACGCGCCCGGCGGAGGTGTGCGGGCTCGCGATCAGCCCCAGCTCCTCCAGGTCGGCCATGACGTTGCGGATCGTCGCCGGGGACAGGTCGAGCCCGGAATGGCGCGACAGGGTGCGCGAGCCGACCGGCTGGCCCTCGGCGATGTAGCGCTCGATCAGGGTCTTGAGCAGGACCTGGGCGCGTTTGTCCAGCATGGCGCGATTCTACAGTTA
>JAYRND010000115.1:0-17855 GCA_041904885.1 Burkholderiales bacterium
CTACACCCCGAGGCGGATCGGCCGACCGGGAGCCGATCCCCGAATGCTAGGAGCGGCGCGTCACCGAAAAGGACGCCAATTCTAGCAAAGAATCCCTGTGCTTCGACGCGGGCAGCGGCGCAAGCGCACGCCGAGCGGCCTCGACCTCGCGCTCGGCGACCGTGCGCGCGTACTCCAGCGCGCCGGTCTGGCGCACGACTTCCAGCACCCGCGCGAACTCCTCACGGCCGCCCTCGACGATCGCCCGGCGCACCGCCTCGGCCTGCGCCGGCGCGCCGCTCGCCATTGCCCGGATCAGCGGCAGCGTCGGCTTGCCCTCGGCGAGGTCGTCGCCCAGGCTCTTGCCGATCGCTTCCGCATCGCCCGAGTAGTCGAGCACGTCGTCCACCAGCTGGAACGCGGTGCCGAGGCGCATGCCATATTCGGAAAGACCCGTCTCGATCGCGGAGGAAGCGCCGGCGAGCACCGCGCCCAGTCGCGCAGCCGCCTCGAACAGCTTCGCAGTCTTGCGCCGGATCACCTCGAGGTAGCGGTCCTCGCCGACGTCCGGGTCGTGGCAATTCATGAGCTGCAGCACCTCGCCCTCGGCGATGGTGTTGGTGGCCTCCGCGAGTACCGCCATCACGCGCATGCTGTCCACGCTCAGCATCATCTGGAACGCGCGCGAATACAGGAAGTCGCCGACCAGCACCGCGGCGGCGTTGCCGAACTGGGCGTTCGCCGTGCCGCGGCCGCGCCGCAACTCGGAGCCGTCCACCACGTCGTCGTGCAGCAGCGTGGCCGTATGGATGAACTCGACCACCGCCGCCAACTCGTAGTGCCCCGTCCGGCCGGTGGCGCCGGGATAGCCGCAGGCGCCGGCGGCGAGCAGCACGAGCGCCGGCCGCAGGCGCTTGCCGCCTCCTCCGACGATGTACTCGGCGACCTGGCGCACCAGCGCGACGTCGGAGGCGAGCCGCGCCCGGATCACGGCATCGACACGCTGCATGTCGGCGGCGACCGGCGCGAGGAAGGGGGGTTGCTCCACGGGGTGGGAAAGTAGCACAGCGGGCTTTGACCGGAAGGTCAGGAATCCCTTATAATTCCAAGTCTTTGCATCGGTTTTTCCCCGCATCTACCAATCAGGGTTCGTCATGTACGCAGTGTTTCAGACCGGCGGCAAGCAGTACCGGGTCAAGTCCGGCGAGCAGGTGAAAGTCGAGTCGCTGGCCGCCGAAGTCGGCGCGGCGGTGTCCTTCGACCGCGTCCTCATGCTGGGCGAGGGCGAAGGCGTGCGCGTCGGCGCGCCGTTCCTGGACGGCGCGAAGATCAAGGCGACCGTCGTCGCGCAGGGCCGCGGCGAGAAGCTGCGCATCTTCAAGCTGCGCCGGCGCAAGCATTACGCCAAGACGCAGGGGCACCGCCAGTCGTTCACCGAAGTGCGCATCGACGAGATCGTCGGCGCGTGATGCGCCCGACCCGAACCTAGGAAAGCAGAACCATGGCACACAAGAAAGCAGGCGGCAGCTCCCGCAACGGGCGCGATTCCATCGCCAAGCGGCTCGGCGTCAAGACCTACGGCGGCGAACTCGCGCAGCCCGGCCAGATCATCGTGCGCCAGCGCGGCACGGTGGTGCACCCGGGAGCCAACGTCGGCATCGGCCGCGACCACACCCTGTACGCGCGCGTCGCGGGACGGGTGCAGTTTTCGTCCAAGGGCGCCAACAGCAAGAAGACCGTGAGCATCCTCCCGGCCTAAGCGCTCCCTCGACTCCGCGAAAAGCCCCGCCGGAGTCGGTGGGGCTTTTTCTTTTCCGCCAGCGGAAATCCAACCGATGAAGTTCATCGACGAAGCCAGGATCCAGGTGCACGCCGGCAAGGGCGGGGACGGCAGCGCCGCGTTCCGCCGCGAGAAGTTCGTGCCGCGCGGCGGCCCTTCGGGGGGCGACGGCGGCCGCGGCGGCAGCGTCTGGGCGGTCGCCGACCGCAACATCAACACACTGATCGACTACCGCTACGCCCGCATCCACCGCGCCGAGGACGGGGAACCCGGCCGCGGCGCGGACAAGTACGGCCGCGGCGGCGCCGACGTCGAGCTGCGCATGCCGGTCGGCACGGTGATCCGCGACGCCGCCGACGGCGCCCTCCTTGCCGACCTTTCCAGCGACGGGCAGCGCGCGCTGCTCGCGAAGGGCGGTGGCGGCGGCCTGGGCAACCTGCATTTCAAGTCGAGCGTGAACCGCGCGCCGCGCCAGTTCACCCGGGGCGAGCCCGGCGAGAACCGCGAGCTCGCCCTCGAGCTGCGCGTGCTCGCCGACGTCGGGCTGCTGGGCATGCCGAACGCCGGCAAGTCCACCTTCATCCGCGCCGTTTCCGCGGCGCGCCCGAAGGTCGCCGACTACCCTTTCACGACGCTCAACCCTTCGCTCGGCGTGGTGCGCATCGCGCACGACGCGAGCTACGTCATCGCGGACATTCCCGGCCTGATCGAGGGCGCGGCAGAGGGCGCGGGTCTCGGGCACCAGTTCCTTCGGCACCTGTCGCGCACCCGCCTGCTGCTGCACCTGGTGGACCTGGTGCCGCTGGACGGCGCCGACCCGTCGCGCGAAGCCCGCGCGCTCGCCGGCGAGCTGAAGAAATACGATCCGGCGCTGCATCGCAAGCCGCGCTGGCTGGTGTTCAACAAGGCGGATCTGGCCGCGGGCGCCGCCGACGCCGATGCGCGCGCGCGACGCATCGTGCGCGCACTGCGCTGGAAAGGACCCTGGTTCGTGGTTTCGGCGCTGAGCGGCCGCGGCTGCCGGGAGCTGTCGGCGAAGGTGTACACGTTTCTCTCCGGCGACGAAAAGCGCAAGGCCCGCCATGCAGCCTAGCCCCCTCGCCACCGCCGGCACGCTGGTCGTCAAGGTCGGCTCCTCGCTGGTGACCAATCAGGGCCGGGGACTGGATGCGCAGGCGATCGCGGGCTGGGCAGCGCAGATCGCGCAGCTGCGCGCGCTCGCGCGCAAGTGCGTGCTGGTTTCCAGCGGCGCGATCGCGGAAGGGCTGCTGCGGCTGGGGTGGAACCGGCGCCCGAGCGCGATCCACGAGCTGCAGGCGGCCGCCGCCGTCGGGCAGATGGGGCTCGCGCAATGCTACGAATCCTGCTTCCGCGAGCACGGCCTGGCCACGGCGCAGGTGCTGCTGACGCATGCCGACCTCGCCGACCGGCAGAGGTACCTCAACGCGCGCTCGACGCTGCGCACGCTCCTCGATCTCGGCGTGATCCCCGTGATCAACGAGAACGACACGGTGGTCACGGACGAAATCAAGCTGGGCGACAACGACACGCTCGGCGCGCTGGTCGCGAACCTGGTGGAGGCCGACGCCCTCATCATCCTCACCGACCAGGAGGGGCTCTTCGACGCCGACCCTCGCAAGGCCGCCGGCGCGCGGCTGATCGAGGAGCGAGACGCCGGCGACCCGGGGCTCGCTGCCGTCGCCGGCGGCACCGGCAGCGAGTTCGCCAAGGGCGGCATGATCACCAAGGTGCTTGCCGCGCAGCGCGCGGCGCGCAGCGGCGCGCATACCGTCATCGCCTCCGGGCGCGAGGCCGATGTTCTGCTGCGCATCGCGCGCGGCGAGCGCGTCGGCACCCTTCTCACCGCGAGCACGCTGCCGATCGCGGCGAAGAAGCAGTGGCTGGCCGACCACCTCACGCTCGCCGGCGAGCTCACGCTGGACGCGGGCGCGGTGAAGGCGCTCGCCAGCGGCGGCCGGAGCCTGCTTCCGGTAGGCGTGACCGAGGTGAAGGGGCAGTTCGAGCGCGGCGCCGTGGTCGCCTGCCGGGATCCGCGAGGCCGCGAGGTCGCGCGGGGCCTGGTGAACTACTCGGCGGAGGAAGCGCGCCGGATCATGCGCCGGCCGTCAGCGGAGATCGAGTCGATCCTCGGCTACGTCGACGAGCCCGAGCTGATCCACAGGGACAACCTGGTGCTTCTCTAACGGCCCACGCCGTGGAACGGCACCGCCAGCTGAGGGTGGCCGCCGCGGCGCAGCGCGTCGACGCCTTCCGCCGCGGATTCGATCGGGCGGTGGCGCGGACACAGAAACTCGGAATAAAGCACGTTGTGCCAGCGCTGGATGGTGCGCGCCTGAATCTCGCGCCATTCGCTCTCCCTGGGCGACCAGCGCCCGCCCGCGCCCTGCGCGAACACCTTGTAGCTCTTGTTGGCGCAGCGGATGCCCTCGTAGCTGATGTTGCTCACGCCGGAGGGACTGCGCGCGACCAGCGTGTAGCGCACCACGCCGTCGGGGGCCACGCTGAGCGAGGCCGCATCGATGAAGAAGCGGAAGGTGGCGCCCGAACTGACCGGAAACTCGATCAGCCCGGAGTCGACCGGATAGGGCGGCAGCGGCACCTCTGACTCCTTCCAGCCCAGCTTCTCCTGCTCTTCCTCCCAGTTGCTCCTGCCGCTCGCCGTGCCGACCGCGGGCAGCTGGTTCGTGTTCTGCGCCACGGCGGCACCTGCGGCGAGCGCGAGCAGCCCGGCGCAGAAGCGCGCGGTCGCGCGCATTACGCGAGATCCCCCGCGAGCGAGTCGCGCACGCCGGGCGCCGCCTGCGTGAGCGCGTGGTAGTTCGGGTGGTCGATGCCGATCGACACGGAGGCGCCGCGCTTGAGCGCCCCGCGCATGCCCGCATCGAGCTCGAAGCGCACGAAGTGCACCGCCGAGGTCTTTTCCTCGTTCTCGCGCTCGAGGTCCTCGTCGGCGATGGCATACACCCTCGCGCAGCCCTCGACCTGAACCCAGCAGCGGTCCTCGACGCCTTTCAGCTCGGCCAGGCGCCGCCGGCGTTCCTCGGGCTCCGGATACTCGATCAGCATGGTCGCCTTCCAGTTGCTGCCGTCGGGGATCAGCGGATTGTAGGCCTCCAACTCGCCGCGGATGCCCTCCTCCTCGAAGATGCGCTCGATGCGCAGCATCTCCTGCACCTGGTAACGGATGGTCTGCTCGTCCTCGAAGACGAGCGTGACGTGCTCGCCCACGTGCACGGTGCGCAGCTTCTTGTGGGCGATGACCCGGGAGCGGTAGGCGCCGCGCTCCCGGGCGTAGGCCTCCAGGGACAGGAGGCTGTCGGGCGAGATCTGCGCCATCACTCCACGAGCTGATCCAGAGCCTTCTGGAAGCGGTTGGCGTGCGAGCGCTCCGCCTTTGCCAGCGTCTCGAACCAGTCGGCGATCTCGGTGAAGCCCTCGGAGCGCGCGGTCTTCGCCATGCCGGGATACATGTCGGTGTACTCGTGCGTCTCGCCCGCGACCGCCGCAGCGAGGTTGAGCTTGGTGCGGCCGATCGGCTTGTCGGTGGCTGGATCGCCGACGGGTTCCATGTACTCGAGGTGGCCGTGCGCGTGGCCGGTCTCGCCCTCGGCGGTCGAGCGGAACAGCGCGGCGACATCGTTCTGGCCCTCGACGTCCGCCTTCGCGGCGAAATAGAGGTAGCGGCGGTTGGGCTGCGATTCGCCGGCGAACGCGGCCTTCAGGTTTTCGTGGGTCTTGGATCCTTTGAGCTGCATGACTGCCTCCTGGTTTGCGGAAAGGGAAACGCTACGGCGCGCGGTGCGCGCAGGCAAATCGTTTGTCGCAATGGGCGCAATAGAACTGCTCTATCAGCGGATTCCAGCCAGCATATTTTACCCGCCCAGCGCGGCCTCGATCTCCGAAAACGTGCGCGCGACCTCGCCGGAGCTTTGCACCTGCACGCCGGTCTGCCGCGCCAGCTGCGACAGCGAGAATATCCCCCGCACCATCACGCGGCGAAGCGGCGGGTCGATCAGGTTCTGCGGCGGCTGGAATTCATCGTCGACCACCAGCGCGTGCTGGCGCCCGGCCTGGCGCAGCGTCTCCAGCACGTGTCCGACCCGCGCGCGCTCGACGTCGGCGAGCGCAAGCACGTTCACCTGGCGCGCGTGCGTCATGATGTCGCCCACGCTGAGCTGGTCCCGCCGCAGGCCCAGCTCCAGCGCCACGCGCATCGCCCGCTCCCCGAGGATGTCGGTGGCGGTCACCACGCCGAGCACCGTCTCGCGCTCGTCGATCACGAGCAGCAGGCGCACGCCGCGGGAGATCATGTACTGGTTGGCGCCCTCGACCGGCGCCTGCGGCCGGATGGTGGCCGGGCTGGTGCGCAGCAGGTCGGTCATCACCTCCAGCGCCGGCGACTCGCGCGTGACCCGGGTCGCCCTGGGCTGCGTGGGACGGCGGTAGCCGGCGCCTTCGCCCAATTCCAGGATTGGCAATACGTGATATTCGCGGTCCATGGCACCTCCTCCCGCGCCGGGAAACTGCGGACGAGCCGCGCTAGCTGCTCCGGCCTGCCTCCGGCTGCGGCGCGGGCCGGCGGCGCCGGTCCGCGTTTCGGTACCGGTGCAGCTCGGTGAGCGCCTGGCGGTAGACCTCGCGCTTGAACTCGACCACCGCCTCCACCGGCACCCAGTACTCGTGCCAGCGCCAGGCGTCGAACTCGGGCTTGCCGTTGGCGCGCAGCCGGACGTCGCAGTCGCGGCCCAGCATGCGCAGCAGGTACCAGATCTGCTTCTGTCCCTTGTAGGTGCCGCGCCAGTCGCGCCGGACCCATTTCTCCGGAACCTCGTAGCGCAGCCAGTGGCGCGTGCGGCCGAGGATGCGCACGTGCTCGGGCCGCAGCCCGACCTCCTCCTCCAGCTCGCGGAACATCGCCTGCTCGGGCGTCTCGCCGGACTTGATGCCGCCCTGCGGAAACTGCCAGGCGTGCTGGTTGACTCGCTTGCCCCAGAACAGTTCGTTGCGCGCGTTTAGCAGAAGGATGCCGACGTTCGGCCGATACCCGTCGCGATCGAGCATGGCTGCACCACCTAAGCTAGAATTCCCTGCTGCATTTTTCCACAGCCGCACGGCAAATTCAACGCCGTATCCTTTCGCATCCTCATTCGCATGCGCAGCTCCCAGCACTTCATCTCGACCATCAAGGAGGCGCCTGCGGACGCCGAGCTGGTGAGCCACAAGCTGATGATCCGCGCCGGCATGATCCGGCGCCTCGCGGCGGGGATCTACACGTGGATGCCGGTCGGGCTGCGCGTGGTGCGCAAGATCGAGGCCATCGTGCGCGAGGAGATGAACCGTGCGGGCGCCACGGAACTGTCGATGCCGGTGGTGCAGCCCGGCGAGCTGTGGCAGGAGTCGGGGCGCTGGTCGGCCTACGGGCCGGAACTGCTGCGCTTCAAGGACCGCCACGAGCGGGACTTCGTGATCCAGCCGACTTCGGAGGAGGTGATCACCGAGATCGCGCGCGCCGAGCTGCGCAGCTACCGGCGGCTGCCGGTGCACTTCTACCAGATCCAGAACAAGTTCCGCGACGAGCGCCGGCCGCGATTCGGCGTCATGCGCTGCCGCGAGTTCGTCATGAAGGACGGCTATTCGTTCCACGCCGACTACGAAGACCTGCAGCGCGAGTACCGCAACATGTACGAAACCTACACGCGCATTTTCACGCGCCTCGGGCTGCAGTTCCGGGCAGTGGCCGCCGACACCGGCGCGATCGGCGGCACCGGCTCGCACGAGTTCCAGGTGCTCGCCGCTTCGGGCGAGGACGCGATCGCCTGGAGTCCCGACTCGGACTATGCGGCCAACCTGGAGCTCGCGGAGGCGGTTGCGCCTTCCCGGCCCAGGCAGAAGCCCGCGGAAGACATGAAGGAAGTCCCGACGCCGGGCAAGAGCACCTGCGAGGACGTCGCCGAGCTGCTCAAGCTGCCGCTGCAGCGCACCGTGAAATCCGTCGCGGTGATGCAGGACAGGTCCTTCGTCCTGCTGCTGATCCGCGGCGACCACAGCCTGAACGAGATCAAGACGAGCAAGGTGCCGGGCTTGAGCCCCTTTCGCTTCGCCACCCCGGAGGAAATTCAGGCGAACCTCGGTTGCAAGCCTGGTTACATTGGCCCGGTGGGCGCGAAGGTCCGGGTGGTCGCCGACCGCACCGTGGCGGCGATGGCGGACTTCGTCTGCGGCGCGAACGAGGAAGGCTTCCACCTCACGGGCGTCAACTGGGGCCGCGACGCGCCGGAGCCGGAGATTGCCGACATCCGCAACGTGGTGGAGGACGATCCGTCGCCTGACGGCAAGGGCCGCCTGAAGATCCAGCGGGGCATCGAGGTCGGCCACATCTTCCAGCTGCGCACCAAGTATTCGGAGGCGATGAAGGCGGTGTTCCTGGACGCCAAGGGCAAGACCCAGCCGATGGAAATGGGCTGCTACGGCATCGGCGTCACGCGCATCGCGGCGGCCGCCATCGAGCAGAACCACGACGAGCGCGGGATCGTGTTCCCGCGGCCGATCGCGCCCTTCGAGGCCTGCCTGGTGCCGATCGGAATGCACAAGAATGCCGCGGTGCGCGAGGCGGCGGAGAAGCTCTACGCCGAGCTGCGGCAGGCGGGCGTGGACCTGCTGCTGGAGGACCGCGACGAGCGCCCGGGCGTGCTGTTCGCCGACATGGACCTGCTCGGCATCCCCCACCGCCTGGTGCTCTCGGAGCGCGGCCTTGCCGCCGGCACCGTCGAGTACAAGGCGCGCGCGCAGCAGTCGGCGGAGAACGTCCCGCTCGCCGGCATGCTGCAGTTCCTGAAGGAGCGGCTCGCAGGCGCATGAGGCCCGCCGTCCTGGCGCTCGTCCTGCTTTGCGCCGCGCCGCCGGCGCTCGCCGGCAACCAGGTCGAGGAGAAGCTCTCCGAGAGCGTGCGCGCGCAGCTGCGCGGGGCGATCGCCGACCGCGGCGTGCCGGTCATCAGCTTCGAGAGCGGCCCGGAGAACGCGCACAAGTGGCTGTTCGAGATGAGCAAGCGCCTGCAGAGCCGGATTCCGGACCGCAAGACGCGCACCGATTTCCTCAAGACCGTGCATTACGAGGCGAGGCGCAACGGCCTTGATCCGCAGATGGTGCTCGGCCTGATCCAGGTCGAATCGGCCTTCCGCAAGTACGCCGTGTCCAGCGCCGGCGCGCGCGGCTACATGCAGGTGATGCCGTTCTGGGTCAAGTCGATCGGCGAGCCGCACCACAACCTGTTCGCCCTGCGCACGAACCTGCGCTACGGCTGCGTGATCCTGCGCCACTACCTCACGGTCGAGAACGGCGACTATTTCCGCGCGCTCGGGCGCTACAACGGCAGCCTGGGCCAGCCCGAATACCCGAGCGCCGTGAACGCCGCCTGGCACGGCCCCTGGAAATACGACGGCGCGACCAGCTGACATGCCGCGCCTGCCGCTACGCATGAACCTTCCTCTCGCGGGCCGCCTCGGCGGCACGGAACCGGCTGCGCGCGGCGCGACCGTCATCCCGCAGCGGCGCGTGTACATCCTCCCCAGCCGGCTCGGGCTGCTGTTCGGGGGGGTGCTGCTCATCCTGCTGATGGGCTCGATCAACTACATGCTCTCGCTCGGCTTCGCGCTCACGTTCCTGCTCGCCGGCGCCGGCCTCGCGGGCATGGTGCAGACCACGCGCAACCTCGCGCGGCTCGCCGTGCACGCCGGACGCGCCGAGCCCGCTTTCGCGGGCGAGCGCGCGCTGTTCCGCCTGTCGCTCGCCGACGGCGCGGGCTTCGACCGGCCGGAGATCCTGCTGCGCCAGGTCGCTTCGGGGGCCGAATGCAGGATCGATGTCCCGGCGGCGCAGTCCGCCGATGCGGTGCTCGCGATTCCGGCCGTGCGGCGCGGCTGGCAGCCGCTGGGCCGCGTGATGCTGGAGACGCGCTTTCCGCTCGGCCTTTTCCGCGCCTGGACGTTCGTCGAGCCCGCTTCGCGCTGCCTCGTCTATCCGCGCCCGGAGCCCGGGCCCCTGCCGCCGCCCGCGCCCAGCCAGCAGGCGGGCGGCGCGCGCGCGCACGCCCAGGGCAGCGACGACTTTTCCGGGTTGCGCGGCTACCAGCCATCCGATTCCCCGCGGCACGTGGCCTGGAAATCGGTGGCGCGCAGCGACACCCAGCATCCGCGCGGCGGCGACCTGCTCACCAAGCAGTTCGCCGGCGAGGCGGTCGCCGAACTGTGGCTGCTCCTGAGCGACCTGCCGGCCTCGCTCGGGCTGGAGGCGCGCCTGTCGCGCATGACGGGATGGGTGCTCGCCGCCGAGCGCAGTGGCGCACACTACGGGCTGCGCCTGCCCGGCACCGAGATCGTGCCGGCGCGCGGCGAGCACCATCGCAACGCCTGCCTGGAGGCGCTGGCGCTGTACCGGGCGGAGGCCTGAGTCGATGAGCGCGACAGGCCGTCCCGACCTCGCCGCCCTGCCCGCACCTGCCGCGCCGGATCAGCGGACGCTGAACGGCCGCGACCTCGCGCTGCTCGTCGCCGGGCTTGCGATCGCCCTGGCGCCCCATGCGCTGCGCGCGCCGGTGTGGCTAACCCTGCTCACGCTCGCGCTGGTCGGTTGGCGCGCGCTCGCGATCGGCAGGCCCGCGCTGCTGCCGCCGACCGGCCTGCTGCTGGTGATCGTCGCCGCCGGCATGCTCGGCGTCTGGCTGGAATACCGCGCCATCTTCGGGCGCACGCCGGGCGTCATGCTGCTGGTGATGTTCTCCGGGCTGAAGGCGCTGGAATCGCGCAACCAGCGCGACGCGGCGGCGCTGGTGTTCCTCACGTGGTTCCTCGCGATCACCAATTTCCTCTACACGCAGTCGATCCCGACCGCGCTTGGCATGCTGGCGGCGGTCGCTGCCAGCGTGACGGCGCTGGTGGTGCTGGCCGCGCCCCGGCGCGCGCTGCGGGCCAGCCTGCGCACGGCGGCGGTGCTGCTCGGGCAAGCCGTGCCCGCTGCGCTGGTGCTGTTCCTGCTCTTCCCGCGCGTGCAGGGACCGCTCTGGGGGCTGCCGCAGGACGCCTATACCGCGATGACCGGCCTGTCGGACTCGATGGCGCCGGGCAGCCTGTCACAGCTGACCCTGTCGGACGCCATCGCGTTTCGCGTCGACTTCCAGGGCGAGCCGCCGCGGCGGCGCGCGCTCTACTGGCGCGGCCCGGTGCTGTGGGACTTCGACGGCCGCACCTGGCGCCCGGGATCGCCCATGCCCATCGAGCTGCCGCAGCCGCGCAACGGCACGAAGGTCGAATATTCCGTGCTGCTCGAGCCGCACAACCGGCACTGGCTGTTCGCGCTGGAATCGGCCGCGCTGCTGCCGCCGCGCTCGCGCTACCTCGAGGACGGCCAGATCGTGACCCAGATGCCGATCCGCGCGCGAATGCGCTACGACATGGTCTCGCAGGTCGAGGCGGACCCCGCGCCGGACAACGACCGGCGCTTCCTCGGCCGTGCGCTCCGACTGCCCGAGGGCTTCAACCCCCGGGCCCGCGCCCTGGCCGAAGGCTGGAGCCGCGCCGGGGCGAGCGACGCGCAGGTGCTCGAGCAGGCGATCGAGCACTTCCGCAGGGAGCGGCTGCAGTACACCACCGAGCCGCGCCTGCTCGGCCGCGATTCGGTGGACGAGTTCCTGTTCGAGACCCGCGAGGGGTTCTGCGAGCATTTCTCCTCGGCTTTCGTGTTCCTGATGCGCGCCGCCGGCGTGCCCGCGCGCGTGGTGACCGGCTACCAGGGCGGCGACCTCAACCCGGTCGACCAGCGCTTCACGGTGCGCCAGTCCGACGCCCATGCCTGGGCGGAGGTATACCTCGCCGGCCGCGGCTGGACGCGGATCGACCCCACGGCGCTGTCGGTCCCCCGGCGGCTGGACGAGGGCCTCGCGCGCGCGATCTCCACCGTCGACGCGCTGCCGCTGCTTTTGCGCCCGGAAATGGCCTGGCTGCGATCGCTGCGCTACAACTGGGAAGCGCTCACGCACCAGTGGAACCTGCTGGTCCTCGGCTACAACCCCGAGCGCCAGCGCGAGCTCATGTCCTGGTTCGGCATGCGCGACGCGGGCTGGCTGGAGCTCGCCTCCACCCTGCTCGCCCTGCTGGGCGGGATCATGCTCGCGCTGGTCGCCTGGATGCTGCTGCGCCTCGCCCGGCCGGACCCGGTCCAGTCGGCATGGATCCAGTTCTGCCGCAAGCTGAGCGCGCGCGGCCTGCCGCGGGCGCCGCACGAGGGCCCGCGCGACTACGCGGAGCGCGCGGCGCGCGGCCTGCCCGGCGCGGGCGACCCGATCCGGCGCATTGCAGCGCTCTACATCGCGCTGCGTTATGGGCGCGGCGGCGCCAAAAGCGCGCAGGACGAAAGCGTGGTGCAATTGCGCCGCATGGTCCGGGATCTCTCGTTCGGATGAGGCGGTTGCTGGCCCTCGGCCTCGCCACGCTCCTTGCCCAGTCTTCCGCCCTCTCGGCGCCGCCCGAGCCGAAGGGAAGGCACGCCTACGCCAAGCGCAGCGATGTGCGGGAATTCGTGCGCGAGATGGTCGCGCGCCATGCCTTCGTCGAGAGCGAGCTCGCGTACCTGTTCGCGCGCGCGCGCCGCGAGCCCGCGATCCTCGCGGCGATCGCGCCGCCAAAGGAGGCGAAGGCCCGCTCCTGGCAGCTGTACCGGGCGCGCTTCGTCACCGACGGCCGGATCGCCGAGGGCGCGGAGTTCTGGCGGCGCAACGAAGCGGCGCTGAAGCGCGCCGCGCAGGAGCACGGCGTGCCCGAAGAGATCATCGTGGCGATCATCGGCGTGGAGACCCTGTACGGGCGGCAGACCGGCACCTGGCGCGTGATCGACGCGCTCGCTACGCTCGCCTTCGACTACCCGCCGCGCGCCGAATTCTTCCGCGGCGAGCTGGAGCAGTACCTGCTCTTCGCGCGCGAGCGCGACATCGACGTGTTCAGCGTCAAGGGCTCGTACGCGGGCGCGATCGGCATCCCGCAGTTCATGCCGGGCAGCTACCGCCGCTTCGCCGTCGACTTCGACGGCGACGGCGCGGCCGACCTGCGCGCGAACGAGACGGACGCCATCGGCAGCGTAGCGAATTTCCTCGCCAAGCACGGCTGGCGGCGCGGCGAGCGCGTATTGCTGCCCGCGCGCGTGACCGGCGACGGCTACCGGCCGCTGCTCGAGGCCGGCATCGAGCCCGCGACCGCGCTGGGCGAGCTCAAGCGCTTCGGCGTCGAAACGCGCACGGACCTCGCGCTGGAAACGGCCGTGGCGCTGGTCGAGCTCGAGTCGCCGGGCGCGGCCACCGAATATCGCCTCGGGCTGCGCAATTTCTACGTGCTGACGCGCTACAACCGCAGCGCGCTCTACGCGAGCGCGGTGCACGACCTCGCGCAGGAACTGAAGAGCCGTCGCTAGGACGGCGGCAGGTACTTGATCGGGTCGAGGGGCGTGCCGAATTTGCGGATCTGGAAGTGCAGCTTCGGCGTGTCGGCGTCGGTGCTGCCCAGCTCGGCGATCTTCTGCCCCCGGGCCAGCGTCTGGTCCATCTTCACCAGGTTTT
The DNA here is from genome assembly GCA_041904885.1 of Burkholderiales bacterium. Classification (GTDB taxonomy): domain Bacteria; phylum Pseudomonadota; class Gammaproteobacteria; order Burkholderiales; family SG8-39; genus RBG-16-66-20. The sequence goes on from JAYRND010000115.1 coordinate 13,383, forward strand.
CGCGGTTGTGCGCGTAGACGGTGTTGAAGCCGTTCTCGTGGCGCACGACGATGAACTTGCCCAGGCCCGGGATGCCCGAGCCCACGTAGATCACGCGCCCGGCCGCCGCCGCCACCACCGGGTCGCCCGGCTTGCCCTCGATGTCCACGCCCTTGTTGCGCGGCTCGGAGAAGCCGGCAAGCACGCGCCCCTTGGCGGGCCAGATGAAGTCGATCGCGTCCGCCGGCCGCTCGGGCGCCGCGACGGCGACGGGTACCGGCTTCGCGGGCTCGGGCTTCATCTCCCCCTTGGAAAGCGCGGCGAGATTCTGCTCGGTATATGGCAGGCGCAGCGCCTTGGGCGAAGTCTTCATGCCGCCGGGCTCGGCCGGCGCCGCGGCGGCCGGGGGAGCGACCACTCCCGGCTCCAGCGGACGCGACTCGATTTCCGCGCCCGTGCGCGCCGTCCCGACCTGCGCCGCGGTCTTCTCCTCCGGCGCGGTGACGCGCAGCTCCTGGCCGATGCGGATCTTGGACGGATCCTCCAGCTTGTTCCAGCGCGCGACGTCGCGGAAATCCGCGCCATGCTCAAGGGCGATGGAGTAGAGGGTGTCGCCACGCTTGACGACATAGACGTCGGGCCGCGCTCCACGCGGCGCCGCCGGTGCCGGGGCCTGCGCCGCGGGCGGTTTCGCCGCGCCAGGGGGAGGCCGGCGATCGTCGACGGGCGCGGGAGTGCGCGACGCGCAGCCCGCGAGCATAGCCACCAGCAGTACAGCGGCAAGCCTGCTCATGCCTTTCCTGCCTGGAGCGGGACGAAGCGAACGGGATCGAGCACGGTCTCGGCGTAGCCGAGCCGGCTGCGTTCCACCAAGACCAGCCGTTGCGCGTCCGCTCCCCGTTCGCGCAGCGGCAATATCATTCTGCCACCGCGCGCCAGCTGCGGTAAGAGGGCCTGGGGCACCTGCGGCGCAGCGGCGGCGAGGATGATCGAGTCGAACGGCGCCGCCTTCTCCATGCCGGCCGCGCCGTCGCCATGGGCGAGGCGCAGGTTCTTCAGCCGCAGCTCGCGCAGATTGCCGCGCGCGCGCTCGAGCAACTCGCGGATGCGCTCGATCGAGTAGACCTCGACGGCGAGCTGCGCGAGCACCGCCGCCTGGTAGCCGCAGCCCGTGCCGACCTCGAGCACCCTGCCAAGCGAGCGCTCGTGCATCAGCAGCTCGATCATCCGGGCGACCACGAACGGCTGCGAGATCGTCTGGGCGAAGCCGATCGGCAGCGCGGTGTCCTCGTATGCGCGGCTGGCGAGCGCCTCCTCCACGAACAGGTGGCGGGGCACGGCGGCCATCGCTTCCAGCACGCGCTCGTCGGCGATGCCCTGCTCGCGCAGCCGGTCGACCATGCGCGCGCGCGTGCGCTGCGAAGTCATGCCGATGCCGGCCGTGCTGCGGCCGGGACGGGGCAGATTCATTGCGTGAGCCATGACCGGACCGCCGGCAGCTGCGGGTGCTGCGTCAGGTCGACCTGCAGCGGCGTGACCGAGACCCGGCCTGCCGCCACCGCGTGGAAATCCGTGCCCGGCCCGGCGTCCTGCGCGTCGCCGGCAGCGCCGATCCAGTATGCATTCTCGCCGCGCGGGGTCTTCATCTGCACCACCGGCTCGGCCTTGTGCCTGCGCCCCAGGCGCGTGGCCTCGATGCCGCCCAGCTCGGCAAGCGCGAGGTCCGGCACGTTGACGTTGAGCAGGACCGGCGGCGCGAGCGGCAGGCGCATCGCGCGCCGGACCAGGTCCACCGCCACCGCCGCCGCGGTCTCCAGGTGCCGCGCGGCCCGGCTGGCAAGCGACACCGCAAGCGAGGGTATGCCGAACAGGTAGCCCTCCGTCGCCGCCGCGACCGTGCCGGAGTAGATGGTGTCGTCGCCCATGTTGGCGCCAAGGTTGATGCCCGAGACCACCAGGTCGGGCAGCGGGTCGATCATGCCGGTCAGCGCGAGGTGCACGCAGTCGGTCGGCGTGCCGTTTACATAGCGGAACCCGTTCGGCGCGCGCCGCGCCGTCAGCGGCCGGTCCAGCGTGAGCGAGTTCGACGCGCCGGAGCGGTCGCGCTCGGGCGCGACCACGGTGACTTCGCCGAGCGCCGCCAGCCGCTCGGCGAGCAGCACGATGCCGGGAGAGAAATAGCCGTCATCGTTCGAAACAAGGATGCGCATCACCGAGGCGCATTCTATCCGACCGCTAGAATCGGACGATGGCTGCTTCTTCCCCCGGGACCGATTCACCCTACGCGTGGATGCGTCTTGCCGTGTCGCTCGCGATCACGGCGCTCAGTGGCGTCGGCATGTACGCGGCGGCGGTGGCGCTGCCGGCGATCCAGGCCGAGTTCGGCGCCGACCGCTCGGGCGCCTCGCTGCCCTATGCCGCCCTGATGATCGGCTTCGGCCTGGGCGGCATCCTGATGGGCCGCCTGTCGGACCGTTTCGGCGTCATGGTGCCGGTGCTGGTCGGCGCGACCGGCCTCAGCCTCGGCTTCATCGCGGCCGGCCATGCCGCCAGCCTCTGGCAGTTTGCGATCGCGAACGGGCTGCTCATCGGCATGCTCGGCGCCTCGGCAGGTTTCGCGCCGATGGTGGCCGACACCTCGCTATGGTTCACGAGGCGGCGCGGCATCGCGGTGGCGATCTGCGCCAGCGGCAACTACCTCGCCGGTGCCGTGTGGCCGCCGATCCTGCAGCATCTGTTCGACACCATCGGCTGGCGGCAGGCATTCACCGGCATCGGCGTGTTCTGCGTCGCCGCCATCGTGCCGCTCGCTCTGCTGCTGCGCCGCCGCCCCCCGGCCCTGCACCTGGACGACGGCAGGACTGCGGCAACGAAACCCATCGCCGTGTCTCGCGAGGCCCTGCTGCTGCTCCTGTGCGTCGCGGGCGTGGCCTGTTGCGTCGCCATGTCGATGCCGCAGGTGCACATCGTCGCCTACTGCAGCGACCTGGGTTTCCCGGCCGCGCGCGGCGCGGAAATGCTCTCCGTCATGTTGGGCGCGGGCATCGTCAGCAGGCTTGCCTCGGGATGGATCTGCGATCGAATCGGCGGCCTGAGGACGCTGCTGCTCGGCTCGGGGCTGCAGGCGGTGGCGCTGGTGCTGTTCCTGCCCTTCGACAGCCTGGCATCGCTGTACGTGGTATCGGCGATGTTCGGGCTGTTCCAGGGCGGCATCGTGCCCTCCTACGCCATCATCGTCCGCGAGTACTTCCCGCCCTCGCAGGCGGGCGCCAAGGTGGGACTCGTCATCATGTGCACGCTGCTCGGCATGGCGCTGGGCGGCTGGATGTCGGGCGCGGTTTTCGACTTGACCGGCTCCTACCGCGCCGCGTTCCTGAACGGCATCGGCTGGAACCTGCTCAACCTGGCGATCGCCTTCTACCTGCTACGCAAGAGCTTTCTCGACCAGGGCGCGCAGCTGCGCGGGAAGCTGCAGACCTAGCGCCGCCTGCTGGCCCTGCATGGACATCTTCGGCCAGGTTTTCCGGAGGATATCCACGAGCTTTGCCTCGTCGTGCTTGCGCGCGAACGCCGCGAGCTCGAATTCGAGGAAGACCAGGCAGGTCGCGTCTTCGAGCGCCTGCGCCTCGGCGTCGTGCTTCAGCCGCTCCTTCTTCACGAGCGACCGCACGCGCCCCACCTCCTCCACTCCATAGCCGGCTCGCGCGAGCAGTTCGCCCGCGAGCGCCGCGTGCGCGAGCGATTCCTGCTTGCGCCAGGAAAGGTAGCCCAGCTTGCCCGCCGGGAAACTCGAGCGCGGGATCGCCCAGCGCCGGAGATGCTGGCAGCGCACGGCAAGCTTCAGCGCGTCGGACGCCTGCGGCGCGAGCTTCGCCAGCCAGGTGCTCATGCGCTCGGCGTAGACGAGCTCCTTCGGCCGCCCCTGTTCCCTCTCCGGGTCCTCCGCGTGCACCGCGTCGATCGCGGCCAGTGCGCGCTCGAAGCTGCTCACCAGGGCTCGATCCAGGGCCTCAAGTCGAGCTCGTGCGTCCAGGCGCTGCGCGCCTGGCAATGCAGCTGCCAGTAGTTCTCCGCGATCGCCTCCGGATCCAGGATGCCGCCCTTGTCCTTCAGCTGGTAGCGTTCCGGGAAATTCTCGCGGATGAAGGGCGTGTCGATCGCCCCGTCGATGACGACGTGCGCGACGTGGATGCCGTCGGGCCCGAGCTCGCGCGCCATGCTCTGCGCAAGCGCGCGCAGTGCGTGCTTGGCGCCGGCGAACGCGGCGAACCCCTTGCCGCCGCGCATGCTCGCGGTCGCGCCGGTGAAGAGGATGGTGCCGCGGCCGCGCGGCACCATCGCCCGCGCGACCTCGCGCCCGACCAGGAAGCCGGCAAGCGCCGCCATCTCCCAGACCTTGGTGTAGACGCGCGTGGTGGTCTCGCGGATCGGGAAGCGCACGTTGCCGCCGACGTTGAACACGCAGACTTCGATCGGCCCGACCTCGCGCTCGAC
>JAYRND010000116.1:0-6263 GCA_041904885.1 Burkholderiales bacterium
GGCGCGCGAGCGTCTGGAGCAGCCTCGCCTACCAGCGCGCGCGCGCCGGCGAGGGTACCGAGGCCGCCGCTACGCGTGCGCTCCTCGAACTGGCGAAGGTCAACAAGACGGAGCTCACCGAAGAGGACGCCGCCGGCTACAGCGATGCCGCCATGCGCGTCAATGCGTCGCGCTGGGGCATCGCCGCCGGATCTCCGCAAGGCGCCAGGCGCAAGCCGGCCCTCGCGACCGTGGCGGGCGCCAAGGGAGAAACCTGCCTGCTGCTCGTCGACGAGCGCAACGGCGAGGACCGGCCGCTCGCCAGGCGCTGCACCTACGGCCTGGTCTGGACGAGCTCGGCGACGCTCAACCGCGAGGGCAACGCGCTCGCGGTCGCGGTGCAGCCCGCGGACGCATGGCGCGAGCTGTGGATCTTCCACAAGCGGGCGTCCGGCTGGACGGTGCAGGTGCTGCCCCCCGCGGCAACGCAGCCTGAAGTCGGCTACGCGGAGTTCGCCGGCTGGGTACCGGGCGGCTCGCAGCTGCTCGTCGCGCGCGAGGCGAGCGGCGAAGGCCGCTACCGCCGGAACTTCGAGCTGGTGCGCCTGGACACGCTCGCCACGGTGCGGCAGGCGCCGGACCCCTCAATGCTCGGCGCGTTCCAGCGCTGGCAGGATGCGGCGTGGAAGCGCGAGACCGTGAGCCTGCGGTAGCCGCGCGCGGGGCCGCTCCAAAGAAAAGGGCCGGAGGATCGCCCCGGCCCCTTTTCCCGGCAGAGTTGGTTACTTGAGGTGCTTGTTGACCAGCTTGGTCATCTCGAACATCGAAACCGTCCCCTTGCCACCGAACACCGGGCGGAGCTTCTCGTCGGCGTTGATGTTGCGACGGTTCTTCTTGTCCTGCAGGCCGTTGCGCTTGATGTAGGCCCAGATCTTCTTGGTCACCTCGGTGCGGGGCATCGCGCCGCTGCCGATCACCGCCGCGAGCGTCGCGCTCGGGTTCATCGGCTTCATGAATGCCGCATTCGGCTTGCGCTTCTTCCCCGACTTCTTCGCTTTCTTCTTCGCCATCAGTTTTCTCCTCTGATCGAACAATTACGGAACAGTTGGGATCCCGTGATTCCTCCCGCCAGCGTGCGCGGTGGGCGAACAATGCCGAATCCAGAGCGGCATGTCAATCGCCACAGAGGGATTTTTCGTGTTTTTTTGCAGGAGATTCTTATTCTGCGTCAAGCCAGCTCTCGAGTCCCTGCGCGTTCAACTCGACGTCGAGCGCGAACACTTCAAGCACTTTCTCACTCGGCAGGCGCCAGCCCTGGCGCTCGCGCTCGGCGAGCACGAGCGACGTAACGCCTTCCTTCAGCAGACGTTTTCGCTCGGCGCCGGCCCGGCGGTGGCGCTCGCCCAGCTCTGCGTGGGCGTCGATGAGGCGGTGCAGGTCGGCGGCGAGGGCTGTAAGGTTGGTCAGCCGCCCGAAGTGCGTCACATAGAGGGCGCCCGGCCCGAAGGAGAGCATCCGGTCGATCGAGCGGTGCAGCGCCGGCGGGTCGAACTGCGAGGGGCTGGTGGTCGGGAACGAGTACTGCCTGCCGTCCTGGTCGAGCTCGCGATAGGACAGGCCGAACGTGTCCCCGGCGAAGATGTGGCCGCTCGCGCCGTCGCGCACCACGACGTGGTGACGCGCATGCCCAGGCGCGTCGAGGAACAGCAGCTCCCGCCCGGCGAGCCGCACAGTGGCGCCTTCCGGCGTCTCCACCATCCGCTCGCGGGGCACCGGCAGCAGCTCGCCGTAGATGCGGCGGGTCTCCTCCTCGCCGTAGATCGCCACCGTCGCCGCAAGCAGACGCGATGGGTCGGCCATGTGGCGTGCACCGCGCGGGTGCACGGTGAGGCGCGCATTCGGGAATCGCACCATCAGCTGGCCCGCGGCGCCGGCGTGGTCGAGGTGTATGTGGGTGAGGACGACGTAGTCCACCTGCTCTGGCGCGATGCCCTTGGCCGCCAGCGCGGCCAGCACGCGCGGCACCGCATGCGCGGTGCCGGTGTCGACGACGGCCGCGCGCCCCTCCTCGACGATCAGGTGGATGGCGGTCTGCTGGCGCCGGTCGTAGACGCTGTCCACGGCGCAGATGCCGTGGCCGTAGTCGAACACGCCGGAGGGGGAATCCACCGGAGCATTATAAAATCGGCGCTCGATGAATATCGCGGACCTGCGACAGGAGTACATGCGTGCCGGGCTCGCGGAGGCGGACGCCGACAGGGACGCGTTCGTGCAGTTCGACCGCTGGTTCCGCGAGGCCGTTTCGGCGGACCTGCCGCTCCCCAACGCCATGACGCTGGCGACCGCCGCCCTCGGCGGCGCGCCGGATGCGCGCATCGTGCTGCTGAAGGGCGTGGAAGCCGGCGGCTTCGTCTTCTACACCAACTACGAGAGCCGCAAGGGCCGCCAGCTCGCGGCGCGGCCCGAGGCCTGCCTGCTGTTCTTCTGGCCGCAGCTCGAGCGCCAGGTGCGCATCGAGGGGCGCGTGGAGAAAGTTTCCGCCGCCGATTCCGAACACTATTTTGCGAGCCGGCCTGTGGGTGCGCGCCTGTCGGCGCGCGCCTCGGCACAGAGCTCAATCGTCCCGGACAGGAATGCTCTTGAACGTGAAATGCAGAAGCAGAAACAACAGTTCGGCGACAACCCTCCCCGCCCTCCCCACTGGGGCGGCTACCGCGTGACCCCGGAGCGCATCGAATTCTGGCAGGGACGCGAGAACCGCCTGCACGACCGGCTCCTCTACACGCGCCGCGGCGACCGCTGGCAGATTGAGCGCCTCGCTCCCTGAAGAGATGCTGGCATTCCTGCGCCGGTGCGGTCTCGCGAAGGGCGGCGAGGCCGTAAGCGGCGAGCCGCTCGCGGGCGGCGTCTCCTCGGACATCTGGCGCGCGGACCTCGCCGGCGGCCCGGTCGTCATCAAGCGCGCGCTGCCGCGGCTGCGCGTGGCGCAGCTCTGGGAAGCGCCGGTGGAGCGCAACCACTACGAGCGGCTCTGGCTGGAGACGGCGAACGGCATCCTTCCCGGGGTCGCGCCGCGCGTGCTCGCCGGAGACGACAGCGGCTGCTTCGCGATGGAAGACCTGGGCGCGCTGCCGGTGTGGAAGGCGGAATTGCGCGCGGGGCGCGCCGACCCGGCGTTCGCCGCCGACGTAGGCCGGCGCCTCGCCGCCATCCACGATGCCACGGCACGGCGCGCGGACCTCGCCGCCGCCTTCGCCACCGATGCGAGCTTCCACGCTCTCCGGCTGGAGCCATACCTGCTTGCTGCGGCCCGGGTGCATGGTTCTCTGGCCCCGCAGTTGAAAAATCTTTCCGATCAAACGGCCAGGAACAAGCTGGTCCTGGTCCACGGCGACGTCAGCCCCAAGAACATCCTGGTCGATCCGCGCGGACCGGTATTCCTGGACGCCGAATGTGCCTGGTACGGCGATCCGGCGTTCGACCTCGCGTTCTGCCTCAATCACCTGCTGCTGAAGGGCGTCTGGGTGCCCGAGCACAAGGCCGCATTCCTCGCCTGTTACGACGCGCTCGCCGCGACTTACCTTGCCGGCGTGGACTGGGAGCCGGCCGCCACGCTGGAAGCGCGCGCGGCGGCGCTCCTTCCCGGGCTGCTGCTCGCGCGGGTGGACGGCAAGTCGCCCGTCGAATACCTGCAGGCGGACGCGCAGAAGTCCCTCGTCCGCGATTTCGCGAGCCGCTTCCTGCAATCCCCTCCCCGCAGCCTCGCCGAGCTCGGCCGCGCATGGCAAAGATCCTAGAGGTCCTCGCCCGCAAGGTCTGGGATTCGCGCGGCCGCCCCACGGTGGAGGCGGAAGTCGCGGTCAAGGGCGCTCGTGGTAGGGCCATCGCCCCCGCCGGCGCCTCCACCGGCTCGGGCGAAGCGAGAAGCATCGACGTCCGCCAGGCGGTGCATAACGTCAATACCGAGATCCGCGCCGCGCTGGTCGGCAGGACCCTGCAGCAGGAGGAGAACGACCGAGCGCTCATCAGCCTGGACGGCACGGCCGACAAGTCGCGCCTGGGCGGCAACGCCATCGTCGCGGTCTCGCTCGCCTGCGCGCAGGCCGCCGCGGCCGCCGCAAAAAAGCCGCTGTGGAGATTCCTCGCCGGCGACCGCGCGGTGGCGATGCCGGTGCCGCAGATCCAGGTCTTCGGCGGCGGCGCGCACGCGCACGCCAGCATGGACGTGCAGGACTTCATGATCGTGTGCACCGGGGCCGGCGGCTTCGCAGAGGCGCTCGAGTGGACCGCGCAGGTCTACCAGGCGGCCGGCGCGCGCCTCGCCCGGCGCGGCGCCCTGCGCGGCGTCGCCGACGAGGGCGGCTACTGGCCGGCGTTCGAGTCGAACGAGGCGGCGCTCGCCGAGCTCACCGGCGCGATCGCCGACGCCGGATTCGAGCCCGGCGCCGACGTCGCGATCGCGCTCGATATCGCCGCGACGCAGCTCTGGCGCCACGGCCGCTACCACCTCGACCTCGAGAAGCGCGCGCTGTCCGCCGAGCAGCTGCACGCGATGCTGCTCGCCTGGATCGACCGCTACCCGATCGTCTCCATCGAGGACCCGTTCGCGGAGCACCACGCGGAGGCGATGGCGTCGTTCACGCGCACGGCGGGCGCGCGGGTGCAGGTCGTGGGCGACGATTTTCTGGTTACGAATGCCTCGAAAGTGAAGGAAGCGAAAGCGATCGGCGCCTGCAATACGGTGCTCCTCAAGCCCAACCAGGCCGGCACCCTTACCGAGACCCTCGCCTGCTGGCGCGCCGCCCAGGAGGCGGGCTACGGCGCCATCGCCTCCGCGCGCTCGGGCGAGACCGAGGACGTTTCCATCGTGCACCTGGCGGTCGGCTGGGGCGTGCCGCAGCTGAAAGTGGGCAGCTTCGCGCGGTCCGAGCGCATGGCGAAATGGAACGAGGGCCTGCGCATCGAGGAGGCGCTCGGCGGAAGTAAGCTACCCTATCCCGCGGGGAAGCTGTTCAAGTGGAGGAAACCGTGAAGAACCTGCTGTTCGCCGCGCTGCTGGCCTGCGCGAGCCTTGCCGAGGCGCGCCTCACCGATTTCGGCGTGCGCGACGTGGAGCCCTTCGCCGAAGGCACGAGCTTCGGCGCCGCCGGCGCCTACGAGCGCGTTGCCGGGGTCGCACGAGGGGAGATCGACCCCCGCGACGAGCGCAACCGGGGCATCGCCAACATCGGACGGGCGCCGCGCAACGCGCTCGGCATGGTCGAGTACGAGGTGGACTGGTTCATGCTGCGCCCGGCGGACCCGTCGCGGCGCAATGGCAAGATCATCTACGACGTCACCAACCGCGGCCGCAAGTTCTTCCACCACTGGGTCATGGACGGCGCCGCCGGCAACGACCCGAGGTCGCCGCAGGACGCGGGCAACGCGCTGTTCCTGCGCCTTGGCTACACCATCGTCTGGAGCGGCTGGGACCCGGATGCGCCGCGGGCCAACCGCGGCATGGCGATGAAGACGCCCGTGGTGCCGGGCGTGGTGCGCGTGATCCGCGACGAGCTGGTCTCGGCGACGCGCGGGCCGGCGCTGCAGAGTTTCCGCCTGAGCTACGAAGCGGCGAGCACGGACAAGGGCCAGGCCCGGCTTACGGTGCGGCGCAAGGAGAAGGACGCGCGCGAGCCGATTCCCGCCGAGGGCTGGGAATACGCGAATTCCCGGGAAATCCGCCTCCTGGCGCCGCACAAGATCGCCGTGGGCTCGCTCTACGAGTTCCATTACCCCGCGAAGGACCCGAAGGTGCTGGGCCTGGGGTTCGCCGCGGTGCGCGACCTGGTGAGCGACCTGCGCATGGACATGCAGGCGAAGACCGTGCTCGCCATCGGCATCTCGCAGAGCGGCCGCTACCTGCGCGATTTCGTGCGCCAGGGGTTCAACCAGGACGAATCGGGCCGGCGCGTGTTCGACGGCGTCCTCTCGCACATCGCGGGGATCGGCGGGGTGTTCCTGAACGCCGAGTTCGGCCAGCCCGCGCGCACCAACACGCAGCACGAGGACCATACCTACCCCGAGAACGCGTTCCCGTTCTCCGCTGCGCGGCTCACCGACCCGTCGACCGGCCGCGTGGGCGCGCTCCTGCGCGAAGACGGATTCGACCCGGTGTGGATGGACGTCAACACTTCCACCGAGTACTGGCAGAAAGGCGCTTCGCTTTTGCACACCGACCCGGCCGGGAAAGCCGACGTGGCGCTGCCGGGCAATGCGCGCGCGTACCTCGTCGCGGGCACGCAGCA
>JAYRND010000117.1:0-3484 GCA_041904885.1 Burkholderiales bacterium
CGCCGGCGCCGCTCGCGGGCTGGATGCTGCGCCTGCTGCTCGCGCTGCTAGCCTGCGTGCTGCTCTGGTCGGTGCTCGGGCGGCTGGACATCGTCGCGGTGGCCGACGGCAAGCTCGTGCCCGCCAGCTACCTGAAGATCCTGCAGCCCGCCGAGCAGGGCATCGTCAAGGAGATCCTGGTCAGGGAAGGCGAGCCGGTGAAGCAGGGGCAGATCCTGATCCGCATGGACCCGGTGCTCACCGAGGCCGACCTCAAGGCGATCCGCAGCGAGCACGACAACAAGCGGCTCGCCCTGCGCCGGATCGACGCGCAGCTCGCGGGGCGGCCGTTCCTGCGCCAGAAGGGCGACCCGGCCGAACTGTTCGTTCAGGTCGAAAGCCAGTACGCGGCGAACGTGCGCGCCTACGAGAACGCGCTCGCGCAGGAGCGGGCGCTGCTGGAGAAGGCGAGGCACGATCTCGCCGCCGCCGAGGCGACCAAGGCGAAGCTGGAGCAGGTGCTGCCGCACTACCTCGAGCAGGAGCGGGCGTTCGAGAAGCTGGCGAAAGACGGCTTCGCCGGCCGGATCATGTACACGGACAAGCAGCGGGAGCGGATCGAGAAGGAGCAGGACCTGCGCGCCCAGGAATCCACGATCCGCTCCAACCGCGCGACAATCGAGCAGTCGGAACGCAAGATGGCGCAGATCACCGCCGACTACCGGCGGCAGCTGCAGACTGACAGGGTCGACATCGCCGCCCAATACGAGAAGGCGAGCCAGGAGCTGGCGAAGAGCGAGCACCGCGTGGGGCTGCTCGAGCTGCGGGCACCTCAGGCCGGTCTCGTCAAGGACCTCGCCACGCATACGATCGGCACGGTCGCGTCCCCCGGCACCATCCTCATGACGCTGGTGCCCGAGAACGACACGCTGCTCGCCGAGGTCTGGGTGTCGAACGAGGACGTGGGCTTCGTGCGGCCGGGGCAGGAGGTGAAGCTGAAGGTGGTCGCGTTCCAGTTTCAGAAGTACGGCATGCTGGAAGGCAAGGTGCGGCAGGTGAGCGCGGACGCGACCGAGGCGCCCTCCCCGAACACGCGCTCGGACGCGCTTTCAGGCCGGGACCGCCCCATGGGGCCGCTCGCCTACCGGGCGCTGGTGGACCTGAAGAGCCAGGAGCTCGTGGCGGACGCCAGGCGCTTCGCGCTTTCCTCAGGCATGCAGGTCATGGGCGAGATCAACCTTGGCACGCGCAGCGTTCTCGAATACGTGCTGTCCCCGGTGCAGAAGGCCTGGCACGAGTCCGCGCGAGAGAGATAGTTCTGATTCGCGGGGAAACGGAAAAGGGGTCAGAGTCAATTTCCAGCACTCGCGCCAATGCACTATCAAGCCTCGGGAAATTGACTCCGACCCCTTTTCCCTAGAACAGGTGCACAGCAGTCGGGAACCAGAAGCCGATCACGCAGAAGACCACGCCGATCACCCCGAGCGTGGCGGCGAGCCAGACCAGCGCGGGCACCGAGGCGACGATGGACGCGGAGGCGACCACGATCGCGATCTGGACCGCCGCGGAGGACATCTCGTAGTGGTGGTACGCGGCGAGCGCGAGATCGCGCTTCTTCTGCGCCTCCTTGGCGCGCGCTTCCAGCTCGTCGCGGCCCTCGCCGGTTTCCGGCTCGCTCTGGTAGCGGCGCGCGGTCTTGCGCCACTCCTCCATCTGCTCCTTCGCCTTCGGGTTGTCGGTGAGCAGGGGGGTCTGCTCGATCGCCGTGCGCAGCACGGTGCGGCGGATGGTCTTCGACTGGTAGAAGGCCCACAGGTTGGAGGCCTCGATGTTGTAGCTGATGGCGCTGGTCTGCGCCGACTTGCCGAGCGTCTCGGAAAACGCGAGCACCAGCGCGAGCACCGAGATGAGCAGCGCGACGCCCTTGTTGCCGCCGTGATCCGCGTGTCCGTGGCCGCCCGACATGACGCGGGATTCTAGCCGGGATCGGGCGGCGCGGAGGCGGCGCCCGCCCTGCGCCCGCCGAACTGCGCCCAGGCGACGCCGGCCATGGTGAGCGCGGCGCCGGTCAGCTTCAGCGCGGTGAACTGCTCGCCCAGCATCCACCAGGCGACGACGCCCGAGATCGGCGGCATCAGGTACTGCAGGGGCGCGGAGCGCGCGAGGCCGCGCACCGCGTTCACCCAGGACCAGACCAGCCAGCCCAGGAACGAGGACACGCCCACCGCCCAGACGACGCCCAGCCACACGCCCGGCGTGACCTGGGCGAGCGGCGCGGCGAGGAACGCGGGCAGGGTGAAGAGGAGCAGCGGCGGCGCGCCGATGGCCAGCGTCCAGGCGAGCACCGGCAGCGGCCCGTAGCGCTCGGCGAGCGGGCGGCTGATCACCGTGTACAGCGAGAACAGCGCTGCGGCGCCGATCAGCACCAGGTCGCCGAGACCCGCGCGCGAGAGCCCGGCGGCGAACTTGTCCGAGAGGAAGAGCACGATGCCCGCGAACGCGGCGAGGGTGCCGGCGATCTGGCGCGGTTGCAGGCGCTCGGCGCCCAGCAGCGCGAGCAGCAGCAGCGTCCAGAGCGGCCCGCTGGTGAGAACCAGCGACGAGGAGAACGCGGTGGAGAGGTTGATTCCCCAGGTGACGATGCCCACGTGCAGCGTGTGGCCGATGAGGCCCGCGGCGGCGAAGCGCGGCCAGTCGCCGCGCCGCGGCATCGACTTGGCGAGGTGCCGGCGGTAGACGAGCGCGAGCAGCGCGAAACCGAGCAGCGGCAGGGCGAGGAAGCGGATGAAGAGGAACGGCGCGACGCCGATCGCGTCGAGCACGTATTTCGTGACCGCGAAGTTCGCGCCCCAGACCACCATGATCGCGATCGCCGCGAGCAGGGAAAGTTGCGAGGCAGTGAAGGGCATCGGGGCGGAGAAGGTACACTAAACCATGCTCGCGGCGCGCCCTGCAGTGCGATCCCTCGCGGCCTCGAAGATCCGCGAGTTGTTCAACGCGGGTTTCGGCCGCAGCGACCTGCTGCCGTTCTGGGTTGGCGAGCCCGACGAGCCGACGCCCGAGTTCATCCGCAAGGCGGGCATGGACTCGATCGCCGCGGGCGAGACCTTCTACACCCACAATCTCGGCATCCCTGAGATCAGGGAAGCGCTCGCCGATTACCTGGGAAAGCTCCATCCGGGATTCAAGGGAAGGGAAGTGGTCGCCACCAGCGCCGGCGTCAACGCGCTGATGATCGCCACGCAGCTGCTCGTCGAGCCCGGCGAGCGCGTCGTCGAGGTGGTGCCGCTGTGGCCCAATTTGCAGGAGATTCCGAGAATACTCGGGGCGGAAGTCGACACGGTTGCCTTGAGGTTTTCTTCTTCCGGCTGGGTCCTGGATTTGAACGAATTGATTCAGAAACTCAGACCCGGAACAAAGGCCCTTTACCTCAATTCCCCAAACAACCCGACCGGCTGGACGGCGACGCGCGCGGAGCAGCAGGCGATCCTCGAGCACTGCCGCC
>JAYRND010000118.1:0-2217 GCA_041904885.1 Burkholderiales bacterium
CGACCTTCCGGTCTGGACCGTGGTGGGCGACCGGCTGCTGCTCTCGTTCATCATGAATTTCTCGGTGATCCTGTTCACCTGGGCGGTGGCGTTCCCCATAGGCGTGTACGCGGCCACGCACCAGTACAGCTGGGGCGACCATGGCCTGACGCTGCTCGGCTATATCGGCCTCGCGACGCCGAACTTCCTGTTCGCACTGGTGCTGATGTACTTCGCCAACGTGCAGTTCGGCCTGGCGATCGGCGGCATGATGGACCCGGAGTACCTCGACAAGCCCTGGAGCTGGGGAAAAGCGGCCTCGGTGCTCACGCACCTCTGGATCCCGGTGATCGTGATCGGCACCTCGGGCACGGCAGCGATGATCCGGCGCCTGCGCGCCAACCTGCTCGATGAGCTGCAGAAGCAGTACGTGGTCACCGCGCGCGCCAAGGGCATGCCGCAGTTCCGTCTGCTGGTGAAGTATCCGCTGCGCATGGCGCTCAATCCGTTCATCTCCGACATCGGCAACCTGCTGCCGTCGGTGATCTCGGGCTCCGCGATCGTGTCGGTCGTGCTCTCGCTGCAGACCGAGGGCCCGATGCTGCTCGAGGCGCTGCAGAGCCAGGACCAGTACCTGGCGGGCTCGTTCCTGATGTTCCTCGCGCTGCTGACCGTCATCGGCACCTTCATCTCCGACGTGCTGCTCGCGGCGCTCGACCCGCGGATCCGGCTGACCGGGGGTGCGGCGAAATGACGGCGAAATCCGAGACCAGGCTCGAGCACTACGTATCCTCCGAGCCCTTCGAGCCGCTGGCCACCGAAAAGCTGACGCCCGAGCAGGAGCGCTTCTACCGCGCCTCGCAGTGGCGGATCATGTGGTGGAATTTCCGCCGGCATCGCATCGCGGTGGTCTGCGCCGCAATTCTTCTCGTCTTCTACGCCTCGATCCTGGTGAGCGAGGTGCTCGCGCCGTACAACCTGCATACGCGCGACTCGCGCCACATCTACGCGCCGCCGCAGGAGCTGCACCTGTTCCACGAGGGCCGCTACGTCGGGCCCTTCGTCTACGGCTACCGGATGGAGCTCGACCAGCAGACCATGCGGCGCGTCTTCACCCCGGATCCGGGGCAGGTCCAGCGCCTGCGCTTCTTCTGCAGCGGCGACGAGTACCAGTTCTGGGGCATGGTCGAAGGCAGTTTCCACCTGGTCTGCCCGGCGGAAGGAGGGACGTTCTTCCTGTTCGGCACCGACCGGCTCGGGCGCGACGTGCTCTCGCGCATCGTCTACGGCACCCGGATCTCGCTGACGGTGGGCCTGCTCGGCATCGCGGTGAGCTTCGTCATCGGCATCGCGCTGGGCGGCATCTCGGGCTACTACGGCGGCTGGATCGACAACGTGATCCAGCGCTTCATCGAGATGGTGCGCTCGTTCCCGGAGCTGCCGCTGTGGATGGCGCTCTCGGCGGCGCTGCCCGTGAACTGGAGCCCGATCCTGATCTACTTCGGCATCACCATCATCCTCGGGCTGCTCGACTGGCCGGGCCTCGCGCGCGCGGTGCGCTCGAAGCTGCTCGCGCTGCGCGAGGAGGATTTCGCGCAGGCGGCCGTGCTGATGGGCGCCTCGCCGCGGCGCGTGATCGCGCGCCACCTGCTGCCCAGCTTCACCAGCCACCTGATCGCCTCGCTCACGCTCTCGGTGCCGGGCATGATCCTCGGCGAGACGGCGCTCTCGTTCCTGGGCCTCGGTCTGCGGCCCCCGGTCACCAGCTGGGGCGTGCTGCTGAACGAGGCGCAGAACATCAACGTGGTGGCGCTCTACCCGTGGCTGATGCTGCCGGTGGTGCCGGTGTTCGTGGTGGTTCTCGCCTTCAACTTCTTCGGCGACGGGCTGCGGGACGCTGCCGATCCGTACAAGTAGCTAAAGCTTCAGCGCAAGGCCTTCCTTCGCCAGTACGGCGCCCGGCAATGCGGCGGCAACCTCGCGGCCCAGGGCGTCGAGGGTGTCGTCGTCGTGGTCCGGGTCGTGGTGGAACACGACGAGTTTCTTCACCCGCGCCGACTTGCACAGGCGCACCGCCTCCTGCCAAGTCGAGTGGCCCCAGCCCACGTAGGAGCGCGCGAATTCGTCGTCGGTATACATGCAGTCGTAGATGACGACGTCGGCGCCCTCGATCAGCCCCAGGACGCTGGCGTCCGGTGCGTCGGGCACATGCTCGGTATCGGTGACGTAGCACACCGA
>JAYRND010000002.1:0-8863 GCA_041904885.1 Burkholderiales bacterium
GCGCCGTTGATGGTCGCGACGCCCTGCACTGCCGCGAGGTCGATGTCCTTCCAGTTGCGCACCGGCGCGCCGAGCACCGCGCCCTCGTTCCAGGCGTTGTCGGCGATGAGCATCAGCGGGTTTGCCGGCAGCAGCGCGTAGTCAGCGTTGCGGTCGTCGGCCAATTCGAGTGCCGGCATGACCGCGCCGACCGCCGCGGCGACTTTCTTGCGATCGTAAGGAGCGCCCACGGCCGGCAGGTCCTCGGCCATCTCCATGCCGATCTCGAACTCGACCAGCAGGTGCTGGTAGTCGGCCGCGCGCACGCTGGAGTTGCCGCGCAGGATGGTCTTCTCGAGCAGGTCGCCCGCGACCGAGTCCGTCATGCCGGCGAAGGCGCGCATCGCGGCGGTGGTGAGCGCGATCTTGTAGCCGGTGACTGGGCCGCGCGCCTGGGCGCGCATGGCCACGAACTCGTTCTGGATCGCGTAGGCGTCGGCCACGTCCTTTGGCGCCAACTCCGGCGGCATCGGCGCGAATTTCTCGCGAGCCTGGTGCGCGTCGTGCAGCCACTTGCCGGCGCGCTCAATGCGCACCTCGGTCGTCTTCTTGCGGAATCTCATGGTTTCCCCGGATGGATCTCGCCGCAGGCAGGGCACTTCCGCGCGCCCGAGTAGAACGCGTCGAAGAGCGGCGGCAGGTCCGCGACGATGCTTTTCACGTGCACTTCCACGCGGTGCACGCGCCCCCAGCATTTCTGGCAGTACCACTCGAAGCCGTCGTTGACGCCCGGCGGGCGGATCTTCTCCACCACCAAGCCGACCGAGCCGGGCTCGGGGCGCTGCGGCGAATGGCGCACGTGCCCGGGCAGCAGCAGGATCTCCCCCTCGCGGATCGGCACGTCGCGCGGCCGGCCCTCCTCCAGGACGCGCAGCACCATGTTGCCGCGCAGCTGGTAGAAGAACTCCTCGTAGGGGTCGTCGTGGTAGTCGGTGCGCGCGTTGGGGCCGCCGACCACCATGACGATCAGGTCGTCGGCCTCGAGGAAGACCTGCTGGTTGCCGACCGGGGGCTTGAGCAGGTGCGCGTGCCGGTCGATCCACTGAGCGAAATTGAACGCCCCCAGCGCCATGGCGGCATTGTACTCATTGCGCAATCGGCCCACTTGGCACAGACTTCGGGAACGCCATGGCGAACCTCAACCCGCTCAAGTACTGCTTCCACGGCCAGCACTCCCGGCCGCGGGCGACCTTTCGCATCCTCCCGGGCGTGAAGAACAAGCGCGAGGTCTGTGCCGAGTGCTTCGAGAAGATCATGGCCGACCGGAGGCAGAAGAAGAAGCTGCGCTGAGTGCGGAGCGGCGTCGGCATCCTGTGCAACCCGGATTCGGGGCGCGTGCGCGGCCGCCTGGCGGAAATCCGCGAACTGTGCCGGGGCATCGCCGGCGAGGATTACGTCGAAGTCACCGGCGCCACCATCGGCGGCGCCCTGGTTCCTGACCTGCTCGCCCGGCGGCCCGAACTGCTGGTGGTGATCGGCGGCGACGGCACGCTGCACGCGGTCCTCGGGCACCTGCTCGCGCCCGGCCTCGGCGTCCCCCTGCCCGCCCTGGTCGCGGTTCCCGGCGGCACCACCAACATGAGCGCGCTCGATCTCGGCGTTCGCGGCCGTCCGCTCGCGGTGCTCGAGCGCCTGCGCGATCGCCTCGCGCGGCAGGGCGCCACGGCGCTCCCCACGCGCGAGCGCAGGATATTGCAGGTGACGCGCGCGGGCGCCGCGCCGCTGCACGGCATGTTCTTCGGCGCGGGCATCATCGCGCGCGGCGTACAGTATTTTTCCTCCTATGTTCGCGGCAAGGGCATTACGGGCGAGGTAGCATCGGGGCTGGTGATGGCACGGTTCCTGGGATCATTGCTCGGAAGCGACCGCGGCGGGCTCACCAGCCCGGTCGATGCGGAGATCGAAGGCATGAACGGCGTGAAGGGGCGGCAGCCCTACCTGGCGATACTGGCGAGCGTCCTCGACCGCCTGCTGCTGGGCGCGCGCCCGTATTGGGGCGCGGAGCCCGCGCCCATCCACGCGACGACGATCCGCGCCAATCCGGCCCGCATGCTGCAATCGATCCCGGCCATCCTGCGTGGCCGCGGCGAGCGCCTGCGCGCGGAAGACGGATACGTCAGCGCCAACGTGAGCGCGTTGACGCTGAAGGTGGACGGCCCCTTCGTGGTCGACGGCGAATGCTACGAATCGAACGGTGCGGCCGTGTCGCTCGCGGCGAGCGATCCCCTGCGCTTCGCGTGCCCATGACCGAAGCGGCGATCAAGATCAAGAAGAAGCGCAAGCACCGCCCCAGCGTGGCGGTGGGGCTTTGGCTGATCAAGCGCATCGAGAAGGCGCTGATCAAATACTCCGAGGTCCCCGACACGCCGTTCAGCGATCCCGCGAAGTTCGCGTGGATCCCGGGGCTGGAGGCGCGCTGGCAGGTGGTGCGCGCCGAGCTCGAGCAGGTGCTCAAGCGCCCGGAAATCCTGCCCAACTTCCAGGACATCTCGAAGGACCAGGTCAACATCACGCAGGACGACCGCTGGAAGACCTTCTTCCTGTACGGCTACGGCTACCGCATGGACAACAACTGCGCGCTGTGCCCGGAGACCACGCGGCTGGTGGAATCGATTCCCGGCATGTTCACCGCGTTCTTCTCGGTGCTGTCGCCGGGCAAGCGCATCCCGCTGCACCGCGGGCCCTACAAGGGGCTGCTGCGCGCCCATCTCGGCCTGATCGTCCCGGGAACGCCGGAGAACTGCTGGATCGAGGTCGGCGGCGAGCGCGGCCACTGGCGCGAAGGCAAGTGCATCGTGTTCGACGACACCTACAAGCACCAGGTGCACAACGACACCGAGCACACGCGCGTCGTGCTGTTTCTGGATATCATCCGGCCCATGCGCTTTCCCGGCTCCTGGCTGAACCGGCTCGTGCTCGGCGTCATGCGGCAGTCGCCCTTTATTCGCGACGCGGTGAAGAACCAGATTGCCTGGGAAAAGAGGCTCGGCGAACAGTAGCCGGATGGCGAAGGTTCGCCAGCGTAGGAAAGACCGCGCGCGGTGGCACCTGCCGGACATCGAAGTGTTCCGCGATGCGCGCGGCAATCTGCTGCCCTTCGAAGCCGGAAAGAACCTTCCCTTCGAGCCGCGGCGCGTGTTCTTTCTCTTCGGCGTCCCGCCGGGCGCGACCCGAGGCGGCCATGCCACGACCTGCCGGTTGGCGCTGGTCGCGGTGCAGGGATCCTGCAAGGTCGCTGTCGGCAAGGACGCCGGCGGGGAAACGGTCGCGCTCGACTCGCCCGCGCGCGGGCTGATCGTGGAACCGGGCGAGTGGCTCCTGCTCTCGGATTTTTCGGCCGGCGCGGTCGTCGCCGCGATTGCCGATGCGCCCTACCGCCCGCGCTGAGACGGATCCGCGCGACGGCCCGTCGGTTCGGCCTCTCCCCCTCGCGGCGCCGGCCCTGCGGCTCGCACGCTTCCGGGCGGCCATCGAGGAGGCCCTGGCGCGCGTTCTGTCCTCCGGGCGGCTGATTCTCGGGCCGGAAGTCGAGGCATTCGAGCGGCAGCTGGCGAGCTACTTGGGCGTTGCGCATTGCGTCGGGGTTGCCTCCGGTACGGACGCTCTGGCGCTGGCGCTGCGCGCGCTCGGCGTCGGCGATGGCGACGAAGTCGCCACCGTGGCGATGACCGCCCCCGCCACCGCGGTCGCGATCCGCGCCGCCGGCGCAGCCCCGCGCTTCGTGGAGATCGACCCAGCAACCCGGAACATGGACCCGCGGGCGCTTGCCGCCGCGATCAACCCGCGCACCGCCGCGGTCGTCCCCGTGCACCTGCACGGCGCCGCGGCGCCGATGCGGGAGATCCAGGCGATCGCGGAGCGCCACGGGCTGGCGGTCGTGGAAGACTGCGCGCAGGCCTGCGGCGCGACGCTCGATGGCCGCAGGCTCGGCAGCTTCGGCCACGCTTCGGCGTTCAGTTTCTACCCGACGAAGAACCTCGGCGCGCTGGGCGACGGAGGCGCGGTCGTCACGCGGGATCCCGCGATCGCCGAGCGGGTGCGGAGATTCCGCCACTACGGCCTCGACGCCGCGATACGGGCCGCGGAATGGGGCTGCAACAGCCGCCTCGACGAAATCCAGGCGGCGATCCTTTCCATCCTGCTGCCGCAGCTTGACGCGTACAACGCGGTGCGCAAGCAGGTCGCGCGCGCGTATCGCGAGGACCTGGCCGGGATGGACATCGCGCTGCCTGCGGACGCCGAGGGCTCCATCTATCACCATTTCGCGATCGCGCTCGAAGGCCGCGACCAGGTCGCGCAGAGCCTCGCGGCGCGCGGCGTAGCCACGGCGGTCCACTACTCTCCCCCCCTGCACCGGCACCCGGCATTCGCCGCTGGCGGCGCGCGACTGCCGGAGACCGAACGGCTCGCCGCCCGGACGCTGAGCCTGCCGATCCAGCCGGAGATCGCGCAGGGGCGCACGCGCGAGATCGCCGGCGCGCTGCGCGCATGCCTCGCCTGAACGGTCCGCTGGTCCTGATCGGCGCCGGCTCGAGCATCATCGTCGAGTTCGAGGAGACCTGCCGCCGCCTGGGCGTGCCCATCGCCGCCATCGTGCGCAATCTTCCGGGCGCGTGCCATGCGCTCGCGGCCGACCGCGTGATCGACCTCGACGCGCTGACTGAGGAGCATCGCCGGATGCCGGCGGCGATCCCGTTGTTCACGCCGGCCTTCCGCCAAGGCGTGTTCGCTCAGGCAAGCCGGCTTGGCTTCGCGCAGTTTCCGCCGCTCGTCGATCCCACGGCGATCGTCGCGGCCAGCACGTCGATCGGCGACGGCGGCTACGTGAACGCCGGCGCGATCCTCGGCGGTGCATCGCGGCTGGGGTGCTTCCTGTTCGTCAATCGCGGCGCGCAGATCGGCCACCACGTGCAGGCCGGAGATTTCGTGTCGATCGGCCCGGGCGCCGTGGTCGCCGGGCACGCGGAACTGGCGCGCGGCGCGGCGGTGGGCGCCGGCGCCACCATCCTGCCCCGAAGGAAGGTCGGCGCCAACAGCATGCTCGGCGCAGGCGCGGTGCTGACGCAGGACCTGCCATCGGGTTGCCTGGCGGTCGGCAATCCCGCCCGCATCGTCCGGCGCGGGATTGCCGGCTACGGCGGCAGGGCGGTCGAAGACCCGCCGCCGTGAGCCTTCTGCAGAAACTGCGCGCGCGCCTGCACGTCCGGCGACCCTCGCGCCGGCAGCGCATCCACCTCTACACCATGGCGTGGAACGAAGAGCGGCTGCTGCCGTATTTCTTCCGGCACTACGACCGCTGGGTCGAGCGCTACGTCGTCTATGACGACAACTCCAGCGACCGCACGCTCGAGATCCTGCACGCCCATCCCCGCGTGGAAGTGCGCCGCCTGGTGCGCTCGGTGCCGGACTCTTTCGTGCTTTCCGCGCAAGCGCTGCACAACCGGTGCTGGAAGGAGAGCCGCGGCGCCGCCGACTGGGTGGTGATCACGGCGATCGACGAGCACCTCCACCACCCGGACTTCGAGGGCTACCTGGCGGAGTGCTCGCGGCAGGGAGTGACCGCGATCCCCGCACTGGGATTCGACATGGTCGCCGATGAGTTTCCGGCGGGGGACCGGCCGCTACACGAGCTCGTGCGCCTCGGCGTGCCGTCGGAGGATATGAGCAAGCTCTCGCTGTTCGACCCGAACCGGTTGTCCAAGACCCGGTTCCAGCCCGGCCGGCACCTTGCGATCCCGCAGGGGAACGTGCGCTATCCCGCCGAGGATCGGCTGCTGAACCTGCACTTCAAGACGCTGGGCGCCGACTACACCTTGGCGCGCTACCGGCTGCTGAGCAAGGGCCTCGGGCCGCGCGACGGCACCCGCGGATTCGGGCACCAGTACCACTGGCCGGAGCAAAGGATCCGCGAGCTCATCGCCGCGCGCAAAAGCGCGGCGTTCGACGTGCTCGCGGCGGGCGAGCAGGCAGCGGCCGGGTACACCGGCCCGCGCTGGTGGCGCGGGCCCTGAGCGCCGGCTACTCGCCGATGCCGCGGTTCACGCCGAGACGCACCGTGACGCGGCGGTTCTCCGCCCTGCCCTGCGCGGTCTCGTTCGAGGCGACCGGGTTCGCCGTACCCATCGCGACCGGCGTGAGCACGCGCGAGAGCGCCACGTCCGCATCCTGCTGCAGGTACTGCACCACCGCCGCCGCGCGCCGGTCGCTCAGAACCTGGTTGCGGCTCGCGCTTCCCTGCGCGTCCGCATAGCCGGCCACCTGGATCAGGTAGCCCCGGTACTTCTTCGACTGCTCGGCGAACGCCTTCAGGTCCGCCTTCGCCTTGTCGGAGAGGTTGGCGCTGTTGACGTCGAAGAGGACGATCAGCTCGGCCTTCTGGTCGTAGTCGGCGAGGTCACTGACGCGCTTGTTTACTGCCGCGCTTGCCACCTTGCCGTCGGCGATGGCCTGGTCCTGGATCGAGTTGTGCTGCTTCTGCGCAGCCAGCTCCTGCTGCAGCGCCTGGATCTGCGCCTGCGGCACCGCCAGCGCCGCCTGGATCGCGTAGAGCCGCTCCAGGTCCCGGGTATCGAACTGGATGCTTTTCACCACAATCGGCTGGGCGGCCGACACCGGCTCGGCGATGATCTTCAGCCCCGGGGCAAGCACGTCCTGGCTGATGCTCGCCGGCAGGATCCCGATCCCCAGCGGCCCCTGCAGTTCATAGACGGTGGTCTCGCGCGTGATCCTGACGTTGACCACGCTGCCGCCCTTCACGCGCAGCGCCAGGGTGTCGCCGCTGCGGCTGGTGATCACGCCGTGAATGTTGTCCGGCTTGTCCTTCTGCGCCTGCGCGGGAACGAGAACCAGCGCGCCGGCAAGCCCCGCCAGCAAGAAAACCGCGCTTCTGAAGAATCGCTGCAGATCCATTTTCTTCCCCTTGTCTGATTTGCCCGTCCCAGCTCCCGCGGGCGATTTTACAAGACGCGTGTGATAAATATGGCGCAATGAGCGGACCTGAAGGCGACGACATCTTTCCCCTCTGGCCGACCTGGGTCGGCCAGATGCAGATTGCGGACGCCGACGAGCCGAACCGGGAATTGATGGCCCTCGCGGGTCCTCCCGGAGTTCCCGGAAACCTGTTCGAGACTGGGCACTCCGCGGCGAGATGGCTCCGCGATGGCGTCTCCGCCGCCCTCGGCCAGTGGTTCGAGAAGATGCAGGTGCAGCCCGCACCAAGTTGGCGCGCGTCCGGGCGCCTGGAGGCCCTGGGCTTCGGCCACTACCGCGAGCTTGCCAACGAGCCGGGCGCGGTCCTGGCCGGCCTGTACTTCGTCAACGCGCCGGCGCCGCCGGAGCTCACGCACCTGCGCAGCGACTGCGCGCCCAGCCACCTGACGCTCGTCGACCCGCGCGTCGGCTTCAACGCGCTCGCACTTGCGGGCGACCCGAACTACGAAGAGACGCGCACGCTCGCACCCGTCGCCGGCATGCTGATGCTCTGGCCGGGCTACCTGCGCCACTGCAGCCGCGTGCATCTCGCGCGCACGCCCTGGGTGCGCGTTGCGCTGCGCATCGAGCTCGAAGGCGGACAGGGAGCAAGGGCGCCGTGAGCGCGATGCCGCGCATGGTGTTCAACGGCTTGTGGCCGACCCTGCTCGTGCGGCGCCGGCTGCCGGGCTTCGAGCAGCCGAACGAGGGGCTCGCCGCGCACATCCTCGGAGAGGAGGCGCGGGAGCACGACTACACCGCGCGCTACCAGGAGCAGAACTTCTTCAGCGTCGCCAAGCCGCCGGTGCGCTGGCTGGAGAGCCAGATCAACCAGACGGTGCAGTCGTTCCTCCAGCAGGTCGGCGTCAAGCGGGTTCCGGCCTGGTCGCTTTTCTCCTGGTACAACGTCAACCGCTTCGGCGACCATCACGCGCCGCACACGCACCCGAAGTCCTACTTGAGCGGCACCTACTACGTGCGCGTCCCGCCCGCCCCGGCAAGCGTGGACGAACCCGGCGCGCGGCCGGCCTGCATCTCCTTCTACGACCCGCGCTCCGCCGCCAACATGGCCGCGGGCAGTATCGGGCCCGACGCGCGCCCGGCGCACACCGTGCTACCGAGCGCGGGAACGCTCCTCATGTGGCC
This sequence comes from Burkholderiales bacterium, assembly GCA_041904885.1. Lineage (GTDB taxonomy): Bacteria > Pseudomonadota > Gammaproteobacteria > Burkholderiales > SG8-39 > RBG-16-66-20. The sequence continues at coordinate 8,155 of JAYRND010000002.1, forward strand.
TTCGCCGGTGCAGCACTACGTGCATCCGAACCTGTCGGAGGAGCTGCGCATCTCGATCAGCTTCAACGTGATCGTCGCGATCGGCTAGGAGAAAGGGCTGGTGCCCGGGGCCGGACTCGAACCGGCACGGCTTGCGCCTGGGGATTTTAAGTGAGTCCGCCGTCAATGACGGACAACACCGCACAATCAACTACGGCTAACAAATCAACGGCCTAAGCACGCTGCGCTAATTGCTCAGCATTGCCATTTACTGCCCACAGTTAGCAGCTGATGTGCCAAAAGTGTGCCGCGCGACTAGATGCCTCGCGGTCATGTGGTCGGGATCTCGCGAAGCATCTTCAGAGCCCCGGCGCGATTCAGCTCGGGGAGCTTGTCCGCGGACTTCCGGAAGGCGTCCTCCAGCTCGTCGTGCGCCTTGGCGAGCTGGCGGAGGCGCTCGAGCTCGTCGTCGGGGTAATCCATGAGCAGCGCTTCCTTGTAGAGCATGATCGCGAACTCGAGAAATTTTGGCGCGCGCAGATCCCCGGCAGCGATGCGCTCCAGCAACTTGAGCCAGGTCTGCCTGGTGGTCGCGAGGTAGGAGTAGGGCTCAGGCACCGTCAATCACACTCCACCGAAAGCGGGCGTCACCATACCACCCAGCCCCCGCAGCCCGCGGTTCAGGTCATCCAGGCGCTTTGTGAGCTCCTCGGTCTGCCGCTTGATCGCC
>JAYRND010000119.1:0-4942 GCA_041904885.1 Burkholderiales bacterium
CCGCGCGCTGCGCGACCAGGCCGAGGACGCCCGCCGGCACGAGGTCGAGCGCGCGCTCAAACTGCTCGCCAAGGGCGACGATCCCAAGCAGGTGCTGGAAGCCCTCTCGCAGGGACTCACCAACAAGCTCATGCACGCGCCCACGCAGGCGCTGAATGAAGCGACCGGCGAGGAACGCCGCACGCTCGCCGAGACGCTGGCGCGCCTGTTTCGCCTGCCGTCTTGAAGCCCGCGCTGCGCACCAAGCTCGACGGCCAGGCACGACGGCTCGAGGAGCTGAACGGGCTGCTCTCGGCCGAGGACGTGACACGGAATCTCGGCGAGTTCAAGAAGCTCTCGCGCGAGCACGCCGACCTGAGCCGGCTCGCCGAGCTCTACGGCCGCTACCAGCAGGCCGAGCGCGACGCCGCCGCGGCGCGCGACCTCGCATCGGACCCGTCGATGAAGGGCTTTGCCGAAGAGGAGATGCGCAGCGCGCAGAGTGCGATGGAGCGGCTGGAGGGCGAGCTGCAGCAGGCGCTGCTGCCGCGCGACCCCAACGACGACAAGAACCTGTTCCTGGAGATCCGCGCAGGCACCGGCGGCGACGAATCGGGGCTTTTCGCCGGCGACCTCTACCGCATGTACACGCGCTACGCTGAGCGCCAGGGCTGGCAGGTCGAGCTGGTGTCGGAGAGCCCGTCGGAGCTGGGCGGGTTCAAGGAGGTGATCGCGCGCATCGCCGGGCCGGGCGCCTATGCGAAGCTCAAGTTCGAGTCGGGCGGCCACCGCGTGCAGCGCGTGCCCGAGACCGAGACGCAGGGTCGGATCCACACCTCGGCCTGCACGGTCGCGATCCTGCCCGAGGCCGATGCGGTGGGCGAGGTGGTGCTCAATCCCTCAGAGCTGCGCATCGACACCTTCCGCGCCTCTGGCGCCGGGGGCCAGCACGTCAACAAGACGGATTCGGCGATCCGGGTCACGCACCTGCCCACGGGGATCGTGGTGGAGTGCCAGGACTCGCGCTCGCAGCACAAGAACCGCGAGCGCGCCCTCTCGGTGCTGGCCGCGCGCATCAAGGACAAGCAGGAGAAGGAGGCCGCGGCGAAGACCGCCTCCACGCGCAAGTCGCTGATCGGCTCGGGCGACCGCTCCGAGCGCATCCGCACCTACAACTTCCCGCAGGGCCGCGTCACCGACCACCGCATCAACCTGACCCTGTACAAGATCGAGCGCATCATGGACGGCGAGATGGACGAGATCCTCGGCGCGCTCGCGGCCGCGCACCAGGCCGACCAGCTCGCGCAGCTCGCCGAAAAAGCCGCTTGACCGTTGCCGAGGCTATCGCAACAGCCGGCATAGATGCCCGGGAGGCGCGGCTGCTGCTTGCGGAGGTTTGCAGATTTTCCGAGGCGAGCGTGGCCGCCTCGCCCGAGGAGGAAATCCCGTTCGAAGTCGAGAACGCCTTTCTTGCATTCGTGGAAAAAAGAAAGGCGGGAATGCCGGTCGCGTATATCCTCGGCCGCAAGGAGTTCTACAGCCTCGAGCTTTCGGTCAACCCGTCGGTGCTGGTCCCTCGGCCGGAAACCGAACTGCTGGTGGATCTCGCGCTGGAAAGGAAGGCCGAATCTGTCCTGGATTTGGGTACGGGGTCAGGCGCGGTGGCGCTCGCAATCAAGCATGAGCGGCCCCAATGCAGGGTGGTGGCGATCGACTCCGATCTCTCGGCGCTGAATACCGCCAAGCGCAATGCGGTGAAACTGAATATCGACGTCGATTTCCGTCACGGCCGCTGGTTCGAGCCGGTCGCGGGCGAGCGCTTCGGTCTGGTGGTCTCGAACCCGCCGTATGTCGCGCTCGGCGACCCGCACCTGCCGGCGCTGCGCTTCGAGCCGCCGGCCGCGCTGGTCGCGGGCGCCGATGGCCTTGACGCGATCAGGGAGATCGTCCGGGGCGCCGGGGCGCACCTCCTGCCGGGTGCTTGGCTGCTCCTTGAGCACGGCTGGGACCAGGACCAGGCGGTCCGGGACCTGCTCGCCGAAGCGGGCCTCGAAACCGTGACCACGTGGCCCGATCTGGCGGGCATTGCCCGCGTTTCGGGCGGGCGGCTAAAATCCTGAGCATGGACACTCAAGACAAGATCAAGCAGCAGGTCACCGGCAACCCCGTGGTGCTCTACATGAAGGGCACGCCGCAATTCCCGCAATGCGGGTTTTCGGCGCTCGCGGTGCAGGCGCTCAACGCGTGCGGCGTGAAGAGTTTCTTCAGCGTGAACGTGCTGGAGAACCCCGACATCCGCCAGGGCATCAAGGACTATGCCAACTGGCCGACAATCCCGCAGCTCTACGTCAACGGCGAGTTCGTCGGCGGCTCGGACATCATGAAGGAGATGTACCAGTCGGGCGAGCTGCAGAAGCTGCTCGAGGGCGTCAAGCAGCAGGCCTAGAGCGCGAGGATCCGCTCGCAAACTGTTCGCGGCGCGAATCGGGCCAGGCCGTGTTCGCGGGCGCGAAGGGCCATGGAAAGCCAGTAGCGCTCGTCCTTCAGAAGACGCGTCGCGGCGCGCACGAAGCCGATTCGGTACAGGAGCCCGTTCGGACGGCCCCTGATCAGCCTGCCGCGGTCGCCCACCGTCTCGACCAGCGCGAAGTCCGCCGTCGTCACCGGTACCGCGCCGGAGACGAGACATTCGGCGGCGGACAGGCAAAAGCCCTCGATGAATTCGCAGGGGTACGCGAGAACGCGGGCGCGCTTCTGCAGGCCCACCAACTCGGCGCGACTCACGGCTCCGAGGTACTCGAGCCCGGGTAGGTCGCGCAGCTTCTTCTCGTAGACTGCCTTCAGTGAGTCCTGGCCCCAAAGCGTCTTGTCGGAGGTGACCACCAGCCGCGCCTCGGGAACGCGGCGCTGGATGGCAGGCAGGATCTTGCGCATGTAAACGAGCCCCCGGTCCGGTGCGGAACAGTAAAGAAGCAGCGGCGCGCGCGCGGTGGAGAACTCTCCATAGTCGAAGACATTGATCGGTAGGCCTGTGATCGTCCGCGGCCGTCGCGCAAGCGGCTCGCCAAGGGCCTGGAGCAGCCGGCGCTCCTGATACCTGGACATCAGCGCGACATTCGGGGCCCAGGCGAGGGCCCGGGCGAGCGAGGCGTGATCCGCGTACTCCACATCGGTGAGAAGCAACAGCTTCCGGCCGGACTCGATCGATTCGACGGCCGATGCCCAGTCCCGGGCGAGCAATAGCAGGTCGAACCGGCCGCCTCGGACTTCCTGCTGGCCGCAGTAGCGTACAGACCGCACTGTCACGGGCGCGTGCAAGGTGTTCGCTACGGTCACCGAATGCCCCAAAGCCGCAAAGCCTTCCGCGAGTACCACCAGGGCCGCCTGTGTACCGCCCACGGCACCGTCGTGAAAATCCCGGCCGGAAAACGGGCGCGTGCGCTCGATCAGGAGGCAGATGTTCACGGGCGATCAGGGCGCGCGAGGTACACTTCGCGGGTCGCACCGCACAGCGCCTTTCCCCAACGTGCCCATCGCCGAGCCATCAGCGCCAGCCGGAGTAAAGCTTTGCGCGGTGGCCTTGGTCGCCAACGAATGCGACATCGTCGAGAGCTTCGCGCGCCACACGCTTGCGTTCGCCGACCGGCTCCATGTCCGCTTCCACAACTCCTACGATACATCCCGGCAGATCGTCGAGCGACTCGCCGCGGAAGGGTTGCCTGTCAGCTTCGACGTGGCGACGACCACGGCCTACGCCCGCGAGAAGCTGGGAAACGAGCTCGCTCGTGACGTCGCGGCCGGCGGCGGCTGCGATTACCTGCTGCCGCTGGATGCCGACGAGTTCATCGTCGCCGAGAGCCGCGGCGACCTGGAGGCAGAGCTGGTCGGCGCGCCGTCCAACGGCGCGCTGTCTCTCGCGTGGCTGACGTTCGTCCCCACCGAGGGCGACGATGGCGCCGACCGGAATCCCGCGACGCGAATCCGGCACCGGTTGCGTTCTCCTCATCCAAACCATCGCAAGGTGTTCTTCGCTGCGAGGCTCCTTGAGGGGCAGGATGTCTACTTGGCCGACGGAAATCACCGACTGTTGAGCAGATCCGGGCGCGAGATCCCGGAGCGAGCGTCCGACCGGGTGTTCCTCGCCCACTATCCGGTGCGCAGTGCCGAGCAGCTGGCGAGCAAGATCGTCATCGGCGCGAGCGCGCGGCGCCTCAGTCCCGAATTTACGGGCAATCAGTCACGGCACTGGCGCTCGCTGCTCGCGGAGGGATCGGTGGCGACCGACATGCCGGCGGCACTGCTCTCGCGCCTAGCGATGCGCTACCGCGATTGCAAGGAGGACGAGCTCGTCGACGAGCCGATTGCGACCTCCGCCCGCAGCCTCCGGTACGTAGACCTCATCCGCGTCAACGCGTTCGAGCGTCTCTCGGCCTTCGTTACCGCCGCATTCGCGGAACGGGAGGCGCGCGCTGCGTCCGGAGCGAGCGGCGACCCTTCGCCCGAGGAGCTGCGCGGCGAGCTGGAGAAGGCGCGCCACCTCGTGCAACACCTGCATGCGGACCTCAGGTCGGCCGAGCTCAGGGCGTCGGAAAAGGTCCGCGCGGCGAGGCGCAAGTCGAGGAACCGGGTGCTTACCGCGATCGGCGCGGCCGCCTTGCTGCTGGCGGCGGCCACGCTCGCCTACGTCCGGCACTAGGGAAGACGGCGGAAGGGGTCAGCCGGCACGCGCGCCGCTCGGGATCGTCCGCGGCGCCGGGTGGAGGGTTTCGATGGCAAAGCCCGCGGCCTTCTGGTACGCGGACATGAACTCGTTCCGCTCGGCGGGCGGGATCACGTCGTCGATGTTGTCGAACGTGCCGCCGCAGCGCTCGTCCACGAGGTTGAGCAGCCCGAACGGCCCGGCGCCGCGGTTTCGCAGGATGAGCTGCGAGACCGGTCCGCAGAGCTTTGCGTCGTAGGCGGC
>JAYRND010000120.1:0-16154 GCA_041904885.1 Burkholderiales bacterium
CTTCGCCAAAAGACCGGCGGTCATCGGCGTGTCCTACGAGATCGCGAAGATCGACACCATCCATCCGCAAAATTGGGACATCCCGATGGACTGGGTCGTCACGGAGCGCGGCGTCTATCGACGAGACAAGGAAGGGCTGGCCTACCTCGGCGCGCCCCCGGGCGGAGAAGAACCCAGCGCCCTGAGTTCGCCAGTCTGCTACCTGGGCGAAATTGGCCACCGCTAGCTCGCCGATGGAACTTCGACCCTACGCGACCGGAGACGAAGCCGAAGTGATCGAGCTCTGGCAGCGCTGCGGACTGACGCGCTCCTGGAACGACCCGCGCAAGGACATCCAGCGCAAGCTGACGACGCAGCCCGAGCTTTTCCTCGTGGGACTTGTCGATAGACGCGTCATCGCCACCGCCATGGCGGGCTACGACGGCCACCGCGGATGGGTGAACTACCTTGCGGTCGCTCCGGAGCACCGGACCAGGGGCTACGGCCGCTCGCTCATGCGCGAGGTCGAGGAGCGGCTGACGGCGCGTGGTTGCCCGAAACTGAACATCCAGGTCCGTCATGGCAACGACGCGGCATTGGCGTTCTACGCGAAGATCGGCTACCGAGCCGACGAGGCCGTTAGCCTCGGCAAGCGCCTGATTCCGGACTAGCCGCGCTATGATCGACCGCACCGTCAGGAGGAACCGCCGATGACCACCGCACGCACGCCGAACGTCAAGCAGCACGACCAGCTCCCGCCGATGGCTTCCCGCTTCGTCGAGCTTGCCACGCTGCCCTGGACCAAGACGGTGTACCCGGGAGTCGAGGCGAAGACGCTGCTGGTCGACCGCGGCTCGGGGCTGCTCACGGTGCTGCTCAAGATGGCGCCGAACGCGAAGCTGCCCGACCATGAGCACGTGCTGATCGAGCAGACCTACCTGCTGGAAGGCTCGCTCGTCTGCGGCGAAGGCAAGGTCACCGCCGGCAATTTCGTCTGGCGCCCGGCGGGCAGCCGGCACGAGGCCTGGGCCGGCCCCGAGGGCAACCTTTCGATCGCCATGTTCCAGCTGCCCAACAAGTTCTTCCAGGCCGACGGCCGCGTGCTCGATTTCCTCGGCCAGGACTGGGAGGAGGCCTGGGGCGACGCCTCGAACGCGCTAGCGCTTTAGCGCCAGCGTCAGGCCGTCGCCGATCGGCACCATCGCGAGCTCGACCCGCCGGTCGCGGTGCAGCTTGCGGTTGAAGGCGCGCACCGCGCGCGTGTCCTCGCTGCGGTCGCGCGGGTCGATCACCCTGCCGTACCAGAGCGTATTGTCGATCGCGATCACCCCGCCGCGGCGCACGAGCTTCAGGCAGCGCTCGTAGTACCTCGCATAGTTGGCCTTGTCGGCGTCGATGAACGCAAGATCGAACGGGCCCTTCGCGGCCCTGAGCGTCTCGAGGGCCGGCGCCAGCCGCAACTGGATCTTTCCCGATACCGAAGCCCTGGCCCAGTACTTCTTCGCGATATCGGTCCACTCCTTGCTGACGTCGCAGCACAGGATGCGGCCGCCGCGCGGCAGGGCGAGCGCCATCGCGAGCGCGCTGTAGCCGGTGAAGGTGCCGATCTCGAGGATGCGCCGCGCGCCGAGCAGGCGCACCAGCAGCTGCAGGAACTGCCCCTGCTCGGGCGCGATCTGCATGGTCGCGCGCGGCAGCCGCTGGGTATGGAGCCGCAGCGCCTTTTGCGTGCTGGATTCCCTCGACGAGACACCGAGCAAATAGCGATGCAACGCGTCGGAGAGCTGCAACGTCTTCGCGGTCATCAGCCGAGGAACAGCCGGTAGCCGGGGTTGCGCGTTTCATCGGCGTGCGGATAGCCGAGGCGGCCGAGAAAACGCACGAATTCCCTCTGGTCTTTCCTGGGCACCTGCAGCCCGACCAGGATCGAGCCGTAGTCCGCGCCCAGGTTGCGGTAGTGAAACAGGCTGATGTTCCAGCCCGGGTTCAGCGCCGTCAGGAACTTCATCAGCGCGCCGCGCCGCTCCGGGAACTCGAAGCGATAGAGCAGCTCGCGCGCGCCGTCCCTCGCCTTGTGCAGGTGGCCGCCCACCATATAGCGCATGTGGCCCTTGGCGACTTCGTCCTCCGACAGGTCGATGGTGCCGAAGCCCGCCCGCCGCAGGTTCCTCACGATGCGCGCGGCCTCGTTGCGGTCCTGGACCGTGACGCCGACGAGGATGTGCGCCTCGCGCGGGTCCTGCATCCGGTAGTTGAACTCGGTGACGTTGCGGCCGCCCAGCGCCTTGAGGAAGCGGCGGAAGCTGCCGCGCTGCTCCGGGATCGTCACCGCCAGCACCGCCTCGCGGTGCTCGCCGACCTCGGCGCGCTCGGCGACGAAGCGCAGGCGGTCGAAATTCGCGTTGGCGCCGCAGGCGACCGCGACAAGCGTCTTGCCCCGCACCCCGTGGCGCGCAACCCAGGCCTTGGCGCCGGCGATGGCGAGCGCGCCCGAGGGCTCGAGCACCACGCGGGTGTCCTCGAACACGTCCTTGATCGCGGCGCACATCTCGTCGGTGTCGACGGTCACCATCTCGTCTACGAATTTCTTCGCCAGGCGGAACGTCTCCTTGCCGACCTGCTTGACCGCCACCGCGTCGGCGAAGAGGCCGACGTGCTCCAGCACCACGCGGCGCCCGGCCTTGAGCGAGCGTGCCATGGCGTCGGCGTCCACCGGCTCGACGCCGATCACGCGCACCGAGGGCCGCAGGCGCTTGATATAGGCGGCCACGCCAGCGATCAGGCCGCCGCCGCCCACGGCGAGGAACACGGCATGGATCGGCCGCGCGCTCTGGCGCAGGATCTCCATGCCGATGGTCCCCTGCCCGGCGATCACCTCCGGGTCGTCGTAGGGGTGCACGAAGGTCAGGCCGCGCCGGCGCTTGAGCTTCATCGCGTGGCGGTAGGCCTCCGAATAGCTGTCGCCGTGCAGCACCACCTGCGCGCCGCGCGCGGCGACCGCATCCACCTTGATCTTCGGCGCGGTCACCGGCATGACGATTACCGCCCGGCAGCCGAGCTTCTGCGCCGCGAGCGCTACGCCCTGTGCGTGGTTGCCCGCACTCGCCGCGATGACGCCCCTCGCCAGCCTCGCCGCCGGCAGGCCCGCCATCTTGTTGTACGCGCCGCGCAGCTTGAACGAGAACACCGGCTGCAGGTCCTCGCGCTTGAGCAGCAGCCGGTTGCCCAGGCGCCGCGACAACCCCGGCGCCTGCTCGAGCGGCGAGACGATCGCCACGTCGTAGACGCGCGCCTTGAGGATGCGTTCGAGATAATCTCTGTGCTTCATCGCAAAAAGCGTAGCACAGGGCTCCATGGAAACCCTGCTTTCGCCTGAAGGCGGCCTCGCCGCGGTGCTCGCCGCGAGCTTCCTCGCGGCCACCGTGGTGCCGTTTTCCTCGGAAGCGGTGCTGTACGGCTACCTGAGGCTGCATCCGGACGAGGCAGGGCTGGCGATCGCGCTCGCGACCATCGGCAACACCGTGGGCGGCATGACCACTTACCTGATCGGGCGACTGTTTCCGGGAAAAAGGAGTTTGAACGAGAAGATCCTGGAGAAGGTTCGCCGCTACGGCCCCGCGGCCACGTTCTTTGCCTGGCTGCCAATCGTCGGGGACGGGCTCTGCCTCGCCGCCGGCTGGCTGCGTGTGAACTGGTTCGCCTCGCTCTGCTTCATGGCCGCCGGCCGGCTCGCGCGCTACCTCGCCGTCAGTGCACTCTGAAGCGCGCGCCTCGCGTGCTAGATTTTGCCCATGATCACAAGGGAATGGCCGCTGCTGCCGGTCTACGCGACCACGGTCGTCTTCTACGCCTTCGACCAGGCGCTGCTCGGCGGGCTGGCGAGCGCCGCCTGGGGGGCGTTCGTGCTGGCGTGGCTCTTCGGCATCATGCTGCAGTCGGCCTTCGCGGTGGTGCGCCACTCCGAATGCCTCGCCGAGATCTTCGGCGAGCCCTACGGCACGCTGATCCTGTCGCTCGCCATCACGGTGATCGAGGTGATGATGATCGCGGCGGTGATGTTCACCGGACCCGAGGTTTCCACCACTGCACGCGACACCATGTTCGCGGTCATCATGATCGTGTTCAACGGCATGGCGGGCGTCGCGCTGCTCGCCGGCGGCCTGCGCTACCACGAGCAGACCTACAACTTGCAGGGCGCGAACGCCTTCCTCGCGGTGATCGTGCCGCTGGCGGTGCTGGGCCTGGTGCTGCCCAACTTCACTGAGTCGGCGCCGGGCGGCCAACTCTCCCGGCTGCACGAGAGCTTCCTGATCCTCATGTCGCTCGCGCTCTACGGCATCTTCCTCGCCATCCAGACGCTGCGGCACCGCCATTTCTTTCTCGACCGGCCCGGTGAGACAGAGGAGAAGGCGCCGCCCATCACCGACCTGCGGCCGGCCGCCTACCACGGCGCGCTGCTCGTCCTCTACATCGTGCCGATCGTGCTGCTGTCCAAGAAGATCGCGGTGCCGCTCGACTATGGCGTGCGCGTGCTGGGGGCGCCGGCGGCGCTGGTGGGCTTCCTCGTCGCCGCGCTGATCCTCGCGCCCGAGTCGCTGGGCGCGGTGCGCGCCACCCTCGTCAACCAGATGCAGCGCTCGATCAACCTGCTGCTCGGCTCGGTACTGGCGAGCATCAGCCTGACGATCCCGGCGGTGCTGGCGATCGCGCTGCTCACCGACCGCACCGTGGTGCTGGGCCTCGCGGCGGTGGACGCGGTCCTGCTGGTGCTCACCCTGGCCATGGCCACGCTCACCTACGCGAGCGGCCGCACCAACATCCTGCAGGGCGCGGTGCACCTGCTGCTCTTCTGCGCCTACGTGGTGCTCATCTTCGACCGTTAGGGAGCGGACCTAGCACCGCGCCTCTCATTCCGGGCATGGACCACGAACGTGGCCGCCACGAAGGCGAAACCGATGAGGCCTACGATGACGCTCGGCACCGTAGCGCCATTGCTCCATGACAGATCGAATGCGGCCAGCAGGACGAGTAGAGCGCCCGCAAAGCCGGCCCCTGTTGAATCGCGCGCATCCATCATGCCGCCTCCTTGAAAAGAGCGGGATCGGCTTTTTCGGTCGCGAGCACGTGAATAGTCAGCACCCTTCCGCCGGGAACCGCGATCGAGACTCGCGAACCGGCGCGCCGGCCGAGCAGCGATCGACCCACAGGCGACAGGACTGAAATTCTTCCGTCCGCGGGCGCGGCCTCGCCAGGATGAACGACGACGATCGAGCGAGAGGCGCCCCCGGGCTCCTCGCGGTAGGTCACTCGCGAGTTCATTGAGACCCGGTCAGCGGGCAGGTCCTCATGCGGCACGACTAGCGCGCCGCTGAGAACTTCCGCGAGCGCGTCAGCCGCCCCGGATTCGGACCGATCTGCGCGCGCGGCATCGCCGATGATGGAAGCCAGAGCTTCGGCATCGGTCCTGGAAACGAGCAATTCATTGGTGCTGGTCATGTGCATCTCCTGTCTTGAGGCGAACGAAGGAACGCCGCGAGCCGTCCGCGCAGCGCGCGATACGGCAGGACGACGGCTTTAGCGGAGAGTCCCGGTGAGGCTCAGTTCGCCGCGCGTGGCGGCGATCCGGCGCTTACCGGGCGAGACCAGGAAAAGCGAGGGTTCCGGGCGTGCAACGCACGCGCGCGATCACGCCTTGCAGGATGCTGCGCTTGATTTTGATGAGCGTGATCATTGATCCGACCATACCACAGAAAAAATATAAAGCAACCCTTGTTGCCGATGCGCTCAGCGGTCCTCGGCGTCTCGCATTTTCTGTTCCAGCAACGCGTCATATCCGCGGTCGGTTATTTCAGGTGGATCGCTCGGTGCCACGAGTCCGAAGGCGCGTAGCTTGCCGGCGACATCGGTTGGCACTCGAGCCGGATCGCGTCTCGCCTTGGAGGTCGCCCGGATTCTGCGCAGCCAGTCCATGTCCTCGAGCGTCAGATTTGGAGACCCAGCCACGTTACTCCGCCAGAGATCGCGCCGCAGCCCGATGCGCTCAGGCCGCAGCGGCGGCGGGCAGCTTGAAGTCGTGAATCTTGATCACCGGGGTGAAAGCCGGCGGCGCCCAGCCCGCTGCCGCGCGTCCCTCGAAGTGTTGTGCAAGCCATAAGGCCTGCGAGCGGATCGGCGTCACGAATGGATAGAGCCGGGAATCCACTTCGGCGACGTCGCCGACGGCGTAGACGCAGGGGTCGTCCGTGCGCAGCCACTCGTTCACGACGATTCCGCGCCGCGTGGCCAGGCCGGCCTCCTTCGCCAGCTCGACGCGCGGCACGAAGCCGGTCGCGACGATGACGCCGTCATACGGCCGCGGCAGCTGGTTGAGGTCCTGGCCATAGCGCACCTCGACGCCGCGCGCCGTGAAGTGGGCGTGCAGCGCCGCGGATTGGCCTTCGTTGAGTTGCAGCTCGATCAGGCGCGCCTCCCGATGAAAGATCGTGACCCGGTTGCCTGCCTTGTGCAGGTCGGAGGCGACCTCGCAGCCGATCAGGCCACCGCCGACAACGGCCCACCGGGTCTTGCCTCGCGCGCGCATCTTCGCGTGGCGATGACGAAGCGTCAGTAAGTCATCCAGGCTGTTCAGGGTGAGGAAGTCCGGCCGCGAAGGCGCGAGCGCCGGCGGGATGCGGGCGGCCGAACCGGTGGCGAGGACGAGAATGTCGTAGTCCAGCGAGTCCGAGTCCCGGATTGCCAGGCGCTGCCGTTCCCGGTCGATCATCCACGCCTCGGCGCCGGAGAACACGCGCACGCGGTCGATTTCCGCGAATCGCTTCAGGACAATCCTTGCCGCCGCTTCCTCGCTCAACGCTATCCCTTGGGACAGGCGCGGCCGCGCGTAGTAGCCATGGACCTCGAGAGTCACGAGCGTCACGTCGTGGCTGGGGCTCCTGGCGAGCGCCTCCGCCACGGTCACGCCGGCGAGGCCGGAGCCGACGACGACGGTCTTCATGCCGCCACCGGAGCGAAGTCGGCCCTCTTCGCGCCGCACTCGGGACAGGTCCAGCCCTCCGGCACATGCTCCCAGCGCGTTCCGGGCGGAAGTCCGGCCGCAGAATCTCCAGTTGCCTCGTCGTACACGTGGCCGCAGACCTCGCAGGCGAACTTGCGAAACGGCGCGCTCATTCGCGCCTGCAGGCGGGCGAACGGCCCGCGGCTTCCAGATACGAGATCAGATCGGCGCGCTCCCGCTCGTCCGTCACGCCCGCGTAGGTCATGGTCGTCCCGGGAACGCGTTGCGTCGGCGCGGCAAGAAAGCGATCGAGCGCCCGGGCGGTCCAGATAATTCGCGACCCTTTCATGGAGGGCGAATAGTCAAAGCCCGCAACGCTGCCCGCACGTCGGCCAAGCAAACCGCAATGCCGTGGCCCCACACGATCCTGCGCAAGCGAATGGCAGCCAGCGCAACGGGCGTACAGTTCCTCGCCGCGCCGTGGATCGCCTTGCGTCGCAACCGTCTCTCCGATGACGAGCGCGAGGGCGGCTGCGAGCGCGATCTGCTTCACGATCAGGAGACGAACGCCGCCGGCACGGGATTCTCGCCGACGGCATTGCGCAGGATCGCCCAGTGCATCGCCTCGTCGCCGAGGATGCTGGCAGCGGCCTTGGACAGGTCACGATTGCCGAACAGGGGCACGGCGCCCAGGTAGGCGCTCACCGCGCCCTGCTCGAGCTTTGCCGCAAATCGCAGCACGTCCGCTTGGGTCTTGAGACCCTCCACGGGGAAGCTGTACTTGCTCTTCGCTACCACGGGCTTGCCGCCGAGCTGCCTGACGGTCTTGGCGAGAAGGTCGGCATGCTCCTTGTGATGGCCCTGGAACTGCACCGCCAGGTCGAGCACCGGCTTCTGCAGCAAGCCGCTTTCCGCGCCGACTTGGTAGGCGGCGACGGCCTCGAGCTCCGCGCCGAGCGCGGTGTTGAGGATTTGCGCATCGGCAGCAGTGCCGCCGCCGGCTTTCGCGGCAAGCGCGTCGCGCCCGGCGAGCAACGCGACTGCAGCGCCCGAAAGGACGATACCCGAGCGCGCGAGGAACATGCGGCGGGCTGCGATGGGATCGGCAAGGGTGAGGAACGAGGACATGGCGACTCTCCTATGAAAGGGTGGTTTGAGCGGCATTGGATGACGCGCGCTTCGCTGCCGCTCCCGAAGCCGCGTTGCGATCGAGGAGCTCCTCGCAGATCCCGATGTTCCAGACGTGGGAGTCGCGCATCTTCCTGAGCGCCGGCCGAGCGCGTGCCGGCACCCTCGGAATGGCGTCCGTCAGGCACTTCGCCACCCACGCCTGACCGCGATTGAGGAAATCGAAGCGCTCGCGCCATCCCTGGATCGCCAAGCCTTTGTCGTAGAAGGCCCCTACTGCCTGGGTCGGCTTCACTTCCGCCTCCAGCAGGAGGTGGATGAGAACCGCGCAGTTGCGCGCTTCATCGAGCTGGACGGCGCGAACGATCTTCCACTTGGAGGAATCGAGCGGCAGCTCGTCCAGATAGGCCGACAGGAGCTTGGCGCCCGCGCGCTCGGCAGCGAGCAGCTCGTTCAGGAACACGCCGTACTCCGCCCCGTCCATGGCGGACCAGGCGCGCCTTGTGGTTGCGACGACCTGGTCAGTGTTCATCGAGCAGCTCCCGCAATATCGCCGCGTGGCTGTGGGCCGCGTCGCGCGCGCCGAAGATCAGGGTGACCGGCGTGCGCCGCCGCAGGTCGTCGAGCAGCTCCAGGACCTCGGGTTGCCGCGCGAGCTCCTTTCGATACCGGGTCGAGAACCGGTCCCAGCGACGCACGTCGTGGCCGTACCAGCGCCGCAGCTCATGACTCGGCGCGATATCGCGCAGCCAAAGATCCGCGGCTACTTTCCGTCTGCTCAGCCCGCGCGGCCAGAGCCGATCGACCAGCACGCGCATGCCGTCGGCAGCCGCCGGCTGCTCGTAGGCTCTCTTCAGTCTGACCGGGCGACGCTTCATTCGCCCGCCCGGCGCTGAAAGACCTGCGTATGGTCAGACATGCGCCGCCTCCTGCTTGAGGAAGTTGTGTTGCGCGAACTCCCAGTTCAGCAAATGATCCACGACGCCCGAGACGTACTCGGCGCGCCTCGACTGGTAGTCCAGGTAGTAGGCGTGCTCCCACACATCGAAGACCAGCAGCGGTGCTTTGCCGTGAACGATGGGAGAGTCCGCGTTGGCCGTCGTGGTGATGCGCAGCTCGCCGCCGGCGAGCACGAGCCAGGTCCAGCCGCTGCCGAAGACGCCAAGGGCAGCGGTCTTGAGCTCCTGCACCAGCTTTTCCGGGCCGCCGAAATCCGCCTTGATGCGCTCTGCCAGCCGGCCCGCCGGCTCGGCTGCGCCGCCCCTGGGCCTGAGAGAGTTCCAGTAGAACGCGTGGTTCCACGCCTGGCTTGCGTTGTTGAAGATCGCGCGCGCACGGGCGTCTTCCTTGGCGCGCACCGCGGTACGCCTGACGATCGCCTCCAGCGGAGCATCGTCCTTGAGGAGCGCGTTCAGTTTCTCGACGTAGCTGCGGTGATGCGCGCCGTGGTGCAGCGTCAGGGTCGCCCGGGAAATGACCGGCTCGAGCGCGTCATAACCGTAGGGAAGATCGGGAAGTGTGAAGGCCATGGCGCAATCTTCGGCCGGCGTCGATTCCAAGTAAATTGAAACTTATTGCTTATTAGATCCATTTTTCTGCATACTAGGCGACGATGGACATTACGCTCGCCCGCACTTTTCTGGAGATCGTCGCCGCCGGCAACTTCATCCGCGCCGCGGAGCGGCTGCACGTCACTCAGACGGCGGTCAGCGTGCGCGTGCAGACGCTCGAAGAGTTGCTCGGTCGCAAGCTCTTCGAGCGCAGCAAGCGGGGCGCGTCGCTCACTTCCGCCGGCGAGCAGTTCATGCGCTATGCGCCGCTGCTGATCCAGATCTGGGAACGTGCCCGCCACCAGGTCGGGGTGCCGGTCGGCCTGCATGCGGTCGTCGCCGTCGGCGCGGAGCTGAGCCTGTGGAATCCGTTCCTGCTCGACTGGCTCATCTGGATGCGGCGTTCGGCGCCCCAGCTCGCCTTGCGCACGCACGTGGGGCTCGCGGAGGGGCTCATGAACCAGGTGAGCGAAGGCGTCTTGGACATCGCGGTCCTCTATGCCCCCCAGCACCGTCCCGGACTGAAGGTCGAACTGTTGATGAAGGAGACGCTCGTCCTCGTCACTACCGACCGCCGCAAAGGAGCGACGCGCGCCGAGGACTACGTGTACGTGGACTGGGGCCCGGAGTTCGCGGCCCACCACAATCTGAACTACCCCGACCTTGCCAATCCCGGCACCTACGTCGGGCTCGGGCCCCTAGGGTTGCAGTACATCCTGAAGGCGGGCGGCTCGGGGTACTTCCGCATGAACGCGGTCAGGCCTTACCTGAGCAGCCGCCGGCTCAGCCTCGTCCGCGGCGCGCCGGAATTCCTGTATCCCGCGTACGCGGTCTATGCAGAAGACGCCGATGCCAAGATCATCACGCCCGCGCTGACGGGGCTGCGGCACGTGGCCAAGTCTCAGGAAGGAACGAAACGCAGCCGGAAGTCCCGGCTCTAGGCCGCCTGCAGCTTGGCCACCGCCACCGCCAGCCACTTCACGCCCTGGCGTCCGAAGTTGACCTGCACGCGCGCATCGCCGCCGTCGCCCTCGGCATCGACGATCACGCCGGCGCCGAACTTCGGGTGCGTGACGTTCTGGCCGATGCGGAATCCGGCGCGTTCCTGGTTCTGGAACGAAAAGGTCTCTTTCTTCCTGTGGGCCGGACTGAAGTTCATCGCTGGCTGCCGCACGAAGCGCGGCGTCAGCCACTTTTTCAGCCCCTCGGGGATCTCCTCGAGAAAGCGCGAGGGCAGGCTGTAACGGGTCTGGCCGTGCAGCATGCGCGTCTGAGCGAAGGAAAGGTACAGGCGCTCGCGCGCGCGCGTGATGGCTACGTAGGCAAGGCGCCGCTCTTCTTCCAGGCCGTCCTTCTCGACCAGGCTCTGGTCGTGCGGAAAGAGTCCCTCCTCCAGCCCGCTCAGGAAGACGGCGTGGAATTCCAGCCCCTTGGCCGAGTGCACGGTCATGAGCTGCAGCGCGTCCTGCCCCTCGGCGGCCTGGTGTTCGCCGGCTTCCAGCGCGGCGTGGCTGAGGAATGCGGCGAGCGGTCCCATTTCCTCCGGGTTCTCCGGATTGTTCTCTTCCTGCGCGAACGCGGCTGCCGCGTTCACCAGTTCCTCGAGGTTCTCAACGCGGTCGGCGCCCTCGCGCTCGTTCTTGTAGTGCTCAATGAGGCCGCTGCGGTGAATCACGTGCTCGACCATCTCGGGCAGGGGCAAGCCGCGGGTTTCGTCTTGCATTTCTTCAATTAATTTTTTGAATGACAAAGCCTTTCCATCAATCGCCTCGAACAGCGAACTCCCTTTCTGCTTCGCCGCGTCCTGCAGCTGCTCGATCGTGCGCGCGCCGATGCCGCGAGGCGGGAAATTGGCGACGCGCAGGAACGAGTTGTCGTCCGCCGGCGTGGCAACCAGGCGCAGGTAGGCGAGCGCGTGCTTCACCTCGGCGCGCTCGAAGAAGCGCAGGCCGCCGTAGACGCGGTAGGGGATCGCAGCGCCGAAAAGCGCATGCTCCAGCACCCGCGACTGCGCGTTCGAACGGTAGAGCACGGCGATGTCGGCGAGCCGCGCGCCCTCGCCGCTTTTGTCCCTCGTCAGGGCGCCCACCTCTTCGACGATGAAGCGCGCCTCGTCGGCATCGCTCGCGCCCTCGAACACGCGAAGCGGATCGCCCTGCCCGGCCGCGGTCCAGAGGTTCTTGCCCAAGCGCTTCGCGTTGTGGGCAATGAGCGCGTTGGCCGCATCGAGGATGTTTCCCTGCGATCGGTAGTTCTGCTCGAGGCGAATCACGCGCCCCTTCGAGTACTCCTGCTCGAACTCGGCGAGGTTGCCGACGTTGGCGCCGCGAAAGCCATAGATCGACTGGTCGTCGTCGCCGACAGCGAACAGGCAGGTGTGCGGGCCGGCGAACAGCTTCAGCCAGCGGTACTGCAGCCGGTTGGTGTCCTGGAACTCGTCTACCAGCACGTGCCGGAAGCGCGCCTGATAGTGCTGCCGAAGCAGTTCATTTCTCTTCAGCAATTCAAAACTTCGCAGCAGCAGCTCCGCGAAATCCACCACGCCCTCGCGCTGGCACTGCGCGTCGTAGGCGGCGAACAACTCCGCCTGGCGGCGCGTCAGGTCGTCGCCGGCCGCCACATCGCCCGCGCGCAGGCCTTCCTCCTTCTGCGCGTTGATGAAACGCTGCAGGTCGCGCGGCGGGAAGCGGTCCTCGTCGACGTTGAGCGAGCGCGCGAGGCGCTTCACCGCCGAGAGCTGGTCCTGCGTGTCGAGGATCTGGAATTCCCTCGGCAATCCCGCTTCCTGGTGGTGCGCGCGCAGGAGACGGTTGGCGAGCCCGTGGAAGGTGCCGATCCACAGGCCGCGGGGGTTCACGGGCAGCATCGCCGTCAGGCGCGTGAGCATCTCGCGCGCCGCCTTGTTGGTGAAGGTGACCGCCAGCACGCCGCCCGGCGTGACGTGGCCTTCGCGGACCAGCCAGGCGATGCGCGTGGTGAGCACGCGCGTCTTGCCGCTGCCCGCGCCCGCGAGCACCAGCGCGTGGCCTTCGGCCAGGGTTACGGCGGCAAGCTGCTCGGGATTGAGAAGTTCAAGACGAAGCGACAAAGCGCTTCGATTCTAGTCCAACTTGATGCTCAGATCCTTGATAAGGCGCGCGTATTTCTCATAGTCGTCGCGGTACTGGCGCGCGAACTGCTCGAGGCTGCCGCCAACCGGCTCCAATCCGTTCTGCGCGTAGCGCTCGCGCACCGCGGCGTCGGCGAGGCCGCGGTTGCCTTCGGCGTTCAGCCTATTGATGGCTTCGGCCGGCGTGCCGGCCAGCACGAACAGGCCCAGCCACTGCTCGAGCACGAGCTCCTTCAGGCCCGCTTCCGAGTATGTCGGCACGTCGGGCAGCGAGGGCGAGCGGTTCGCCGAGGTCTGCGCGAGGATCCTGAGCTTTCCTGCGCGGTAGTGCGGCAGCAGCGGCGTGTTGCCGAGCGAGCCGAGCGGCACCTGGCCACCAAGAAGGTCGGTGATCGCCTGCCCGCCGCCCTTGTAGGGCACATGCGTGAGTTGCACGCCGGCGAGCTTGGCGAACCATTCGCCCGCCATGTGCTGGATCGATCCCGATCCGGAAGTCGCGTAGGCAAGCCCGGGCTTCGCCTTCGCCAGCGCGATCAATTCGACCAGCGTATTGACTCCGAGCGAGGGGTGGGCGCCCATCACGATCGGCTGGCGCGTGAGCTGCAGTACCGGCACGAAATCCTTGCGCGGGTCGAAGCTGAGCTTGTACAGGTGCGGGTTGGAGGCAAGCGAGTCCGCGGTGGCGAGGACCGTGTAGCCGTCGGCGGGCAGCTTGAGCACGGACTCGGCGGCGACGTTGCCGCCGGCGCCAGCGCGGTTCTCGACCACGACCGGCTGGCCCAGCGCGGGCGACATGCGCTCGGCGAGCGCGCGCACCGCGATGTCGGTCGAGCCGCCCGGAGCGAACGCCACCACCATGCGCACCGGCTTGGCGGGCCAGCCTTGCGCGAGCGCCGTGCCGGGCGCAACGACGAACGCGGCCCATACAAGAAGAAATCTCAAGAGAAACCCCCTTTATAATCCGCCGCTTCCATGCAAGACCGCTACGACCCCCGCGCGATCGAGGCCAACGCCCAGCAGTTCTGGGCCTCGCGGCGCTCGTTTAGCGTCGCCGAGGATCCGGCGCGGAAGAAATTCTACTGCCTGTCGATGTTCCCCTACCCCTCCGGGAAGCTGCACATGGGGCACGTGCGCAACTACACCATCGGCGACGTGCTCACGCGGCACTATCGCATGAAGGGCCGCAACGTGCTGCAGCCGATGGGCTGGGACGCCTTCGGACTGCCCGCCGAGAACGCGGCGATGGCCAACAAGGTGCCGCCGGCGAAATGGACGCGCGACAACATCGCGTACATGAAGAAGCAGCTGCAGGGCCTGGGCTTCGCGCTCGACTGGGACCGCGAGCTCGCGACCTGCGATCCGAGCTACTACAAGTGGAACCAGTGGCTGTTCACGCGCCTTTTCCGCAAGGGCCTCGCCTACAAGAAGACCGGCGTCGTCAACTGGGACCCGGTCGACCAGACCGTGCTCGCCAACGAGCAGGTGATCGACGGACGCGGCTGGCGCACCGGCGCTCTGGTGGAGAAGCGCGAGATCCCGATGTACTTCTTCCGCATCACGCACTACGCGGAAGAGCTGCTCGCGGCGCTCGAGGGCATGAGCGGCTGGCCCGAGCAGGTCAAGCTGATGCAGAAGAACTGGATCGGCAAGTCGGAAGGCGTGAAGATCGGCTTTGAATATGTTCTGGAGAATCAGAAAAAGATCCTGTGGGTGTTCACTACGCGGGCGGACACGCTGATGGGGACGACCTTCTGCGCGGTCGCCGCCGAGCACCCCATCGCCGCCTGGGCGGCGGAGAAGAATGGTGACGTACGGAAATTCATCGAGGAGTGCAAGCGCGGCGCGGTGAGCGAAGCCGACCTCGCCAAGATCGAGAAGAAGGGCATGCCGACAGGCGTGTTCTGCACCCACCCGATCTCGGGCGAGAAGCTGCCGGTCTGGGTCGGCAACTACGTGCTGATGGGCTATGGCGAGGGCGCGGTGATGGGTGTGCCCGCGCACGACGAGCGCGACTTCGCCTTCGCGCTCAAGTACGGCCTCGAGATCCGCCAGGTCATCGACGTGCCGGATTTCTCGTCGAGCGAGTGGCGGGAGTCGTTCATCGAGCGCGGCAAATGCATCAATTCCGGAAAATACGACGGGCTCGGCTTCCAGGCGTCGATCGACGCCATCGCCGGCGACCTCGGGGCGAAGGGCCTGGGCGAGAAGCAGGTGCAGTGGCGCCTGCGCGACTGGGGCATCTCGCGCCAGCGCTACTGGGGCTGCCCGGTGCCGATCATCCACTGCCCGTCCTGCGGGGACGTGCCGGTGCCGGACAAGGACCTGCCGGTGGTGCTGCCCGAGGACCTCGTGCCCGACGGCACGGGCAACCCGCTCAACAAGCTCGCCGCGTTCGTGAATGCGCCCTGCCCGTCCTGCGGCAAGCCGGCCAGGCGCGAGACCGACACGATGGACACCTTCGTCGACTCGTCCTGGTACTTCTCGCGCTTCGCCTGCCCCGGGCTGGATGGCGCGATGGTGGATGAGCGCGCGCGGTACTGGATGCCGGTCGACCAGTACATCGGCGGCATCGAGCACGCGATCCTGCACCTGCTCTACTCGCGCTTCTTCCAGCGCGCGATGGCCGACGAGGGCCTGATGCCGCAGTCCATGCGCGAGCCCTTCGCGAACCTGCTCACGCAGGGCATGGTGCTCGCGGAGTCCTACTACACCGACGCCGGCGGCCGGCGCGAGTGGGTGAATCCCGCGGACGTCATCGTCGAACGCGATTCCAAGGGAAAGATTCTTTCCGCGAAAACCAAAGCAGGAAAAGAAGTCGTTTACGACGGCATCGGCACGATGTCCAAGTCGAAGAACAACGGCGTCGACCCGCAGTCGCTCATCGAGAAGTACGGCGCGGACACGGCGCGCTTCTACACCATGTTCGCCTCGCCGCCGACCCACACGTTGGAGTGGCAAGACGATAGCGTCGAGGGCTCGTTCCGCTTCCTCAAGCGGGTCTGGGCCTATTGCTTGAAATATGAGAATGGAAATGAATTGAAAGTCTCGGAACAGTTGCGCAAGGCAACCCGGTTCGAGATCCACTCGGTGCTGAAGCAGGTCAACTACGACATCGAGAAGTACCAGCTCAACACGGTCGCCTCCGGCGCGATGAAGATACTCAATGCGCTGGAGCGGCTCGAAGGATTCCCGGCCGAGGCGAAAGAAGGCCTGAGCATCCTGCTGCGAGTCCTGTCGCCGATAACGCCGCACGTAGCGCACCATTTGTGGCGCGAGCTGAAATTCGGCGAGGACATCATGCAGGAGACCTGGCCCGAGCCCGAGGCCGCCGCGCTCGCGCAGGACGAGATCGACTACGTGGTGCAGGTCAATGGCAAGACGCGCGGCAACGTGA
>JAYRND010000121.1:0-6660 GCA_041904885.1 Burkholderiales bacterium
CGACCAACGGATTAAAAGTCCGCTGCTCTACCAGCTGAGCTAACGACCCGTAGGGAAACTGCTGGAAAGGGGGCGAATTTTATCAGGCATTTCGGGCGATTCGCCAGTATCCGGCGCCTCAGGATGCGGCGTAGCGCGTGCGATCGGCAACGCCCGCCGCCGCGAACCCGGCCTTGCGGATGCGGCACGCGTCGCAGATACCGCAGGCGCGGCCGCCGGCGTCCGGCTGGTAGCAGGAAACCGTCATCGCGGGATCGACGCCGAGCTCGAGCGCCAGCTTGACGATCCGCGCCTTGGAAAGATCCACGAGGGGCCCGCGCACCTCGAACCCTCGCCCCTCGACGCCCGCCTTGGTGGCGAGGTTGGCGAGGTTCTGGAATGCAGCGAGGAACTCCGGCCGGCAATCGGGATAGCCAGAGTAGTCCACCGCGTTCGCGCCGACAAAGATATGGCGCGCGCCGATCACTTCTGCGTAGCCCAGCGCGAGCGCGAGCAGGATCGTGTTGCGCGCGGGTACGTAGGTAACCGGGATGCCCGGTCGAATGCCGCCGGTGGGCACCGCAATCGAAATGTCGGTAAGCGCCGAGCCGCCGATCTGCGCGAGGTCCAGCTTCTGCACCCGGTGGCCGGCGGCGCCGAGCGCCTGCGCGAGGCGCTTCGCCGATTCGAGCTCGACGGCGTGGCGCTGTCCGTAGTCCACCGACAGGCACCAACATTCAAAACCCTCGCGGCGGGCCCACGCGAGCGTAGTGGCGGAGTCGAGGCCGCCCGAAAGAAGGACGACCGCTTTTACTTTTTGGCTCCCGCGGGGGTAATACGCTGCTTCGCGCTCGCCGCTGCGGGACTTTGGGGGTACCGTGCGACCAGGCCCTCGAGCGTCTTCTGCGCGCCGCGCCGGTCCCCCAAGGCGTCCTGCGCCGAGGCGATGTTGAGCATCGCATCGGGCGCCTTCGCGTCCTCCGGCCAGGCGGCCAGGACTTTCTGCTGCGCCGCGATCGCCTGCTTGTAGTCGCGCTGGGCGAAGTGCGCGTTGCCGATCCAGTACTGCGCGGATGGCGCCAGTTTGCTCGACGGGTAGGTCACGAGGAACCCCTGGAAAGCGGAGATCGCCAGCGCGTAGTTACCCAGCTTGAACTGGTTGAGCGCGGCCTCGTAAGCCTTGGACTCGGCGGCGGGCGCCGCGTCCGCGGGCTTGTCCGCCGCGGCGGGCTCCTTTGCCTGCTCCAGCTTGCGCAGCCGCGTGTCGATGTCGACGTAGAGGTCCTTGCTGCGCTTCTCCGCCGTTTCGGCCTGGTTCTGCAGCACCTCCAGCTGGCCGCGCATGCGCGCGATGTCCGCGCGCAGCGCCTCGATCTGCGAGGCGAGCTCGACCAGCGCGCGCCGGTCCTCCAGCTTGGACAGGCGCTCGTCGACGAGCTTGGCAGTGGCCTCGACCTGCTTGCGCAGCGCCTCGATGCGCTGGCGGGCGATTTCGTCATCGAATAGCGCGCGCGCAGGCAGCGGCAGCAAGCAGGCCGCGGCGAGCAGGACGGCGGCGAACCGCGGCGTCATCGCGTACCGCCGCCCCTCAGTACTCGCCGGAGTAGAGGATGTCGCTGCGCCGGTTCTGCGACCAGGCCGCTTCGTCATGACCCTCGGACCGCGGCTTTTCCTCGCCAAGGCTGACCGATTCGATCTGCGCCTCCTTCGCTCCCAGCAGCAGCAGCATCTTTTTCACTCCGTCCGAGCGCCGCTGGCCGAGCGCCACGTTGTACTCGCGGCTGCCGCGCTCGTCGGTATTGCCCTGGATCAGCATCTTCGCGGACGGGTTGTCGCGCAGGTAGCGGGCATGTGCCTCGACCAACTCCTTGTACTGGTCCTTGATGTCGTATTGGTCCAGGTCGTAGAAGATCGAGCGGCGCGACAGGATGTTGGCCGGGTCCGTGAGCGGGCTCTTGGCCGCGGGCTTGGCGGTCAGGTCGACCCGGGCGACGGCGCCCGGCTTCACCGGCTGGGTCTGCGCCGACTGGCCGTCGGCGGGCTTGCGCTCCTCGACGCCCGCCGGGTCCTGCTCCGTGGTCGGCGCCCCCGAGCACGCCGCGAGAGCTGCGCTGAACAACGCTATCCAGATCGATCGCATGGTGGACCTCCGCATGGTTTTGTCCGCATCCTCATTTCGCAAACGGCCCCCAGGCCGGCTCGCGCACGTCGCCGCCAGCGTACGGCAGGCGTTGCTTGATGCGCCCGTCCGAGGACACGGCGAACAGCACGCCGCGGCCGCCATTGACGGTCGCGAGCAGGATCATGCGGCCGTTGGGCGCGAAACTGGGGGACTCGTCTTTGTCGCTGTCGGTGAGCACCTGGACCTGGCGCGTCGCCAAATCCATCGTTGCAACCTGGAACTTCCCGCCGTTGCGCGTGATGAACGCGAGCACTTTGCCGTCGGGGCTGAGCCGCGGAGAGACGTTGTAGCTGCCGTCGAAGGTCACCCGCTGCGCCTCGCCTCCTCCGGCGGGCATCCGGTAGATCTGCGGGCTGCCACCGCGGTCCGAGGTGAAATACAGCGTCTGACCGTCCGGGGAGAAGACGGGCTCGGTATCGATCCCGCCGGACTGGGACAGGCGCCGCACGCCGCTGCCGTCGGCGTTGACCAGAAAGATCTGCGAGCCGCCTTCGCGCGACAACGACACCGCCAGCCGCGTGCCGTCGGGGGCCCAGGTCGGCGCCGAGTTCGAGCCCTTGAAATTCGCCGCCACCTGCCGCTTGCCGTCCGCGAGCGAGTGCACGTACACGACCGGCTTCTTGTTCTCGAACGAGACGTAAGCGAGGCGCCGGCCGTCGGGCGACCATGCCGGCGAGATGATGGGCTCGAATGACGCAAGCGCGGTCTCTTCTCCGGCGCCGTCGGCATCGGCGATCTGCAGCTCGAATCGGTTGCCGCGCTTCACCACGAAGGCGATGCGCGTGGAGAACACGCCCTTCTCGCCGGTGAGCTTCTCGTAGATGAAATCGGCGATGCGGTGCGCGGTCGTGCGCGCCTGATCGCGCGAAAGCGTGTACGCGACTCCGGACAAGTCGGCGCCCTTCACCGCGTCGAAGAGCTTGAAGCGCACCTCGAAGCGACCGTCCGGCCTCGCGGCCACCGAACCCAGCACCACCGCGTCGGCGAGGCGCGCGCGCCACTCCGCGTAATGGACCGTGGACGCTTCGGTGAGCGGCGGATTGATCGCCGGGACTTCCAGCGGCCGAAACAGGCCGCTCCGCTCCAGATCCGCCCGAACGATGGCGGAAATTCCCTGCCCGAGCGCGCCCTCTCCGGCAAACGGCACGATGGCGATCGGGATGCGCTGGCCTCCCGCGCCGGTGATTTCGATGGAGAGCTGGGCGACCGCGGCGGTGGCGAAGCTGAGCAGCAAGGCCGCGAGCAGTCTTCTCATTGGCACGATTATATTCAATCGAGCGGCTTGTACTTCAGTTCGAACTCGCGCGGTGCCGTGAATCCGCTGTCGGGCCGGGGTAACGGAGAAGATTTGAGCACTGCGCGCTCGATCGCGGCGTCGAGAGCCGGCAGACCGCTGGATTTCTTCAATTTCACCGTCAGCACTTCGTGGTTCGGCAGTTGCGCAACGCTGAAGATCGCCTCCGGATTGCCCTTGATGTCCGGCGGCAACACGATGTTGCCGCGGATCTTGGCGCGCACCTTGTCGATCCACGCCGCCTGCGCCTTGCTGCTCGCGCTGGAGGCTTCATTCGCCGCAAGATCCTTGAGCATCTGGCGCTCGCGGTCCACGGCGAGCGCTGCCTGTTCGCGCGCGAGCTCCTCGCGGATGCGTTTCTGGTCGTCCACCCTGGGTTTCAACGGTTCCGCCTTCGGAACGGGTTTGGGCTCCGCCTTGGCGACCGGCTTGGGCGCAGGCTTGGGCGGCGGGGCCTTCTTTTCGACGATCTCCGGCTTGGGCAGGACGGGCTCGGGCTTGACGACCTCGGGCTGCGCCACGGGGGCGGGCGGCGGTTCGGCCTTGGGAATGGGCTTGGGCTCTCCCACCGGCTGCGCCTCGACAGGGGGATTCCAGAGCTCGACCTGCACCGCCTCCGGCGGCTTGCTCTGCCAGCGCACGCCGAATACGAGCAATACGAATAGCAGCGCGTGCATGCCGGCGGCGAGAACCGCCGACAGGATCCTCCCCGGGTCGGTGCGCTCCTCGAATATCGACGCGGCGGCGGCAGTCATTGCTGCAGCGGCTTGACTTGCAGCCCTACGCGCTCCACCCCCAGGGCCCGCAGGTCGTCCATCACCTGCAGCACCGCCTCGTAGCGCACGTTCTTGTCGCCGGCCACCAGCACCGGGACTTTCGGATCGCGGAAGATCTTCGCGAAATCCGCCCGCGTGACGGGGCGGTCGGAAAGGATGCGGCCGCCCGTGTCGCGCTCGCGCACCTGCAGCGACCGGTCCTCCTTGATGAGCACCTCGAGCGGCACGAGCCTGGGCTGGCCGGCCTTGCCGACCGTAGGCAGGTCGATCACCCCCGGAACGACCAGCGGCGCGGTGACCATGAAGATCACGAGCAGGACCAGCATCACGTCCACGTACGGCACGACATTGATCTCGCTCATCGGGCCGCGCTTGGAGTGCAGCCGCGGCATTAGCAGGATGCGCCGTTCCGTCGCATTTACTGCCTCACCGTCTGCCGCTGGAGGATGTTCGAGAACTCCTCCATGAAGCTCTCGAAGCGGATCGCCAGTCGGTCGATGTCGTGCGAGTAGCGGTTGTAGGCGACCACGGCCGGAATCGCGGCGAAGAGGCCGATCGCCGTCGCGATCAGAGCTTCGGCGATGCCCGGGGCGACCTGCGCCAGCGTCGCCTGCTGCACGTTGGCGAGGCTCCGGAACGCGTGCATGATCCCCCAGACCGTGCCGAACAGTCCCACATAGGGGCTCACCGATCCGGTCGAGGCAAGGAACGCAAGGTGGCTCTCCAGTAGATCCATCTCGCGCTGGTAGGTGGCTCGCATCGCCCTGCGCGCGCCGTCTACCATGGTGGAGGCGTCGGTGCCGCGCTGTGCGCGCAGCTTGGTGAACTCCCGGTAGCCGGCCTCGAAGATCCGCTCCAGGCTGCCGATGGTGTGGCGGCTGTTGACCGCGCCCTGATAGAGCGCGTTGATGTCGTTGCCGCTCCAGAACTCACGCTCGAACTGGTCCGTCTGCGCGCGCGCGCTGCGGATCGCCATCCACTTGCGGAAGATGAACATCCAGGACATGAAGGAGACGGCGAGGAGCAGGACCATGACGCCCTTGACGATGAGCGACGCGTTCGCGATCAGGTGCCACAGCTCCATGTCCTGCGTGATGTTCATGCGGCGAGCGCTGCTCCGAGGGTTGCGGCGAGGATTCCGGGAATCGGCTGGGGACGCATGTCCCTGTGGCGCACGCAGGCGGCCTGGATGCGCGCGGCGGCGCACAGCCTGCCGTCGGCCAGGCGGGCCTCCTGCTCGAGCCAGAAATAGGTCTTCTTCTTGTCGATCAGCTTCACGCTCACGTCCAGCAGGTCGTCCAGGCGCGCGCCGATGCGAAAGTCGATTTCGGCCCGTGCCACCACGAATCCAATCCCTTCGACTGCGGCCAGCCGCTCCTGGTTCACTCCCAGGCTGCGCAGCCAGTCGCTGCGCGCGCGCTCGAAATAGCGCAGGTAGTTGGCGTAGTAGACGACTCCGCCGATGTCGACGTCCTCGTAGTAGACCCGTACCTGGCAGGCGAAGGTCCGACCCGGGTGTGTCTCCCGCTGCACGCGCGCATTGTAGCCGCTGACTGTCGGCTATGCTTTGGACCATGAAGGTCGTCGCGCACCTGCTCGCACCCTGCGGCCCGATTCCGAATCATCCGCGCTGGCCCCTGCTCGTCTATAGCGATGCAGTCGCACTTTCGGGTTCGGACCCGGCGGCGATTTTCGAAGCGCTGTTCGCCCGCAACCGCTGGCCAGCCGCGTGGCGCAACGGCGTGCATCCGTTTCACCACTACCACAGCGACGGCCACGAGGTGCTCGGCGTCTACTCCGGCGAGGTTACGGTGCAGTTCGGCGGCGAGGCTGGGGTCGTGCTCACCGCCCGGCCGGGCGACGTGATGGTGCTGCCGGCGGGCACAGGCCACAGGAAGCTCTCGTCGACAGGTGCGCTCGGTGTAGTGGGCGCCTACCCGGAGGGGACGAACCCGAGCACAACGAGAAGGGCCTATTCCCCGGAAACCCTTTCAGAAATCGCCGCGGCGCTCCTGCCCGCCAGCGACCCGGTGCTCGGTGCGGGCGGACCGCTGTTCGAGCACTGGAAAGCCCTCTAGCCGCCCCCCTCGAGCAGGTCCTGGCTGGCCTTGGGCGCGATGATGCCGAAGTGGCGGTACGCCGAGAGCGTCGCCATGCGGCCGCGCGGCGTGCGCTGCAGGTAGCCGCACTGGATGAGGTAGGGCTCGAGGACATCCTCGATGGTGTCGGCCTCTTCGCCCACCACGTGCGCCAGGTTCTCCAGGCCGACCGGGCCGCCGGCGAACTTCTCGATCACGGCGAGGAGCAGCTTGCGGTCCATCAGGTCGAGGCCGAGCGCGTCCACGTCCAGCATCTTGAGCGCGGCGTCCGCCACGGTCCGCGTCACCCTGCCGTCGGCCTTTACCTGCGCGTAGTCCCGCACGCGGCGC
>JAYRND010000122.1:0-9822 GCA_041904885.1 Burkholderiales bacterium
GACGGCGGCCGGCCTGCTCGAGCGCTACTGGGCCGACGGGCGGCGGCTCCGGCCGCGCGAGGTGGTCGCCGAGTTCGCCCGCCATCTCGACGACGAGCTCGACCTGGTCCGGGAGGCGGCGAACGCGTCGCTGCTGCGGCGCAATTTCCAGGACTCGCGGCTGCTGGCGGTGCCCGCTGTGCACTGGGACTACTGCTCGCGGCGCGTGATGGTGATGGAGCGCATGCGCGGCGTGCCGATTTCCCAGATCCAGGTTCTCAGGGAGAAAAGAATCGACATTCCCGCGCTCGCGCACGCCGGCGTCGAGATTTTCTTCACCCAGGTGTTCCGCGACGGCTTCTTCCACGCCGACATGCACCCGGGCAACATCCTGGTCACCGACGACGGCAAGTACGTGGCGCTGGACTTCGGCATCATGGGCACGTTGTCCGAGGTCGACAAGAGCTACCTCGCGCAGAATTTCCTCGCCTTCTTCAATCGCGATTACCGGCGCGTGGCGCAGGCGCACCTGGACGCCGGCTGGGTGCCCGCCGGCACGCGGATCGACGACTTCGAGGCCGCGATCCGCGCGGTCTGCGAGCCGATCTTCGCGCGGCCGCTGAAGGAAATCTTCTTCGGCAAGCTGCTACTGCGCCTGTTCCAGACCTCGCGGCGATTCAACGTCGAGGTCCAGCCGCAGCTGGTGCTGCTGCAGAAGACGCTGCTCAACATCGAGGGGCTGGGACGCGAGCTCGATCCGGACCTGGACCTGTGGCAGACGGCCAAGCCCTTCCTCGAGCGCTGGATGAGCGAGCAGGTGGGCTGGCGCGGCCTCGCGCGCACGCTCCGGCGCGAGGCGCCCTATTGGGCGCAGACGCTGCCGACGATCCCGCGCCTGCTGCACCGGCTGCTGGCCGAGGACCGGCTGGGGAGCCTGCACGGCGCGCTCGAGCGGCTCGCCGCCGAGAACCGGCGCCGCAACGACCTGCTCGGCGCGTTGCTCGCCATGGCCGCTGCAGCGCTGGCCTTCGCCGCCGTCGCGCTCCTGTAAACTCCGCGGGCGATGCTCGTCGCCTCGGTCATCCTGTACTTCATCGTCACGATCGCGATCGGCCTGTGGGCCGCGAAGCGGGTCCACAACTCGAAGGATTTCCTTGTCGCGGGGCGCAGCCTGCCGCTGTACATGAGCGCGGCGACGGTCTTCGCCACCTGGTTCGGCGCCGAGACGGTGCTCTCGGTTTCGGCGACTTTCGCCAAGGACGGCCTGGGCGGCATCATCGCCGATCCGTTCGGCTCATCCTTCTGCCTGCTGTTCGTCGCGCTCTTCTTCGCGCGCGCCTTCTACCGGATGGACCTGCTTACGATCGGCGACTTCTACCACAAGCGCTACAACAAGCCGGTCGAGGTCGTCACCAGCCTCGCGATTACCGCCTCCTACCTGGGCTGGACCTCTGCGCAGCTCACTGCGCTCGGGCTGGTGATTTCCGTGCTATCGGGCGGCGCCCTCAGCTTGAGTGAGGGGATCGTCATCGGCGCGGTGATCGTCACCGGCTATACCATCTGGGGCGGCATGTGGTCGGTGGCGATGACCGACCTGTTCCAGTCGGTGGTGATTCTGGTGGGCCTGGCCGCGGTCGCCTGGCTGGTCGCCGACATGGCGGGAGGGGCGGGCAGGGTGATCGCCGCGGCCAGCGAGGCCGGCAGGTTCGATTTCTGGCCCAAGGCTGGCGCGAAGGAATGGCTCGCATTCGCGGCGGCATGGATGACGCTCTCCATCGGCTCGATCCCGCAGCAGGACGTCTTCCAGCGCGTTACCTCGGCGAAGGACGAAAGGACCGCCGTGCGCAGCTGCCTCCTCGGCGGCGCGGTGTATTTCTGCTTCGCCTTCGTGCCGATCTTCATTGCTTATGCCGCGCTCGTGATCGACCCCGGCTACGCGAAGCTCTTCGCGGGCGAGGATGCGCGCGAGATCCAGCGCATCCTCCCCAACCTGATCCTGGAGCGCACGCCGATGTGGGCGCAGGTGGTGTTCTTCGGCGCGCTCCTGTCGGCGATCCTGTCCACCGCCTCGGGCGCGCTGCTCGCGCCGACGGCGCTGTTCACGGAAAACGTCATCCGGCCGTATGCGCCGCGCATGGGCGACCGCCAGTTCCTGCTGCTGCTGCGCGTGGTGCTGGTGGCGTTCACCCTTGCGGCGCTTCTGTTCGCGCTCAACTCGCGCAGCACCATGTACGAGATGGTGCAGAACGCATACAAGGTGACGCTGGTTTCCTGCATCGTGCCGCTTGCCGCGGGGATCTACTGGCGGCGCGCCAACGTCCCGGGCGCGGCGCTGTCGGTGGTGTTCGGCCTGGGCTCCTGGACGCTCGCCGAGTGGATTGCCGCCGACGCGACCGTGCCGCCGCAGCTGGTGGGGCTCGCGTTCTCGATTTTCGGCATGGTCATGGGCTCGTTCATTCCTCATGAGCACGCTGCCGCGCACGCGCATGTGCCGCATGCCCCGCACGTGCACGGCGCGCATCCGCCGCAGAAAACCTAGCTTGCGCGAGTCGCCCCTCGCCCGCGTACTCCTCGCCGTCTACAGCCTGCTTGTCGCATACGCGACGCTGTACCCGCTCGCCGGCTGGCGGGACCCGGGCGGCTCCCCGTTCGCCTTCTTTTCCGCGCCCTGGCCGCGCTACGTCACCGCGTTCGACATCGGCGCCAACTTCTTCGGCTACCTCCCGTACGGCGTGCTATGCGCGCTGGTGCTGCGGCCGCGCCTGCCGGCGGGCGTTGCGGCGCTGCTCGCGCTGCTGAGCGGGACGGCGCTTTCGCTGGCTCTGGAAGGGGCGCAGAGCTTCCTCCCGGCACGGATACCCTCCAACGTGGATGTGCTCGCCAACGTCGCGGGCGCCGGCTGCGGCGCCGTCCTCGGCGTCTGGCTTGCTCCGTGGGTCCTCGGCCAGGGGCCACTCGAGCGCCTGCGCTCGGCGGCGGTCGCGCAGGGCGCGGTGGCCGACCTGGGGCTGACCCTGCTCGGGCTGTGGCTGTTCGCGCAGCTCAATCCGGCGACCCAGCTGTTCGGCGCCGGCGACCTGCGTGAGCTGCTCGCCGCGCCGGGCGCGGCGGGCGAGCGCCATGGCGCGGATGTGTTCGTGACAGTGGAGGCGGCGATCGCGGCGGCGAACCTGGCGGCCGTCGCGCTCATCGCTTCCGCCGTGATCCGGCCGGGGGGGCCGGTGCTGCGGGCGGTGGCGGGACTGCTCGCCGCGGCTCTCGCGGTGAAGACGCTGGCGCTGCTGATCCTGATGCCCAATGAGCTGGCGCTCGCCTGGCTGACTCCCGGCGCGCAGCTTGGGCTGGGCGGCGGCGCGGCCGCGGCCCTGCTCCTGCTCCAGTTGCCGCGCACCGCGCGCTTGGTCCTCGCCGCGGTGCTGCTGATGGCGGCGACGGTGCTGGTCAACCTCGCGCCGCCGAATCCGTACTTCGCCGAGACGCTCAAGGTCTGGGCGCAGGGTCACTTCCTGAACTTCAACGGCCTGACGCGGCTGGTGTCGGCGGCGTGGCCGTTCGCGGCGCTCAGCTATCTTGTCTACCTCGCCACGGCATCGCGGCGCGAGCCGGGCTATTGAGCGCGATTCGCTCCGGTAGAATCGCGCCCCATGCCGTACTACGAGCGCCACGTCTTCTTCTGCTGCAACCAGCGCGACGGCGACGAGCGGCCCTGCTGCAACGGCAAGGGCGCAAGCGCGATGCGCGACTATGCCAAGCAGCGCGTCAAGGCGCTCGGCCTGGCCGGCGAGGGAAAGCTGCGCGTCAACCAGGCCGGCTGCCTGGACCGCTGCGAGGAAGGGCCGTGTATCGTGGTGTATCCCGAGGCCGTCTGGTACACGTATGTGGACCGCGCCGACATCGACGAGATCGTCGAGGAGCACCTGCGCCACGGCCGCGTGGTCGAGCGGTTGCGCATCTGATGCGCCCGCCTGCCCGGCGCGAGCTGGTCGCCGGCCCCGCGGGAACGATCGAGTGCATGGTCGATGAGCCCGAAGGCGGCGCTTCCCGGGGCTTCGCGCTGGTTGCGCATCCGCACCCGCTCTACGGCGGCACACTGGACAACAAGGTGGTGCAATCGCTGGCGCGTGCATTCGCCGAGCTGGGTTACCAATCCTGGCGGCCGAACTTTCGCGGTGTCGGCGCGAGCGAGGGCGCGCACGACGAGGGGCGCGGCGAAGTGGACGATCTTGCGGCGCTCCTTGCGCACCTCAAGGCCGAGCGGCCCGTGCTCGCCGGTTTTTCCTTTGGCGCGGCGGTCCAGACCCGGGTCGCGCAGCGAGTCGCGCCCGAGCGGATGGTGCTGGTCGGGCTTGCGGTGAACCACCAGCAGGCGATGCCCGTGCCCTCCGACACCATCCTGATCCACGGCGAGGAGGACACCACGGTGCCACTTGCGGACGTGCTTGCCTGGGCGCGGCCGCAGGACCTCCCGGTGGTGGTGGTGCCGGGTGCCGACCATTTCTTTCACCGGCGGCTGGGCGTGCTGCGCGCGATCATCCGCAACGGCTGGCGCTGACCCCGCCGGCCGGCCTTCCGGAGTTCCACTAGTGGAGCATTTCTTCGCCACGGCGCCGCGCGGGCTGGAGCCGCTGCTGGCGGAAGAGCTGGCGGGGCTGGGCGCGGATGCTGCCACGCCCGTCCCGGGCGGCGTCGCCTTCACTGGCGGCTGGGAGGCCTGCTATCGGGCCAATCTCTGGTCGCGCATGGCCTCGCGCGTGCTCTGGCGCATCGCGGAGTTCCGCTACCGGGGCGAGGAGGACCTCTACCGGGAAGCGCGCGCGGTCGACTGGCCGCGCCTGTTCGACGTCGACTGCCGGCTGCGCGTGAACGTTGCCGCGCAGAAGAGTCCCCTGAAGAGCCTCGACTTCGCGACCCTGCGAATCAAGGACGCGGTCTGCGACCGCTTCCGCGACGCGGTCGGCAGCCGTCCCGACGTCGACCGCGCCAGTCCCGACGTGCGCGTGCATGCGTTCCTCGAGGCGGCGCAGGGCGCCCTCTACCTGGATACCTCCGGCGAGCCGCTCTTCAAGCGCGGCTGGCGCGCGAGCGGGGGCGAAGCCCCGCTGCGCGAGAACCTCGCCGCCGGCATCGTGCTGCTCTCGGGGTGGAAGTTCGACGAGCCGCTGCTCGATCCCATGTGCGGCGGTGGCACGCTCCTCGTGGAGGCGGCTGCCATGGCCCGGGGACGGGCGCCCGGAGCGAACCGGGCGTTCGGGTTCGAAAAATTGCGGGCCTTTGATCTCTCTTCCTGGCAGACAATCAAGCGTGAATCACCGCGAACGCCGGCAAAAACGCCGCAGATCTTCGGCAGCGACAACGATCCGCGGGTGCTGAACGATGCGCGCCGCAATCTTGCTGCCGCGGGCGTTGAGCGCTGGGTCAGGCTCGAGCGCGCCGACGTCCTCGAGCGCCCGGCGCCGGCCCCGGCAGGCGTGATGATCGCCAACCCGCCCTACGGCGAGCGGCTGGGCTCGAAGGACGAACTGGCCGAGTTCTATCCGAAACTGGGGACGGCGCTGAAGCGCGGATACGCGGGCTGGCGCTGCCACTTCTTCACCGCCGACCAGCGCATGCCGAAGCTGATGCGGCTGCAGCCCGCGCGGCGCGTGCCGCTCTACAACGGCGCGCTCGAATGCCGGCTCTACGAGTTCAGGATGGTCGCCGGCTCCAATCGACGCGCCTAGCGCGCGTTAGCGTCCCGCTTGAAGGCGTTCGAGCGAACAGCCTTGCAGATGTGGATGCTGTACTCCAGGTAGAACTTCTGCCGCCCGAGCTTCTGGGCCTGCCGGTGCTCGGGATGCTCGGCCCAGCCGCGGTGCGCTTCCTCGGACGCGAACTCGACGATCGTGCAGCGCTCGCCGTCCTCGGCCGTGAAGCCCTTGTGCGAGACGTAGCCCGGCATCGTCTTCGCCAGCTCGTTCATCCTCGCTGCCCACTGGACGTACTCCTGCATGAGCTCCGGCCGGACGCGCGAGCGGAAAACCGTGACCATCATGATGCTCTCCTCCTTTTGAATAGCACTGCTATCGATGCCAGGTTGTAGTACCTGCCATCGGTCAGGAAAGCCCTGCGATCCAGACTATCGCGGGCAAAGCCGAGTTTCCCCGGCCGGCCGGGCACGAAAATCGGCGTTCTTCACGCTTTCCACGCGCCCCACGCGAGACACAACCAGCCGGCGAGGAAGGCGAGGCCGCCTGCGGGTGTTACCGCGCCCAGCCATTTCTCGCCTGTCAGGCTGAGCGCGTAGAGGCTGCCGGAAAAAAGCAGCGTCCCCGCGACGAACAGCCAGCCGCTCGCCGTCGTCAGCGCGCCCGGCCAGCGTGTTTGCGCCCAGCCCACGGCAAGCAGGGCGAGTGCGTGGAACAATTGGTAGCGCACGCCCACTTCGAAGGTCGCAAGCATTTCCGGCGTCAGGCGGCTCTTCAGTCCGTGCGCGGCGAATGCGCCAAGCGCGACTCCAGTCAGAGCGGAGAGGCTGCCGAGCGCGAAGAAGAGTCGGTCCATGGTGGGCTGTGAAATGAAAACGGGCGCCGCGGCGCCCGTTTATCCTTCCTCGAGCGTCCCGGCTACACGATGTCGAGGTGCTCGATTCCCTTGGTGAGGTCCTTCTCCTTCGACTCCTTGCCGTGCAGCTTGATGTTGAGACGCACCTCGTTGGTGGAGTCCGCGAAGCGCAGCGCGTCCTCGTAGCCGATGCGGCCGGCCTCGTAGAGGTCGAAGAGGGCCTGGTCGAAGGTCTGCATGCCCAGCTCCCTCGACTTCTTCATGATCTCCTTGATGCCGTGGATCTCGCCCTTGAAGATCAGGTCCGAGATCAGGGGCGAGTTGAGCAGCACCTCGACCGCCGCGGCGCGGCCCTTGCCTTCTTTGTTTGGGATGAGCCGCTGCGAGATTATCCCCTTGAGGTTCAGCGACAGATCCATGAGCAGCTGGTGCCGGCGCTGCTCCGGGAAGAAGTTGATGATCCTGTCCATCGCCTGGTTCGAGTTGTTGGCGTGCAGCGTCCCCAGGCAAAGGTGGCCGGTCTCGGCGAATGCGATCGCGTGGTCCATCACTTCCATGTCGCGGATCTCGCCGATCAGGATCACGTCGGGCGCCTGGCGCAGGGTGTTCTTGAGCGCCGACTGCCAGGAATCCGTGTCCACGCCCACCTCGCGCTGAGTGATCAGGCAGTTCTTGTGCGGGTGCACGTACTCGACCGGGTCCTCGATCGTGATGATGTGGCCGTGCGTGTTCTCGTTGCGGTAGCCGAGCATTGCCGCGAGCGAGGTCGATTTTCCAGACCCGGTGCCTCCGACAAACAACACCAATCCACGCTTGGTGAGCGCGACGTCCTTCAGCACCGGCGGCAACTTCAAGTCCTCGAAGTTCGGAATGGTGGTGGTGATCACGCGCAGCACCGCGCCTACGTTGCCCTGCTGCACGAAGCAGTTGACGCGGAAACGCCCGATGCTCGCCGGCGAAATCGCGAAATTGCACTCCTTGGTCGCCTCGAACTCCGCCGCCTGCTTGTCGTTCATGATCGAGCGCACGAGCATCGCGGTGTGCTGCGCGGTGAGCGCCTGCTGCGACACCGGCGTCATCTTGTTGTCGATCTTCATCGCCGGCGGGAAGCCCGCGGTGATGAAGAGGTCGGAACCCTTCTTGGCGGTGAGGGCCCGCAGCAGGTCGTAGATGAACTTGGTTGCCTGTTCTCGTTCCATAGGGTTACCCCGCGAAGTTGTCTTTGTTCGCAGCCTTGCTGCGAGCTTCGGCCATCGAGATGATGTTTTTCTTGACCAGGTCGGTCAGGTTCTGGTCGAGGGTCTGCATGCCCAGCTGGCCGCCGGTCTGGATGGAGGAGTACATCTGCGCGATCTTGTTCTCGCGGATCAGGTTGCGGATCGCCGGCGTGCCGATCATGATCTCGTGCGCGGCGACGCGCCCGGCGCCGTCCTTGGTCTTGAGCAGCGTCTGCGAGATGATCGCGCGGATCGATTCCGAGATCATCGCCCGGATCATGTCCTTCTCCGCGGCCGGGAACACGTCCACGATCCGGTCGATGGTCTTGGCCGCCGATGAGGTGTGCAATGTGCCGAACACGAGGTGGCCCGTCTCCGCGCCCGAAAGCGCGAGGCGGATGGTCTCCAGGTCGCGCATCTCGCCCACCAGGATCACGTCCGGGTCCTCCCGCAGGGCGCTGCGCAGCGCGTTGGCGAACGACAGCGTGTGCGGCCCCACCTCGCGCTGGTTGATCAGGCACTTCTTCGACTCGTGCACGAACTCGATCGGGTCCTCGATGGTGAGGATGTGGCCTTCCTCGTTCTCGTTCTTGTGGTTGATCATCGCCGCCAGCGTGGTGGACTTGCCCGAGCCCGTCGGGCCGGTCACCAGCACCACGCCGCGCGGCTGGTCGGCGAGCTCGGTGAAGATCTTCGGCGCCTTCAGGTCGGCGAGCGAGAGGATCTTCGACGGGATGGTCCGCAGCACCGCCGCCGCGCCGCGGTTCTGCACGAAGGCGTTGACTCGGAAGCGCGCGAGGTTCGGCACCGCGAAGGAGAAGTCGCACTCCAGGTTTTCTTCGTAGAACTTCCTCTGCCCGTCGTTCATGATGTCGTAGAGCATCCCGTGCACGTCCTTGTGCTCCATGGCCGGCAGGTTGATGCGCTTGATGTCGCCGTGCACACGGATCATCGGCGGCAGCCCCGACGACAGGTGCAGGTCGGACG
The DNA here is from genome assembly GCA_041904885.1 of Burkholderiales bacterium. Lineage (GTDB taxonomy): Bacteria > Pseudomonadota > Gammaproteobacteria > Burkholderiales > SG8-39 > RBG-16-66-20. The sequence goes on from JAYRND010000122.1 coordinate 8,724, forward strand.
CCTTGTTCTTCACGACAAAGGCAAGCAATTCAGTGAGATCCATTACAATTCCCCGGGAAGCGGACGGGTCAAAGTATGCGGTCAATCCACGACAACTTGCAAGCCGTGCGGCAGCGCATCTGCCGCGCTGCGGAAGCGGCTGGCCGCGACCCGGGCAGCGTGACCTTGTTGGCAGTCTCCAAGACCCACCCGGCGGCCCTTGTGGACGAGGCGCTCGCGGCCGGGCAGCGCGCGTTCGGCGAGAACTACGTGCAGGAGGCCTTGGAGAAAATGGACACGCTCGCCGGCCGGGACGCCGAATGGCACCTGATCGGCCCCTTGCAGAGCAACAAGACCCGCCAGGTTGCCGCACGCTTCGACTGGGTACAGAGCGTCGACAGCGAGAAGATCGCGCGCCGTCTTTCGGGCCAGCGCTCGGGCAGCCTGCCGCCGCTCAATGTGCTGATCCAGGTGAACGTCTCCGGGGAAGCGACCAAGAGCGGCGTGGCGCCGGGCGACGTTCCTGCGCTCGCGGCGGCGATCAAGGGGATGCCGCGCCTGCGATTGCGCGGGCTGATGGCGATTCCCGAACCGGGCGCGGACGCTGCTCGCTACCGGGAGTTGCGGGCGCTGTACGAGCGGCTGAAGGGCTCGCTCGGCCTCGACACGCTGTCGATCGGCATGTCCGACGACCTGGAGACCGCGATTGCAGAGGGCTCTACGATGGTGCGCGTCGGCACTGCAATTTTCGGCGCCCGGCAGAGGATCAGGCCTGCCGCGTGAACGTGCCGACCAACGTCATCTTCATCGGCGGCGGCAACATGGCCGACGCGCTCATCGGCGGCATGCTGAAGAGCGGCTTCACTGCGGCGCAGCTGCGGGCGATCGAGGTCGACGGCGCTGCGCGCAGGCGGCTGTTCGAGAAGTACCGCATCGAGTGCCTCGCCGAGTCGCGTGGCGCGATCCGCGCTGGCGAGGTGGTGGTGTTCGCGGTCAAGCCGCAGCAGATGCGGGAGGCGGCGAGTTTCTCGGGCCTGAAGCCGAACGCGAACCTGGTGGTGAGCATCGCCGCGGGCATCACGCTGGCCACGCTGGCGGGGTGGCTGGGCGGGCACGCGAA
>JAYRND010000123.1:0-4288 GCA_041904885.1 Burkholderiales bacterium
GCCAGGTCCTTCATGCCGATGAGGCGCGCCATGTCGAGCGCGCGCTCCATCCAGTCCTTGCGGAACTCGCCGGTGGTCGAGAGCTTGACGATGTTGCCGTCGAGCTCCGCGGCCGCGATCGGCTCGGGAATCTCGTCGATCTCGGCGATGAGCTTCACCGCCACGGCGCGGTTCTGCGGGGCGCGCAGGAACGCCAGGCCGCCGTACAGGGCGTTCAGCGCCTTCTGCAGCGCCTGCGGACGCTCGCCGATGATCTTGTCGTGGGCGATCCAGGAGCCGGTCGAGTGCGGCGGCACGAGATCGCCGAAGTCGCCGAGGGAGCGCGCCTGCCTGGCCTGCATGACCTGGTAGGTCAGCGGCGAGTAGAGCACCGTGGCGTCGACGTTACCCGTGAGCAGGTTCGGCACCAGGCCCCCTCCGCCGAGGGGCACCCGGGTGAACTCGAACTTCTGGTCGGCCATGGTCCAGCGCGCGAGGATGTCCGATCCGGATCCGGCCGAGGTGATACCGACCTTCTTGCCGGCCAACTGTGACAACTTCTGGATCGGCGAGTCGGGCTTCACCATCATGTGCCAGCCGTAGTAGCCGAGGCCGCCGTTGGCGACGCACTTCGACTTCACGCCTTTCATCAGGCCCGCGGCGACGCTGGAGGACGAGTTGTAGACCAGGTCCGCCGCGCCGGTGGCGAGCGCCTCGAAGCCCTCGGCGCCGCTGCGGTAGATCGTCAGCTGGCATTCGACGCCTTCCTTGTCGAAAAGCTTCTGCCGCAGCGCGGTCTCGGCGATGATGGTCGGGAAGTAGGTCTTGGTCGGCACGCCTACGCGCACCACTGGCTTCGCCTGGCCGAGGACGATCGCGGGAAACGACAACGCGGCAGCGCTGCCGAGCACCACGGCGCGCCGGGTGCGGTTCGGTTTTCTCATTGGGTTCTCCTCCTCAAGTAAGATTACCCGCATGACGGCCATCTTGGGAAGCGGCGAGCACCGGTATCGCGTGGTGGAACAGTGGGCGAAGCTGCCCGAGGGCTGGGAGTTCAAGGACGTCGCCGCGGTCGCGGTCGACAGCAAGGACCGGGTCTACTGCTTCAACCGCGGCGAGCACCCGATGATCGTTTTCGACCGCGAAGGCAACTTCCTGCGGTCCTGGGGCGAGGGAAGCTTCCCACGCGCGCACGGCCTGCATATCGACGAGGACGACAATCTTTTCCTCACCGATGACGGCGGCCATTTCGTCCGCAAGTGCACCACCGACGGCAAGGTGCTGCTGGAGATCGGCGTGCCGGGCAAGCCCGCGCCCTACATGAGCGGCAAGCCCTTCCACCGTTGCACGCACACCGCGCAATCGCCCAAGGGCGAGATTTACGTGAGCGACGGCTACGGCAATGCGCGCGTGCACAAGTATTCGCCCGACGGCAAGCTGCTGCTCTCCTGGGGCGAGCCGGGCACCGATCCGGGCCAGTTCAACGTCGCGCACAACATCGCCACCGACGACGAGGGCTGGGTCTACGTCGCCGATCGCGAGAACCATCGCGTGCAGGTGTTCGACGGCAACGGCAAGTACGAAACGCAATGGGTCAACATGCATCGGCCCTGCGCGCTGTACTGCTGCCGCGGCAAGCAGACGCGCTTCATCATCGGCGAGCTGGGGCCGGGCATGCCGGTCAACCGCCAGCACCCGAACCTCGGGCCGCGCCTGGCGATTGTCGACGCCAAGGGAAAGACGCTCGCGCGGCTGGGCGGCGAGGCGGGGCCGGGCCTGGAGCCCGGCAAGTTTGTCGCGCCGCACGGCCTCGCCGTCGATTCGCGCGGCGACATCTATGTGGGAGAAGTGAGCTACACCGAGGGGCCGCGGCTCTTTCCGGACAAGCCGACGCCCTTCCGCATGCGCTCGCTGCAGAAGCTCGAAAAAATCACCTGACCGAGGAGAATGGAATGATCCACGTCATCGCCGTCATCACCGCCAAGCCCGGACAGCGCGCCGCGGTGCTCGCCCACTTCAACGCCAACGTGCCCGCGGTGCGCGCCGAGAAGGGCTGCATCGAATATGGCGCCGCGGTAGATGCCGAGCCGGCGCTCAAGTTCCAGGCGGTGTTCGGCCCGGACAGCTTCGTCGTCGTCGAGAAGTGGGAGAGCCCGGAGGCGCTCAAGGCGCACGCCGCGGCGCCCCACATGGCCGCCTATGCGGCGAAGACCAAGGATCTTCTCGCCGATCGCAAGATCTACATCCTGCAGCCGGCCTGATGAAGGCGGTCCTTTGCAAGCAGTTCGGCCCGCCCGAATCGCTGGTGGTGGAGGAGGTGGCCGAGCCCGCCGCCGGCAAGGGGCAGGTGGTGGTCGACATCCGGGCGGCGAGCGTGAATTTCCCGGACGTGCTGGTCATCCAGAACAAGTACCAGGTGAAGCCGCCGCTGCCCTTCTCGCCGGGCAGCGAGATGGCGGGCGTGGTGCGCTCGCTGGGCGAAGGCGTGACCAACGTCAAGCCGGGCGACCGGGTGATCGCCTTCAGCGCCTACGGCGCCTTCGCCGAGCGCGCCGCGGTGGACGCGGCGCGGCTCATCCCGATTCCCGAGGGCATGGATTTCGTGACCGCGGCGTCCTTCCTGCTCACCTACGGCACCTCGCACCATGCGCTGCGCAATCGCGCCGACCCAAAGCCCGGCGAGACGCTGCTGGTGCTGGGCGCGGCGGGCGGCGTCGGCATCGCCGCCATCGAAATCGGCAAGATCCTCGGCCTGCGCGTCATCGCCTGCGCCTCCAGCGCCGACAAGCTCGCGGTATGCCGCGAGCACGGCGCCGACGAGACCATCAACTACGCGAGCGAGGACCTGCGCGAGCGGATCAAGGGAATCACCGCGGGCAAGGGCGTGGACATCATCTACGACCCTGTGGGCGGCGCCTACGCCGAGGCGGCGCTGCGCTCATCGAACTGGCGCGCGCGCTTCCTCGTCATCGGCTTCGCGGGCGGCGACATCCCGAAGATCCCGCTCAACCTGCCGCTGCTCATGGAGCGTAGCATCGTGGGCGTGTACTGGGGCGAGTGGTCGCGGCGCACGCCGCAGGAATTCGCCGCCGCGGTGCGCGAGCTCTCGGGCTGGTTCCGCGAGGGGCGGCTGAAGCCCCACGTCACGGCAACCTACCCGCTGGAGAAGGCCGCCGACGCGATCCGCCTGCTCGCCGAGCGGCAGGTGAAAGGCAAGGTCGTGGTCACGATGGGCGGCGGCTGAGCGCCTAGCGGCCCGGAGCCTGCTTCGATTCGAGGAGCTTGACGAGCGCGTGCAGCGCGCGGTTCGCGGGCACGGGCAGCCCCAGCGTTTCGCCCTTGCGCACCACGTAGCCGTTGAGGTGTTCGATCTCGGTGGGCTTGCCGCGCGCGAGGTCCTGCGCGGTCGAGGAGAATTGCGAGGGCATCGCGTCGGCGATCCGGTAGGTGCGCTCGAGCGTGTCCGGCGCCATCTTCACGCCGAGCGCCTTCGCCACCGCCAGCGTTTCCTCGACGACATCGCGCATGAGCTCGCGCACGCCGTCGCCGCGGATCATCGTCCCGTAGGGCAGTTGCGCGATCGCGGACACGGCGTTGTAGGCGCAGTTCACGACCAGCTTTGCCCAGAGCTCTCCTGCGACGTTGTCCGAAATCACGACGGGAACGCCGGCGCGCTCGAAGCAGTTTTTTATTTCGAGATTCTCTTTTTCATGCCTGGAGCCGATGACCAGATCCCCCCGGCCATGATGCTTCAGGTGCCCCGGCCCGGCCATCTCCGTCGCCACGTAGACGACGGCCGGGATGACCGGGTTCTTCACGCGCGCCTGGGTTCGCTCCGTGTTGTCGACCCCGTTCTGCAGGTTGACGACGACCGCATCGGGCTCGAGGTGCGGCGCGATCTGCGCCGCGGCGGCGTCGGTGTCGGTGGACTTCACGCAGAAGAGCACCAGCTTCGCGCCGCGCACCGCTTCGGCCGAGGTGCCGGTTTGCGTTCTTAAGCTTTCCGTAAAACTCCTGGTTTCGAAGCGCAGCCCGTCCCTGGCGATCGCGTCCACGTGCAGCGGGCGCCCGATCAGCGTCACCGGGTGCCCCGCGCGCGCGAGCATGCCGCCGTAATAGCAGCCCACCGCGCCCGCGCCCAGCACCGCCACCTGGATCCGCCCGCCAGTCATCGGTCAGCAGTGTAGTACCTTCAGACGATGGTTCGCAGCGGCCGCGCGGCGGCAATGCCGTTCATCATGCTCGCCACCCTGATCGACATGATCGCGATCGGGCTGATCATCCCCGTGCTGCCGGCGCTGGTCGGCGA
>JAYRND010000019.1:0-8270 GCA_041904885.1 Burkholderiales bacterium
ACACGCAGGAAAACTTGGTTACGTCTCGTGGCCTGCATGAGGAACCCGATGCGGGATTGGATGATTTGCGGCCCCTCGACGAGGCGCGCCGGGCGTTCGAGCGCGAGTACCTGGTGCGGATCCTGACCCGGACCTCGGGCAATGTGACGCACGCGGCGCGGCTTGCCGGCCGCAACCGCACCGAGTTCTACCGCCTGCTGGACCGCCACTCGCTCTCGCCGGCCTCGTTCAAGCCGCCGAAGCGCGGCGAAATCCGGGCGCTGGCCACAGCGGAGCCGATCGCGCCGCGCTGAGACTGCCCCGCGACCCTTTCCCCCCGGCCTGCCTCCATCCCCCCTCGGAGAGGCGGGCCACTTTTTTTGCGGCGGCGGTCTTAGAACGCGTGAGGGATCGCCGCTAGACGGCGATGGGCGCCTTGATGGCGGGATGCGGCTCGTAGCCTTCCAGTGAGAAATCCTCGTAGGCGAACGCGAACAGGTCGTTCACCGCCGGATTCAGCCTCATGCGCGGGAACGGCCGCGGTGCGCGCGAGACCTGCTCGCGTGCCTGCTCGATGTGGTTGAGATAGAGGTGGGCGTCGCCCAGCGTGAGCACGAACTCCGCAGGCCTGAGTCCCGTCACCTGCGCCACCATCAGCGTCAGCAGCGCGTACGAGGCGATGTTGAAGGGCACGCCGAGGAAGAGATCGGCGCTGCGCTGGTACATCTGGCACGAGAGCTGCCCGCCGGCCACGTAGAACTGGAACAGGGCATGGCAGGGCGGCAGCGCCATGCGGTCCACGTCCGCCGGATTCCATGCGCTCACGATGTGGCGGCGCGAATCGGGCTTTGCGCGCAGCGATTCGACGACCTGGCGGATCTGGTCGATCTCGCGGCCGTCGGGCGTGCGCCAGTGCCGCCACTGGTAGCCGTAGACCGGGCCCAGCTCTCCTTTTGCATCGGCCCACTCGTCCCAGATGCTCACGCCGCGCTCCTGCAGCCAGCGCACGTTGGTGTCGCCGCGCAGGAACCACAGCAGCTCGAGGATGATGGACTTCAGGTGCAGCTTCTTGGTGGTGAGCAGCGGAAAGCTGCCGGCGAGGTCGAAGCGCAGCTGGCGGCCGAACACCGAAAGCGTGCCGGTCCCGGTGCGGTCGGTCTTGCGCGCTCCCGCGCGCAGGACCTCGTCGAGAAGGCCGAGGTATTGCTGCTCGCCGGTGCTCATACCGCGATGGTAGCGAACAATTCGCGCGCGCTCTGGAACCGGTCGTCGGGGTTCTTGGCGAGCAGCCGGTCGATGATGGTCTGGTAGCCTGCCAGGTGCGGCGGCAGCTGCGGGATCGCGCCATGGACGTGCTGGTGGATGAGGCCCGCCGGCCCCTCGTCGCCGAACAGCTTCCGCCCCGAGACCATCTCGTAGAAGATCGCGCCCAGGCTGTACAGGTCGGAGCGCGCGTCCGCCGGCCGGCCCATGCACTGCTCCGGGCTCATGTAGCGGGGCGTCGCCATCACCTCGCCCTGGATGGTCAGGTTCAGGGTCGAGTCCAGCTCCTTGGCGAGGCCGAAGTCGACGATCACCGGCCGGCCGTTGTCTCGGAACATGATGTTCTGCGGCTTCAGGTCCCGGTGCACGATGTCGCGCGAATGGATCGCATCGAGCGCCTTGGCGATCTGCGAGGTAAGGCGCAGGGCCGCCAGGGACGTCATCCCCTCCAGGATCCGCACCGCCAGCGTGCCGCCCGAGAGGTACTCCATGGCGATGTACGGGTGGTCGCCGGAAAAGCCGTGGTCGTAGATGCGCGCCACGTACTCGTTCTCCAGCGAGGCGATCAGCCCGTACTCGCGCTCGAAGCGCCTGAGAAAAGTGCCGCCTTCGCGCATCCCGGGCCCGAGGACCTTGAGCACCAGCTGCAGGCCGTCGCGCGCGCGCTCGGCAAGGTACACCTGCGCCATGCCGCCCTCGCCGATCATGCGCAGCGTGCGGTAGCCCGGGATCGCCACGGGCGCCTGGGCGATCGGCGCGCCGATCCGGTTCAGCTGCAGCGGGATGGTGCGCGCAAACGGCGTGTGCGTGCCGGCGATCTCCTGGCGGCGGATCTCGTGCTCGCGCATCGCGTCCTCGAGCGCCCGCGCGAGCCCCTGCGGGGTCAGGCCGGCCTTGCGCACGAAGTCGGCGGCGCCCGCCTTGAGCGCCTGCAGCGCGGTGTGCGAGTCGCCCTGGTCCGCGGCCAGCACCACGGGCGGCGCGTTGGCCAGGCGGCGCAGCTGCGCGACCCAGGCAAGGCCGTCGCCTCCGGCGGGGCTCGCTTCCAATACGACCGCAGAGTAGTCAGCGCCCGCGAGCGCGGCCGTGGGGTCGCCGCGCAGCGGGTCCCAGTCGTCGACGCGCGCTTGGGGCCAGTGCTCGCGCAGCATCTGCGCGAGCTCCTGCCGGAAGCCGCTCGACTCGTCGACGATGAGGAAGCGCATCTGGGTGGGCGAATGGGACGGTTCTCATTCTGCCGGGGCCGGACGGATTGATAAAGCCCGGCAGACAGGGGATCATGCGCCCCTTGCGGAGAAAATCACGATGAAGCTGTTTGGCGCAAAGCCGGATCACCCCCTCGCCGACCCGAAGGAGGCCAAGCGCCTGCTCGAAGCGTTGCCGGCGGACGACGCCAAGGCGGTCGAAGAGGTCATGCACTGGATCGAGTCCGTCGTCGCCGCCGAGGGCTTCAGGCCCGAGGCGCGCATCCAGCTGCTGCTCACGCTCGACGATACGGCGCAGCCGCGCCTGCGCAAGCTCGCGAAGGAGTATTTCGCGGCCTCGCGGCCCTCGCGTTTCCAGGAGAACCGCCTGTGGACCGCGCAGCACGGCTACTGGAAGCAGGCCGGCTACGGCTTCGCGCGCGCCGTGGACCTGTTCGTGCAGGGGGCAAAAGGCGTGGAAGCCGCGAAGGCGCAGCTGCCGCTGCTGCTCGCGCGAACGCTGCGTTGCTTCGCGCAGCAGATCAAGTGGATGCACATGCGCTACGGGCCGATCGACCTCGCCAGCTGGGGCGTGTTCAACAGCGTCTACGCGTACGCCGAGGCCCGGCAGCTCGCGCAGGCGAAGGTCGGCGTCACTCCGGGGGCGGGCGGGGAGTCGACGCCCGAGCGGGAGTTTCTCAAGGGCGCGATGTTCAGCGTCGCCTCGCCCGACGGCCTGCTGCCCGCCGAAGTGGATCTCGCCGAGCGGCTGATCGCCGCGCTCGCGCCGCGCTTCGCGATATCCGCGGCTGCCGCGCCCGAGCTCGCCTTCTGCACCGATCTGGCCAAGGCCATGACGCCCGTGCGCGCGGCGCGCGCCCCGCAAGCGGGCCCGGGGCTGCGCTTCCTCGGGGCCGGTGCCGCGCTCGCCGAAGCGCACGAGCATGCCGAGCGCATGATGGTCGGCGGCAAGCCGCCGCCGGAGCTCGGCCTCGCCGCGGGCGACGATGCGGTGAAGGTGCAGGAAGTGCTGCGCCACCTGCACCTGTACTGGTCGCCGCAGGCGCCGGAGCGCAAGGCGCCGCGCCACCCGGTCAAGTCCCGACTATCCGTGACCTACGGTTACGATGGGGTGGTCGGGGTGCTCGGCGGCGGCGGCTCGCTCGACTTCGACAACAAGAACGCCGAGAGCTGGATCGTGGAAAACGTGAGCGCCGGAGGCTTCGGCGCGATGGTGCCGCAGGTGAAGGGCGACTGGCTGCGCGTCGGCGCGCTGCTCGCGCTGCAGCCCGAAGGCGGCAGCAACTGGGTGCTCGGCGTGGTGCGCCGCGTGCACAAGACCGACGCGCACCAGGCGCGCGTCGGCATCGAGACGCTGTCCAAGACGCCGCTGCTGTCGAAGTTCGCGGTGAGCGGGGTCGCGTCGGTATCCGAGCAGGGGGTGATGCTGAGGAACGGCGAGGCCGTGGAGACGCGCATCGTCCTCAAGCCAGGGGTGTTCGCGCCCGCGCAGAACCTGGAGATCGCGCGCGGCGACCGGCATCACGTCTACATCCCCCAGGCGGTCGCCGAGCGGGGCGAGGACTACGAAATCGCCCGGTTCCGCGAGCTCATCCGAGAATCCTGACGAGGAACGCGGCGATGTCCGCGATCTCCTCGGGGCAGACCGAATGCGGCATTGGGTAGTCGCGCCACTGCACGGGGTAGCCGAGGGCGAGCAGCGCGTCGCGCGACATTGACGCCCGCACGATCGGAATCATCGGGTCGAAGGTCCCGTGCGCCATGAAGACCGGCAGGTCGTTGTTGATGGCCTGCCGTTCGTTCCCCAGCATGTCGTGCAAGGGCAGGTAGGTCGAAAGCGCCATCAGGCCCGCCAGGCGCTCGGCGTGGCGCAGGCCGGTCTGCAGCACGATGGCGCCGCCCTGCGAGAAACCCGCCAGGACGATGCGCCGCGCAGGGATGCCGCGCGTCTTCTCGCGCTCAATCAGCTTCTCCAGCTGCCGCTGAGAGTCGCGGATGCCGGCCTCGTCCTCCGATCCACCGCCGAGCTGAAAGATGTCGTACCAGGCGCGCATGCGCATGCCCATGTTGATGGTCACCGGGCGCTGCGGCGCATTCGGGAACACGAAGCGCACCGGCAGCGAGGCGGGCAGCCGCAGCTCGGGCACCACCGGCTCGAAGTCGTGGGCGTCCGCGCCCAGGCCGTGCAGCCAGATCACCGCCGCGGAGGGCTTGCTCCCGGTCTCGATCTCGATCGTCTCGAGCGATTGCGCCATGCCCCGAGTCTACCGGGGAGTGGACAGTCGATAGGCGGCGACGCGCGCTTCCTTGCCCCGCAGCTCGAGCTCGCCGCAGGGATCGGCGCGCAGGTCCGCAGGCAGGCGTAGACGCGAAAGCATCGTCCCGGAAACGACCAGGTCGAAGCCCGAGCGCTTCGCGTATTCCTCCAGGCGTGCCGCCGTGTTGAGGATGTCGCCGACGAATACGATCTGTTGCCGCAGGTCCCCCAGCTCGCCCGCGGTCACCATGCCGCCATGCAGCCCGCCGCGCAGGCGCGGTAGCGCGCCGAAGTCGCGCTGGTAGCGGGGCGCCTGCTCCTCCAGCGCGGCGCGAATGCCGAAGTAGCAGCGCACGCAGTTGGCGGCGCGAACGCCCGCTGCCATCGGCCAGGTGATGACCACCTCGTCGCCCGCGTACTGGTAGATCTCTCCCTCGGCTGCCAGCACCGGCTCGGTCAGGTCATCCACCACCTGGCGCAGGAGCTCGAAATAGCGCGCGCTTCCGAGCCGCTCGGCGAGCTGCGTGGAGCCCTCAAGGTCGACGAACAGGAATACGCGCTCCTCGGCCTTCGGCTGGTGGTAGGCGCCGGTGGCGAAATAGCCCAGCACATTGGCGCCGACCATGCGGTTCATCTGCAGCAGGAACTGGATGGTGACGGCGAGCACCGCGAAAAAGGGCAGCGCATAGGCCAGGTGCGTGTCGGAAAAGCTGCCCAGGAAGCGCGCCGGCTCGAGGGTCACCGCCACCTGGCCCGCGGCCCGGCCGACCAGGAACAGGGCGAGCATGATCGCGCTGCTGAGGACCAGGTCGGGGAAGAAGCCGATGCGCCGGAACCATTGGCGCAGCCAGCCGTCGCGGATGAAAAACAGATAGCCGCCGACCAGCGAGCTGATGAAGGCGGAGTCGACGACGCCGTACACGACCTGGATCGGCGCGGCGTCGCTGGTCAGCACGTTGAAGACCGGCGTGACGGCGCAGGCGGCGAGGGTGATCACCGCGAGCTGGCGGAGCCGGATCCGCGTACGCGCGCTCGCCATGCCGGGCGCTAGCTCTTCGGCCGCAGCGCGCTCTTGGGCCGGAACGCCTTGACGACCGTTTCGTCGGTCTCGATGTAGGGGCCGCCGATCAGGTCGATGCAGTAGGGCACGGCCGCGAACACGCCGTCCAGCGTCTCCTTGATGGCCTTGGGCTGGCCGGGCAGGTTGATGATCAGCGCCTGCTTGCGGATCACGGCAACCTGGCGCGAAAGGATCGCGGTAGGCACGTATTTCAGGCTGACCGCGCGCATCTGCTCGCCGAAGCCGGGCATTTCCTTCTCGCCCACCGCCAGCGTGGCTTCCGGCGTGACATCGCGCGGCGCCGGCCCGGTGCCGCCCGTGGTCAGCACGAGATGGCATCGGGTCTCATCCGTCAGCTCTCTTAGCGTTTTTTCGATGACGGCTCTTTCATCCGGGATGAGCCTTTCCTCGAAATGCAGGGACGGCGACGAAACAGCTTTCGAGAGCCAATCCTTGAGAGCCGGAATGCCTTCGTCCTTGTAGACGCCGCCCGAGGCGCGGTCGCTGATGGAAACGATACCGATTTTGAGCACGCCTATTTGACCTCGTAGAAGTCCAGCTCCACCGATTGCGCGCGGCGCGCGCCGCTGGCCACGCAGATGGTCCGGTTGAGCCACGCGTACTGCGCGGCAGCGGTCTCGAACCAGGGCGTGGCGCGCATGTAGTAGAGGGCCGGGTCCACGTCCTCGCCGCGCCCGAGGCGCTCGACCACCTCCTTCGGCCCGTGGCGGTAGCCCTTGTTGTTGACGTAGAGGAGCGCGCCATCCGCGGTCTCCAGCGTATAGCGCGCATCGAGGTAGGCCACGCCGTCGGCGCGGATCAGCTGCCAGTCGGCGCCGCCGGGCAGCACCCGGCCCGAGAGGCGCGGGCCGGAGAAGCTGCCCCCCGTGATGCCGATGACGCGCCGCCGGCCGAGCGGCGTCTCGCCGAGGTCGCGAACGGGTTCGAGGGTGACTTCGATCCTGAAGAGGAATTCTGTTTTGATCATTCCGCGTCGTTGCATTCCCGGATAAAGCGAAACAATTCCCGCTGCGCCCGCGGCGGCTTGCCTTCCGCGATTTCCTTGCGCGCATTGCGGATCAGGGCGCGCAGCGCCTGCAGGTCGGCGCGCGGTTGCCAGGCGGCGAACTCGGTGAGCGCCGCATCGTCGCCGATCAGGCGCTCGCGCCAGGACTCCAGCTGCCGCTGGCGCACGCGCGCGGCGGCCGACTGCCCGGCGACGGCGGCGAGCGCGGCGCGCACCGGCTCCGGGTCCACGCTGCGCATGATCTTGCCGATGTACTGGATCTGGCGGCGCCGCGCCTCGTGGCTGGTGATGCGCTGCGCCTCGCGCACCGCGGCGTCGAGCGCCGCGGGCAGCGCCATCGCATCGAGCTGCGCCGGCGGAAGGTCGACCAGTCCCGCGCCGAGCTTCTGCAGCGCCTCCACCTCTCGCTTCTTCTGGCTGCGGCTGACGAATTCGCTGACTCTTCCTGCGCTCATCGCTTGTATGATAGCGCGCCATGCCGAAGCCCCATCGCTTCACCTACACGGGCGCGCAGCTCGAGGAATTCGCGCAGGCGGTGCTCGCGGAAGCGAAGCGCGCGGGCGCCACTGCCTGCGAATGCGAAGTGTCGGAGGGCTACGGCCTGTCGGTCACGGTGCGCAAGGACGAGCCCGAGACCATCGAGCACAACCGCGACAAGGGCATCGGCGTCACGGTGTACGTGGGCGAGCGGCCGAAAGCGCGGCGCGGCCATGCCAGCAGCTCGGATTTCTCGCCGGCGGCGATCGCGAGGACGGTGCAGGCGGCGGCCGCGATCGCGCGCCAGACCGCGGTGGACGACTGCGCGGGCCCGCCCGAGCCGGCCGAGCTCGCGCGCGCGGCCGAGCTGCGCCGGCTCAGGCTCGACCTCTTCCATCCCTGGGACCTCGGCACCGAAGAGGCGATCCGCCTTGCGCGGCGCGCAGAGCGCGCGGCGTTCGCGCTGTCGCCGAAGATCGCCAACTCCGAAGGCGCGAGCGTGTCGGCGCAGCACTCGCAATTCGTGCTCGCCAACAGCCTGGGCTTCCTGCACGGTTTCCCGGTGTCCCGCCACTCGCTGTCGCTGTCGGTGATCGCGGAGGACAGGGGGCTCATGCAGCGCGACGACTGGTACAGCTCGGCGCGCGTGCCGGCGAAGGTCGCCCGGCCCGAGGCGCTCGGCGAATACGCCGGCCGGCGCGCGCTCGCGCGCCTGGGCGCGCGCAAGATCTCCACCCGCCAGGCGCCTGTGCTGTTCGAGGCGCCGGCCGCCATCGGCCTGATCGGCTCCTTCGTCTCGGCGGCGAGCGGCGGCAACCTGTACCGCAAGTCCTCGTTCCTCGTGGACGCTCTCGGCAAGCCGGTGTTCGCGCCGGGGGTGCAGATCGAGGAGCGCCCGCACGAGCCGCGCGCGCTCGCGAGCTCCCCGTTCGACGACGAGGGGGTGGCGACGCGCGCGCGCGCGGTGGTGCGCAAGGGCGTGCTGGAGGGATATTTCCTCGG
>JAYRND010000124.1:0-2295 GCA_041904885.1 Burkholderiales bacterium
ACGCAGGCGATCCCGGCCGAGCTCTTCGCCGCGCCGGCGGGCACCTCGGGCAACCTCGCCATCGGCGGGCATGACCCGGCGCGCAACCGCTCCTACGTGATGTACCTGTTCACCGGCGGCGGCTATGGCGGCAGCGCGCTGTCCGACGGCATCTCCAACGGCTGCTCGACCATCGGCATCTCCAAGATGCCGCCGGTCGAAGTGATGGAGCAGTACTTCCCGATCCTGTTCGACGAATTCGCCATCTACGAAGGATCGGGCGGCGCGGGAGAGCACCGCGGCGGTTTCGGCGTCAACTACGCCATTCGCCTGCGCCGCGGCGCGGCCCGCGCCTCCATGGTGATGGACCACGGGCGCACGGGGCCCCTGGGCGCGCTGGGCGGCACCGACGGCGGCGTCAACCGCGTCGCGGTCGAGACACGGGCCGGGAGCTACCGCCCGCCGCACCTCTCCAAGGACCAGGACATCCAGCTCGAGCCGGGCGACGTGGTGCGCGTTTCCACACCCGGCGGCGGCGGCTACGGCGACCCGTTGCGCCGCGACCCGGGCAAGGTGGCAAGCGACGTGCGCCGCGGCTACTACACGCGCGAGCAGGCGGCTACGCTCTTCGGCGTGGCGCTTGCCGCCGACGGCGAAGCCGACATTGCGGGCACGGGAGAGCTGCGCAAGCGCCTGCGCGGCCGCGCCGCCTGAGCCGGATCCTTCACCGCAATCCGGGGGCTCCGCCTCCCCTCGCCGCGTCGGCACGCGGCATCACGATCACCGATACGTCCGGGCGCACGTACATCGACGCCTCGGGCGGGGCCGCCGTTTCCTGCCTGGGACACGGGCATCCCGAGGTCGTCGCTGCCATGCGCGAGCAACTCGAGCGCCTGGAATACGCGCACACGGGATTTTTCAGCACCGAGGCGGCCGAATCCCTGGCCGAGATGCTGGTCGCGGACGCGCCTGCGGGGATCGGCGCGGCGTTCTTCGTCTCGGGCGGCTCCGAAGCCGTAGAGTCCGCGATGAAGCTCGCGCGCCAGTACTACGTCGAGATCGGCGAGCCCGAGCGCTCCGTGTTCATTGCGCGGCGGCAGAGCTACCACGGCAACACGCTGGGCGCGCTCGCGCTGGGCGGCAACGAGGCGCGCCGGCGGCAGTTCGCGCCGCTGCTGGTCGACGTCGCGCGGGTCTCGGCCTGCTTCGAGTACCGCGGGCGCGAGGCAGGCGAGAGCGCGGAGCAGTACAGCGAGCGCCTCGCGCGCGAGCTCGAGGAGACGATCCAGCGCATCGGACCGCGCCGCGTCATCGCCTTCTGCGCCGAAACCGTGGTCGGCGCCACGGCCGGCGCGGTGCCGCCCACCGCCGGCTACTTCCGCCGCGTGCGCGAGATCTGCGACCGCCACGGCATCCTGCTCTTCTGCGACGAGATCATGTGCGGCCTGGGGCGCACCGGCACCCTGCACGCGATCGAGCAGGAAGGCGTGGCTCCCGACCTCATGGCGCTGGCGAAGGGCCTCGGTGGCGGCTACCAGCCCGTGGGCGCGGTGCTCGCCTCGGCGAAGATCGTTGACGCTCTGCGCAAGGGCAGCGGCGCCTTCCAGCATAGCCATACCTACGTAGGCCACCCGGTGGCAGCTGCGGCCGCCCTCGCCGTCCAGAAAATCCTCCGCCGCGACCGCCTCGTGGACGCCGTCCGCGCGCGCGGCGCCCACCTCAGGCAGCTACTTCAGGAGCGCTTTGGCAATCATCCGCACGTAGGCGACATCCGTGGCCGCGGCCTGCTGCTGGCGCTCGAGCTGGTGAAGGACCGCGCCTCAAAAGCGCCGTTCAATCCTGCGCTCAAGCTGCACGCGCGCGTGAAGGCCGAGGCAATGCGACAGGGCCTGCTGGTCTATCCGATGGGCGGCACCATCGACGGCACAAAGGGCGACCACGTCATGCTCGCGCCGCCGTTCATCGTCACCGACGCGGAGCTGGAGACGATCGTCGCGCGCTTCGAGGCGACGATCACCGCTGTGCTGCAGGCCAGCGGCGACGGACAAGCCACCCCAGCAGCCACGCGGCAATCAACCCGGGAATGAATCCTACGTACATGCTGCCTGCACCCCAGACGCGCAGATACCGGGGTTGCACCGACGCGCCGTTCGCGAGGTATTTCGCATAGATGTCGTAGTCGTCAGTCAGCCAATTCACTTCGACAAGCTGACCAGCTTCCGAACTCTCAAGAACCTTGAATCGAACGAAAGGCAGGAAATCTCCCTGTCTGGGCAACTCGATGCGACCTTCGGAGACGGACAACTTGAAAGTCAG
>JAYRND010000125.1:0-1917 GCA_041904885.1 Burkholderiales bacterium
CCCTGGGTGAGCGCATCCATGCTGCTCGCGGCCTCGGACTTCAGGTCCAGCTGCCCGCCGGTCGCCGTGCCCTCGGGCGGCACCATGAGGAAGGAGACCACCAGCGCTGCTGGCGCCGAGACGATCGAGGCAATGAGCAGGTGCGCGACCGCGTCGCTCAGCACCTTGCCGAGGATGCTCGCGTAGAGGAACAGCACGGTTCCCGCGATCGAGGCCATCCCACAGGCCATGATCGCGAACAGCTCGCCGCGCGAGACGCGCGCGAGCCAGGGCCGCACGAACAGCGGCGCCTCCACCATGCCGACGAAGACGTTGGCGGCGGTGGAAAGGCCGACTACCCCGCCCACCCCCATCGCGCGCTCGAGCAGCCAGGAGACGCCGCGCACCACCCACTGCAGGATGCCCCAGTAAAAGAGCAGCGCGGAGAGCGCGCTCATCACCAGCACGATTGGCAGCGCGCGGAAGGCGAGCACGAAATTGGCGTTGGCGTCGGTGACGGCGAAGGGCGCGGCGCCGCCGCCGAGGTAGCCGAATACCAGGGCCGTACCGGCTTGCGTCGATTTTTCCAGCGCTGAAAGCACTTCATTCAGGCTCAGGAACAGGTCCTTCATGAACGGCAGCTTGAGCAGGAGCAGCGCGAGCACGAGCTGCAGCGCGACGCCGGCCGCCACCGCGCGCCACGGCACCGATTTTCTGTTCTCGCTTGCGATCCAGGCGATCAGGAGCAGGCCCGCGATGCCCAGAATCGATTGCAAGGCCTATCTTTCGAAAATCGATGCGATGGTGGCCTGTATGCCCTGCGCCGCGGCGGCGGGGTCCTTCGCGTCGCGGATCGGGCGCCCGACCACGATGTAGTCGGCGCCGTTGCGGAAAGCCTGCGCGACGTCGACCACGCGCTTCTGGTCGCCCGCGTCGCCTCCCGCGGGCCGGATTCCCGGGGTGACGGCGAGCAGGCGCGCGCCGAATTTCGCCTTGATCTTCGCGACTTCCAGCCCGGAAGTGATGACGCCGTCGCAGCCGGACTCCGCGGCGAGCCCGGCGCGCCTGAGAACGAGGTCCTCCACGGTTCCCGGATAGCCCTGCCCGGCAAGGTCGGCCTGGCTCGCGCTGGTCAGCACGGTCACCGCGAGAATGCCGATGTCGCCCTTCTCCTGCACCGCGGCCTCCATGACGCCGCGGTCTGCGTGGACGGTGAGGAAGCCGACGCCGCGGCCGCGCAGGTTGGCGACCGCGCGGCGCACGGTTTCCGGGATGTCATGCAGCTTCAGGTCGCAGAACACGCGGTTGCCGCGCTTCACCAGCCAGTCGAGCAGCTCGTAGTAGCCGCCCGTGGTGGCGAGCTCCAGGCCGATCTTGTAGAAGCGCACCGAGTCGCCGAGCCGCTCGACGAGTGCGCGCGCCTCGGCGGTGCTGGGGACGTCGAGCGCGGCAATCAGGCGCTCGCCCCTGGAAATCGCTGTCATCTCGGGGCGCTATGATACAGGCACCGTGGAAATCCTCGTCCTCTACTACAGCGCCGGCGGCTCCGTGCGGCGCATGGCCGACCTGATTGCGGAGGGAATCGAGCGCGTGCCCGGCGCAAGGGCCCGGGTCCGCACCGTGCCGAAAATCGGCGATGCGGCCTCGGCGCAGGAGGGCCCCCCCTATGGCGAGCTCCGCGACCTGGAAGAGTGCGCGGGACTGGCGCTCGGCAGCCCGACGCGCTTCGGCAACATGGCGGCGCCGATGAAGCATTTTCTCGACGGCACCGGGGCGCTGTGGCTCAAGGGCGCGCTTGCCGGCAAGCCCGCGAGCGTGTTCACCTCCACCGGCAGCCTGCACGGCGGGCAGGAGACGACGCTGACCAGCATGATGCTGCCGCTGCTGCATCACGGCATGCTCATCGTCGGCCTGCCTTACACCAACGCCGAGCTGAAC
>JAYRND010000126.1:0-10474 GCA_041904885.1 Burkholderiales bacterium
ACTTCCTTCATCCCGCTGCTCACGCTCGGCATCCCGTCCAACGCGGTGATGGCGCTGATGATCGGCGCGATGATGATCCAGGGCATCGCGCCGGGGCCGCAGGTGATGACCGAGAGGCCGCAGCTCTTCTGGGGAATGATCGCCTCGATGTGGGTCGGCAACCTGATGCTGGTGATCCTCAACCTGCCACTCATCGGCATGTGGATCAAGCTGCTCACGGTTCCTTACCGCTTCCTCTATCCCTCGATCCTGCTGTTCATGGCGATCGGCGTGTTCAGCATCTCCAACCAGCCGTTCGACTGCTTCCTGATGGCCTGCTTCGGCTTCCTCGGCTACATCTGCGTGAAGCTCGGCTGCGAGCCGGCGCCGCTCATCCTCGGCTTCATCCTCGGTCCGTTGATGGAAGAGAACCTGCGCCGCGCCATGCTGCTCTCGCGAGGCGACCCGTTCGTGTTCGTCAGCCCCTCCAAGCCGATCAGCATGGGCTTCCTGATCGCGTCGGTGGCGCTGCTGGTAATCATCGCGCTGCCGGCGCTGCGCAAGCGGCGCGAAGAGGTCTTCGTCGAGGAAAAGTAGGCGTCGGACTGTCTTGCGGCGCGTACTGCTCCTGGTAGTTCTCACCGCCACCGCGGGTTTTGCGGTGGCGCAACAGGCTTGGCCGTCGCGCCCGCTGCGGCTGGTCGCGCCCTACGCGGCCGGCGGCCCGATCGACATTTCCGCGCGTCTGCTCGCCGCCAGGCTCCAGGAGAGCCTCGGCCAGCCGGTAGTGGTCGAGAACCGACCCGGCGCCGGCGGCAACATCGGCGTGGACCTGATCGCCAAGGGGCCCGCCGACGGCTACAGCCTGGTGATGAGCGCGATCGCGACCCTCGCCATCAATCCCTCGCTGTACCCGAGCATGCCCTACGACCCGCTGAAGGACCTGCGGCACGTCACGCTGCTGGTGCAGGTGCCCAACGTGCTCATCGTGCGCAACGACCTCGCCGCGAAGAACGTTCCTGAACTGGTCTCATTCCTGAAGAAAAATCCGGGAAAGCTGGATTTCGCGTCGGGCTCCACCGGCTCGACCGGGCACCTCGCGGGCGAAATGTTCAAGATGGTGACCGGCACTTTCATGGTGCACATCCCCTACAAGGGCTCGGCGCCCGCGCTCGCGGACATGATGGCGGGCCGCATCGACCTGATGTTCGACAACCTGGCGAGCGCGTTGCCGAGCATACGGTCGGAAAAGGTGCGCGCGCTCGCGGTCACGACGAAGAAGCGGACGGACTTCCTCCCCGGCCTGCCCACGCTGGACGAGTCGGGCCTGAAGGGGTTCGACATGACCACCTGGTGGGGCGTGTCGGTGGCGGCCAAGACCCCGCAGCCTGTGGTCGACCGCCTCTCGGCGGAGATCCTCAAGGCGATGGATTCGCCGGACATGAAGGAACGGCTGCGCGGCATGGGTTCCGAGCCGCCCGCGGTCCGCACCCCGGAGCAGTTCGCCACATTCGTCGCGGCGGAACTGAAGACCTATACCGAACTCGTCAAGCGCTCGGGAGCAAAAGCAGACTAAATCGCCGCGATGGTCTGCACCTCGATCAGGAATTGCTCCTGCACGAGGCGGTCGATGATGAGAAGAGTGTTGGGCGGATACTTGCCGTCCGCAAAGAGCTTCGGGTACTCGCGTTCCCGCCAGGCGTAGAACTTCGGGATGTCCTGCGAGTGCACTAGGTAGGTGGTGAGCTGCACGACGTTGCCCCAGCCCGCGCCCGCCGACTTCAATGCGGTTTCGATCTGCCGGTAGACGCCGCTGCATTGCGCGTCGAAGTCCGCGCCGGGCGAGATCATCCCGGCGATGTAGAGCGTTTCAGCCGCGCCCTTGACGCGCGCGATGTGCGAGTAGGGGCCGACGGGCTTGCCCAGCGCGTCGACGTTCTGGATGCGGATTTCCGCCATGGTCATTTCCCCGAGGTTTTCGGCTTGCCGCGGCCGGCGATCTGCGCCTTGACCGCGGCGATGAGAGAGTTGCGCTCGACCGGCTTGACCAGGTAGGCATTGGCCCCGGCGCGCATGCAGCGGTCCTTGGTGGCCTGGTCCGAGAGAACCGACACGATGATCACCGGCGTCGCGACGTTCGGCGAGGCGCGGCGGATCTCGCGCAGCACCTCGAAGCCGCCGACTCCCGGCATCAGCAGGTCGAGCAGGATCGCGTCGTAGGCGTAGTTGCCCGCCATGCGCAGCGCCTGCTCGCAGGTGCCGGCGAGCGTCACCTCGGCCTTCAGCCCGTTGGCGAGGATGCGCGCGAGAAAGAGCCGCATCGACTCCTCGTCGTCGACGATCAGCACGCGGTGGCGCGTCGCCTTGCTCGCCGCGTGGCTCATGCGGCCATCCTGCGCGCGAGGTCGACGAAGTCCCGGGCGTTGAAGTCGAAATCCGCTTCCGGCTTCACGTCCACTCTCGCCCTGGGCCCCTTCTCCTTCGGGCGGCGCACGAAGGCGGTGGCGAGCCCGCAGGCCTGCGCGGCGCGCAGGTCGTCCTTGTGCGCGGCCACCATCATCACTTCGGACGGCTCGCAGCCGAGCATCGCCGCCGCGCCGAGGTAGGCCTCGGGGTCGGGCTTGTAGTGGCGGAACAGTTCAGCCGAGAGCACCGCGTCCCAGGGCAGGCGGCCGTGCCTGGCCATGTTCACCAGCAGCGCGACATTGCCGTTCGACAGCGTCGCGATCACGTGCCGGCGCTTGAGCAGCGCGAGCCCGCGGCGTGCGTCGGGCCAGGGGTCGAGCCGGTGCCAGACGCGGTTGAGGTCGTCGATCTCGTCCTCGTTGAGCGCATCGATGCCGAACTTGGCGAGCAGGCCGTCCAGGATCATGCGGTGCAGCTGGTCGATGTTCATCCACGGCAGCTCGCCCGAGCGGACGCGCGCCATGGCCGGCCGGTAGCCCGCCCGCCATTCATCGGTGAAGGCCTCCCAGTCGGCGGCGATCTTCTTGCGGCGGCCCAGCGCGCGACACTCGCGCAGGATCGAGCCGCGCCAGTCCACCACCGTGCCGAAGACATCGAAGACGAGGGCGCGGATCCGTCGCGGCAGGGCGAGCATGGGCGGATTCTAGCGCCGCGCACCGCCGTGCGCGCCTACTGCAGCTGGACGGTCCCGGACACCGAGATAACGATGCGCGAGCTGCCCGGCTCGAGCGCCGGCGCCGCCACGGAATCCGCCATGGAGCGGGCCATGGCGAGCGGGCGCGGCTGCGCCCCGCCGGCCGAGATCTGCAGATCCTTCACCCGGTAGGATTTGGCCTTCATCGCGTCGCGGACCACCCGCGCACGCTCCTCGAACGCCGCGAGCGCCTCTGCGATGAGCGCGTTCTCCGCCTTGCGGCGCGCATCACCCGAGACGGTCAGGCTGAGGCCGGCAAGCACGAGGCTCGCCTGCAGCTTGCCGATCAGCTCGCTCGCTGCTGCCAGGTCCGCGGACTCCAGGCGCAGCTCCTGCCGGACGCGCCAGCGCAGCACGCGGTTCTTGTCGTACAGCGGGATCGTCTGGTAGCCGGCCGTCTGCGCCTTGACCTGCTTGTAGGGGAGCGCTGTAGCAAGCGCGCGCTGCATCGCGCGGTTGACGCTGTCGGCGAGCGCGGCGGAGTCTGGGCCCTCGGCTTCCGCGGCAAGCTGCGCAGTCAAGAGGTCGTTGGCGACCTCCCGCTCGGCCTGAGCGTGCAGGTTGACCAGGTTGAAAAGAGTTTCCGGCGCCTGGGCTGCCGCCGCCAGCGGCGCGAGCAGCAGGGCGAACAGCATTGCCTTCATGTCACTTCCTCTTCTTGCGCTCATGGCGCCACAGAACATCGCCGCGCCGAGCCGCCCTGTTCAGGCTGCGGCCCAGCACGAACAGCAAGTCGGACAGGCGGTTCAGGTACGGCAGCGCGTGCTCGCCGACCGGCTCGGAGCGGCGCAGGGCGACCAGGCTGCGCTCGGCGCGACGGCAGACCGTGCGCGCCAGGTGCGCGAGCGCGGCCGGGCGCGTGCCGCCCGGCAGGATGAACTCCCTCAGTGCGGGCAGCTTGCCGTTCAGCCCGGCGAGCGCCTCATCCAGGCGTTGCACCTGCGCCAGCGCGACCATGCTGTGGCCGGGAATGCTGACTTCGCCGCCGAGGTCGAACAGGTCGTGCTGGACCTGGAGCAGCAGCGCGCGCGGTGCGGGCGGAATCCTTTCGGCCAGGAGCAGGCCAATGCAGGAATTGAGCTCGTCGATGTCGCCCAGCGCCTGCACCCGGGCCGCGTCCTTCGGCACCCGGCGCCCGTCGCCCAGGCCGGTTTCCCCGCCGTCGCCGGTGCGGGTCGCGATC
Organism: Burkholderiales bacterium; assembly: GCA_041904885.1. Lineage (GTDB taxonomy): Bacteria > Pseudomonadota > Gammaproteobacteria > Burkholderiales > SG8-39 > RBG-16-66-20. The sequence goes on from JAYRND010000126.1 coordinate 4,323, forward strand.
TTGGTGAGCCGGTTTCCCACTTCAGCCCAGCAGCATCGCGAGGGCGAGGATGCCCGGAATCGCCTGGGCGTAGAGGATCTTGTAGCTCACGGTCGCCGCGCCGAACACGCCGGCGACGATCACGCAGGCGAGGAAGAAGAGCTTCACGTGCAGGCCCGCGTCGCCCATCGCCAGGCCCCAGGCGAGGCCGGCGGCGAGAAAGCCGTTGTACAGGCCCTGGTTCGCCGCGAGCGCCTTCGCGGCCGCGGCGAACTCCGGCGTGGTGCGGAACACGCTCCGGCCGAAGGGCGTGCCCCAAAGGAACATCTCGAGCACCAGAAAGCCGGCGTGCAGGAGCGCCACCAAGCCGATCATCACGTCTGCAGCCGTTTTCATTTGCCTGTTCCTGCGGAGGGCGGGGACGCCAGTATCCCATGCCGCCTAGGGCTTCCGGGTCACCTGGCTTTCCAATTCTCCGCGCGCCAGCGTGGTCAGGATGCGCTCGCCTGCGGCGACCGCGGCCGCGTCGCGGACGATCTCGCCGCCCGCGCGCCGCGTGACGCTGTAGCCGCGCGCGAGGATGGAGGTGGGGTTGAGCGACTTCAGGCTTGTTTCGACCTGCCGCATCCGCGCCGCGCATTCCTCCAGCCGGCGAGCGCCCGCAGCCCTGAGGCGCGCCAGGAGATGCTCGAGGTGCTGCTGCAGTGCGCGCAGGCGCTCGGCAGGGTGGACGAGCCGGCGCGCGAGGGCATCGACCGCCTGCATGGCGTATTCGATCCGGCGCCCGGTCTCCCGCGAGATCCGCGCGGAGTTCTCCGCCAGGCGCGCGAGGATCGCCTCGAGCGGCGGGCTGACCAGCTCGGCCGCGGCGGTCGGCGTCGGCGCCCGCTCGTCGGCGGCGAAATCGGCAATGGTGAAGTCGGTCTCGTGCCCGATCCCGGCCACCACCGGGATCGGGCAGGCGCGGATCGCACGCGCGAGCGCCTCTTCGTTGAACTGCCACAGGTCCTCGATCGAGCCGCCGCCGCGCACGAGGAGCAGCACGTCGCACTCGGCGCGCCTGCCCGCGGCGGCGAGCGCCTGTGCGAGCTTTGCGGCCGCGCCCTCGCCCTGCACCGGCGCCGGATAGACCACCACCGGGATCGCCGGGTTGCGCCGGCGCAGGGTGGTGAGGACGTCGCGCAGGGCGGCGGCGGCAAGCGAAGTGACGACGCCGATCTGGCGCGGGTGCGCCGGCAGCGGGCGCTTTTCACCGGCATCGAACAGCCCTTCCTTCGCCAGCTTCTCCTTCAGCCGCAGAAACTTCTCGTAGAGCTGCCCCAGCCCGGCGCGGCGCATCGCCTCGACATTGAGCTGGAAGCGCCCGCGCGGCTCGTAGAGGGTGACCAGGGCGCGCGCCTCGACGCGCTGGCCGTCGGCAAGCTCCCAGTCCAGGTGTGCGGCGCGTCCCCGGAACATCACGCAATCCACCTGCGCGGCCTCGTCCTTGAGGGTGAAGTACAGGTGCCCCGAGGCCGCCGGGCGCAGGTTGGAGACCTCTCCGGCGATCCACTGCAGAGGGAAGCGGCGCTCGAGCAGGTCGCGCGCGCTGCGCAGCAGCTGCGAGACGCTCAGAACCGGCGCCTGGCTTGCGGAAATGTCAAGCGGCATGGCGTGGTCCAGACTACACTAATCCACACTGGCGGCAGCGCGCGCGGCAGTCGCGCGCAGGCTGCGCGCGGAGGCCGATTCTTATACATAAGCCGCTGTTTGGAAAACGAAATCAATTGATGAAAAATTAATCGGACCCGAGTTCGCGCGCGTCACAAGGCTGACACAAACCCATGTTCAGGGATAATCCACAAACTTATCCACATCTTTTGTGGATATCGCGCTGTCCGGCCTCGGCGGGCGCGCCGCCGAAGTTGCTGCTTACGTACGGTTTGGCTAAAGTGCGCGCACGAAAAATGCTTTTTCGATCCAAAGGATAGCCCTTGTTCGCCATCATCCAGGCTGCGGGCTGGCCGATCTGGCCGCTTCTCCTCGCCTCCATCATCGCGGTTGCCCTGATCATCGAACGCTCGGTCTCGCTGCGCGAATCGAAGATCGTCCCCCCGACCCTGCTCGACCAGGTGATTGCGGTGCACGCGCGCCAGGGCGTCAACGCGGACGTGGTCGACAAGCTGTCCAAGGACTCGCCGCTGGGCGAGGTGCTGGCCGCAGGACTGCGCAACGAGAAGAGCCCGCGCCACGTGATGAAGGAGGCGATCGAGGAGGCCGGGCGGACTGTCGCGCACAACCTGGAGCGCTTCCTGACGACGCTGGGCACGATCGCGACAGCCGCGCCGCTGCTGGGCCTGTTCGGGACGGTGGTCGGCATGATCGAGATCTTCGGCTCGCAGTCGCCGACCGGCGGCACCAACCCGGCGCAGCTCGCGCACGGCATCTCGATCGCGCTGTACAACACCGCCTTCGGCATCGCCATTTCGATCCCCTCGCTCATCTTCTACCGCCACTTCAAGAACAAGGTGGACGGCTTCGTGGTGCTGATGGAGCAGGCGGCCTCCAAGCTGATCGACATCGTGCACGGCGAGCGCGAGGGCTACCAGTCGCGCGCCGTGCAGTAGCGCCGCGCCGGCCCCGGCCATGAATTTCCAGCGCGGCCGCTACAAGGAGGAGCCCGAGATCAACCTCGTGCCCCTCATCGACGTGATGATGGTCATCCTCATCTTCCTGATGATCACCACCACGTACTCGAAGTACACCGAGCTGCAGATCAACCTGCCGACCGCGGACGCCGAAAAGCAGATGGAGCGGCCCGGCGAGGTGAGCGTGCTGGTCAACGCCAAGGGCCAGTACGTGATCAACAAGGCGCCGGTGGAGTTCGCCAGCATCGAGCAGCTCGCGGGCGAGCTGCGGCGCGCGGGCGCCGGCCTGCGCGAGCCGATCGTGATCATCAGCGCGGACGCGGCCGCCACCCACCAGTCGGTGATCCGGGTGATGGAAGCCTCGCGCGTGGCCGGCCTCTCGCAAATCACCTTCACCACGCAGTCCTCGAAGTAGTGCGGCACTGGGCGCGCCGCGGCGCCGTCGCCTGGCTGCTGTGGCCCGCCAGCCTGGCGTACGGGGTGCTGGTCTGGTTTCGAAGGATTTTCTATCAGTTGAAAATCTTCGGATCAACGCATCCCGGAATTCCGGTCATCGTCGTAGGCAACCTGGTTGCGGGCGGCAGCGGCAAGACCCCTCTCGTGCTGCTCGTGGCGGAAATCCTCGCCGGACGCGGCTGGAAGCCCGGCATCGTGTCCCGCGGCCATGGCGGCTCAGCGCGGCAGCCGCGCGAGGCGGGCATCGCCTCCGACCCCGCCGAGGTGGGCGACGAGCCCATGCTTCTCGCGCGCCGCAGCGGCTGCCCGGTCTGGGTGGCTCCCGATCGCGTTGCGGCCTGCCGGGCGCTGCGCGAGCAGCACCCCGAATGCAACGTCATCGTCAGCGACGACGGCCTGCAGCACTACGCGATGCGTCGCGATGTGGAGATCTGCGTCGTGGACGCGCGCGGCTTCGGCAACGGCTTCCTGCAGCCCGCTGGGCCGCTGCGCGAGCCTGCCTCGCGCCTCGGCTCGGTGGACCTGGTCGTGGCGCACGGGGCGACCCAGGTGCAGGGATACGCGATGGCTCTGGAGGGCGAGCGCCTCGTGAGATTCACCGACGCGCGCGACGTGCGCCCGGCGAAATCATTCGCCGGCCAGCGCATGCACGCGGTGGCCGGCATCGGCGACCCGAAGCGTTTCTTCCTGCAGCTGGCGCGATTCGGCATCAAGGTGGTGCCGCATCCCTTTCCCGACCACCACCGGTTCGGCGCGCGCGACTTCGAGTTCGGCGACGCCGACCCGGTCGTGATGACCGAGAAGGACGCGGTAAAATGCAAGCCCTTCGCGCAGGCGAATTTCTGGGTGTTCCCGGTGAGCGCCTCGCTCGACCCCGCGTTCGAACGCAGGCTGCTGGAGAGGCTGGGTGGATCCAAAGCTGCTTGAAATCCTCGTGTGCCCGCTCTGCAAGGGCCCGCTTGTGCATCGGAAGGATGCGCGCCAGGCCGCGGGCGAACTGATCTGCAAGGCCGACCGTCTCGGCTTCCCGATCCGGGACGGGATCCCGGTGATGCTCGAGGAGGATGCGCGCAAGCTCCCGCCCGAAGAGGAAGTGGCCTGAGCTTTCACGCGATCATTCCTGCCCGGTACGCCTCCACCCGCTTGCCGGGCAAGCCGCTGGAGGACATCGCCGGCAGGCCCATGGTGGTGCGCGTCTGCGAGCGCGCGCAGGCGAGCGGGGCGCTCGGCGTGACGGTGGCGACCGACGATGAGCGCATCCGGCAGGCCGTGGAGCGGCACGGCTTTCGCGCGGTCATGACGCGGGCGGAGCATCCTTCGGGCACCGACCGGATCGCCGAGGCCGCCGCGGCGCTCGGCCTGGGCGAGGCGGACGTCGTGGTCAACGTGCAGGGCGACGAGCCCCTCATCGCGCCCTCGCTGATCGCCCAAGTCGCGGGCGCGCTGGCGCGCGATCCCGGCGCCAGCATGGCCACCGCCTGCCACCCGATCGACGACGAGGCGGCGATCGCCAACCCCAACGTGGTGAAAGTCGTTCTCGATGCCGCCGGCCACGCGCTGTATTTCTCGCGCTCGCGCATCCCCTATCCGCGCGAGCCGGGCGGTTCCTGGTATCGCCACGCCGGCATCTACGCGTACCGGAACGGCTTCCTGCAGCGATTCGCCCGCCTCGCGCCGGCGCCGCTGGAGCGCACCGAGTCCCTGGAGCAGTTGCGCGCGCTATGGCATGGCTTCCGCATCGCGGTCGCGGTCAGCGCCGGGGACATCCCGCCCGGCGTGGACACCCCAGCCGACCTGGAAGAGGTCCGCGCGCGCTACATCGGCGATAATCGATCGCAACCACATTGAGGCGAGGAATGCGCGTCATCCTGCTCGGACCGCCCGGCAGCGGCAAGGGGACCCAGGCGGCCTTCATTACCAGGAAGTTCGGCATCCCTCAGATCTCTACGGGGGACATGCTGCGCGCCGCGGCGAAGGCGGGCACGTCCACCGGGCTGGCGGCAAAGAAGCTCATGGATGCCGGCCAGCTCGTTTCGGACGACATCATCGTTGCGCTGGTGAAGGAGCGCCTGCGGCAGCCCGATTGCGCCGCGGGGTACCTGTTCGACGGCTTTCCGCGCACCATCCCGCAGGCCGAGGCGATGCGCGAGGCCGCCGTGCCGATCGACTACGTGCTGGAGATCCAGGTGCCCGACGAGGAGATCATCGCGCGCATGAGCGGCCGGCGAGTGCACCTCGCCTCGGGCCGCACCTACCACGTGAAGTTCAATCCGCCGCGGGTCGCGGGCAGGGACGACGCTACCGGCGAGCCCCTCATCCAGCGCGAGGACGACAAGGAGGAGACTGTCCGCAAGCGCCTCGAGGTCTACCGCTCCCAGACGCAGCCCCTGATCCAGTTCTATTCGCGCTGGGCGGAATCCGGCGCTGCCGGGGCGCCCGCGCGCCGGAGTATTTCGGGGCTGGGCGGGGTCGAGGAAATCCGCGACCGCGCGTTCGCCGCGTTGATCTGACGACCTGATAAAATCCCGCCTCTTTCAGGGGGTTCCGCATGTCCGGTGGCATTATCTTCGCGCTCGCGTGCGCCGCGGTCGCAATTCTCTACGGCGTCGTGTCGATCAATTGGATTCTCAGCCAGCCCGAGGGCAACGAGCGCATGCGCGAGATCGCCGCGGCGGTGCGCGAAGGCGCGGTGGCCTACCTGAAACGCCAGTACACGACCATCGCCATCGTCGGCGCGATCCTGTTCCTCGTGATCGGCTTCACGCCGCAGCTGGGCTGGGCGACCGCCTGGGGGTTCCTGGTGGGGGCGGCGCTGTCGGGCCTGTCCGGGGTCATCGGCATGAACGTGTCGGTGCGCGCCAACGTGCGCACGGCGGAGGCCGCGCGCACCGGCCTGAACGAGGCGCTCAATGTCGCGTTTCGCGGCGGCGCCATCACCGGGCTGCTGGTGGTCGGCCTGGGCTTGCTGGGGGTCGCCGGCTACTTCGCGCTCCTCTTCGCCAACGCCGTCGACAAGACCGACCTGAGCCACATCATCCACCCGCTGATCGGGCTGGGATTCGGCGGCTCGCTGATCTCGATCTTCGCGCG
>JAYRND010000127.1:0-12724 GCA_041904885.1 Burkholderiales bacterium
CCGTCGCGCGCCGCGCGATGACCTTCAGCGTCCGATCCCTTTACACCCTGGCGGTCTCGCCAGACACCCTGCTCGATTGAGCGCCCGCACGTCCACCACCAGGAGTTAGGAAATGTCACGTACCCCAGTAAATGGACTGGTGGTCGCAGTCGCGGCCACCTTTCAGACCACCAAGAACATGACGGCGATCACCAATGCCGCCAGCGCCGTGGCCACCCTCGAAGCCTCGCACGGCGTCACGGTCAGCGACATCGTGCAGGTCGTCACGTCCGGCTGGCCGCGCGCCGTCGGCCGTGTGTTCCGTGCCAGCAACGTCGCCACCAACGACGTGACACTCGAAGGCTTCGACACCCAGAGCACGACCGACTACCCGGCCGGCACCGGCGCCGGCACCGTGCGCGAAGTGGCCACCTGGACGAATATCGGCCAGATCCTCGGCGACTCGTTCCAGTCGAGCGGCGGCGAGCAGCAGTACAGCACTTACCAGTACCTCGACCAGGACGTGGCGAACGAAGAGCCCACTTTCCTCTCCGCGGGCCGCATCCAGTTCAATATCGATGACGACATCGCCGCAGCCGGGCAGATCCTGCTGCAGTCTCTGGCCTACTCGCACGTCGTGACGCCGTTCCGCTTCACCGCCCGCACCGGAGCCAAGTGGTACGGCGCCGGCGTGTTCTCGATGGGCGTGGCGCCGCAGTTCGCGAGCAACACCAACGTGCGCCGCACCGTCAGCATCGCGCTGAATCCGGCCTACGTCACGGCCTACGCCACCTGATGGATCTCGAGCAACTGAAGGCCGCCGCGGAGCGGGCGCGGCGGTTCAGCCACGAGCTCGGCGGCCGCCGCTTCGATCTCGTCACTCCGTCGCAGTTCGCGGTCAACCTCATCAGCGAGGAAAAGCGCACCTTCACGCGCGTGCAGCGGCAGGTGGTGCTGGCCGCGCTGCGCGGGTGGTCCGGCGTCGTCGCGGAGGATCTCCGCCTGCCCGAGCTGGAACTGGCCGCGGAGCCGCTGCCGTTCTCGCCCGAGATGGCCGAGGTGCTGCTCAACGAGCGCCCGGACTGGGAAGAAGCGCTGGCCGATGCTGTCAGCAAGCGCGTCGAGGCGCGCCGCAAGCAGCTCGAGGCCGCCGCGGGAAACTGAGCGCGCACCTCGCCGCGCTCAAGGGCCGGGGCGAGGTGCCGCCACTGCTGATCCCGGGCACTGAGGATCTGTTCGAGGAAGAAAAGCCGCCCGAGCCCTTGCCGCCGCTCGCGGCGCAGGCGGTGCATGCCTACACGTTCTGCCAGGGCGGCCGCGTTGACCTGCTGCCGCTCTACGCCGCCGTCCACGGCCTGGACGACTGGGAAATGGTGACCGCACTCTTTGCCGTGATCGACGACCAGCTGCCGCCCCGCACGCGATGACTACCGAACTCAAGGCCGTATTCACCGCCGAAGACCGCGCGAGCGAGGTTATCCGCCGCCTCGGCTCGACCGTCGACAGCGCTCAGGCCTCGTTCGCGCGTCTCGCCGCTCCGCTGCTGCAGGTGCAGGCACTGTGGGGCTCACTGGTCGGCGGTGCCATCGTCGTCGGCGTGCGCAACATGGTCGGCGCGATCGATGAGCTCGACCAGGCCGCGCAGGGCCTCGGCACGACGGCGGCCGAGCTCGCGAACATGCGGATCGTCGCCGGCCAGGCTGGCATCGGCGTCGAGCAGTTCGACACCGCGATCACGCGGCTCAACGTCAAGCTGTCGGACGCGGCGGCGGGCAACCGCGAAGCGGCAACACTCTTCAAGGCGCTCGGTGTCAACGTCAAGGACGCGGCCGGCAACCTGCGTCCAACGACCGAAGTCCTGCGCGAGCTGGCCGACGCCTTTGCGCGCATGGAGGACGGCCCTGCCAAGAGCGCGTTGGCGGTCGATGTGTTCGGCAAGGGCGCCGCGCGACTGATCCCGCTGCTGAATCAGGGTTCGGCCGCCCTCGAAAAGATGGCCGGGCTCACGGACGAAACCGCCCGCCAGGCCGTCAAGCTGCAGGGTGAATTCAACCGGCTCGAGGCGAACAGCAAGAGCCTCGGATATGCGCTGGCGGGCGTTGTCGTGCCGGCCATCAACAACGTCATCGAGACCGCGCGCAAGCTGGACTTCAAGTCCATCGCCGGGTCCTTCGTCGCCTCGGGCCCGGGCGGCATCCTCGGATCGGCGGCCAACGTCGCGCGGCAGCTGAACCCGATCGGGGAGCGGCAAAAGCAGGTCGCCGCGGCACTGAAGCTCGGCGAGGGCGCCTACAGCAACGAAGGCCGTGCCGCGCTGCAGAACGCCCAGGCCATCCGCGACAAGATCGCCGCTGATCTCGCCGCCACCGACGCGAGCAAGAAGAAGGCTGCTGCCACCAATCTGTCGAGCGACGCCTACGCCAAAGAGTTCGCCGACGTCCAGCGCATCCGCAACGCGCGCAAGCGCTTCGACGACGAGCAGGAAGAAGCCGCCATCCGCGAAAAGCAGCGCCGCGAGGACCGGCTCAACGAACTCACGGGCCGCAGCGTCGTCAAGCAGCAGACGGAAGACCTCGCCGCGCTCGACGAGGCGTTCTTCTCCGGCGCCATCTCCGCCGGCGAGTATGACCGCGCCGTCTCCAAGGTGTTTGGCATCAAGAGCGACACCGAAGAGGGCATGAAGCGCCAGGCGGACCTCGCCGAGCAGCTCGGCCTGACGATGGCCAGCTCGCTCGGGGAAATGATCACCTCCGGCGGACGGATCGGCAGCGTCTGGAAGGCGCTCGGGCAGGACATCGTGAAGCTCATCACGCAGATGCTGATCCTCAAGCCGCTCGCGGCAGAACTGCAGAAGATCTTCAGCGAGTTCGGGCTCGGCGGCATGGGTACTTCCGGTGGTGGCGGTTCCAGCATCTTCGGCGACATCTTCAAGTGGATCGGTGGCGCCATCGGCGGCGCGTTCGGCGGAGGCGGCGGCGCGGGTGCCGGAACGTTTGACACCTACATGGGCAGCGCCGCGGCCGGCGCGCAGAGCATCACGATCAACAACTTCATCGACAGCGGCACCGACCGAGCCCGCGTGGCGCAGATGATCGATGTCGGCGTGCGGTCCGGCCTCGCGGCCTCGTGGGACAGCCAGCGCCGCGGCGGCACCGGAGTGCTCGCATGACGACCTACGTCTTTCCGACGTTCGCGCGCGCGATGCCGTTCACCGAGTGGCATTTCGGCATGGAGCCGAACGACCGGGCGTTTCCTGGCCTGCTCAGCGGCCAGGTGACGACGGCGGAATTCCCCGGCACGCGCTGGGCGCGGTCGATGCGGCTGCAGGGTCTCAACGCCGCCGAGCGCGCGATGATGAACGCCTTCATGGCCAAGATGCGGGGCCGCGCCAATCGATTCACCGCGTTCGATTTCATCAACCCGCGCCCACGCGGCACGATGCGCGGCTCGCCCGCAACCAGCGGCACCATCGCCGCCGGAGGCGTCACCTGCACCGTCAACGCCGGCGTTGGCCAGGCGAGCACCACCATCGCGATCGGCGACAAGTTCAACATCGGCGGCGAACTGAAGATCGCCATCACCGCCGTCACGCTGAATGGCTCCGGTGTCGGCTCGTTCGACTTCGAGCCGCCGGCCCGCGCGAGCATCGCCGGCGGCAGCGGCATCGCATGGGACAAGCCCACGGCGCTCTTCCGGCTGACAGAGCCGTCCTGGCGCATGAACTACAGCGCGCCGCGCTTCGGCGAGGTCGCGATCGACGCCGTGGAGGCCTTCGCATGACCCGCAGCGTGACCGGAGGCGTCGCCAGCGCCATCGCCCAGCCCAATGTCGGCCTGGTGCAGTTCGTCGAGATGCTGTTCGATGGCGACCCGCTGCGCGTCTGCTCAGCCGGCTATGCGATGGACTGGAACGGCTACAGCTGGATCGGCACCGGCAACCTCGGTTCGATCGAAGAGGTGAAGGAGACCGAGACCGGCGAAGTCACGGGCCTCGCGTTCACGCTCTCCGGCGTGCCTTCGTCGACGCTGGCGATCGCGCTCGGCGCGGCCGGCAGCTATCAGCGGCGCGTCGTCAACGTCTACACCGCCTTTCTCGCGCTGCCAACGCATGCCATCCTCGCCGACCCGGTGCTCGAGTGGTCCGGCCTCATCGACACGATGGACATCGTCGACGAGGCAGAGACCGCGACCGTCCGCGTCACTGCCGAAAATGAACTCTTTGACTTCGACCGTCCGGCGGCGATCTACTGGACCGACGAGGACCAGCAGCGCCTCTACCCGGGCGACACCGGTCTGCGCTTTGCCAAGCAGCTCACCGATCGCGCGCTGGTCTGGCCTGCGGCCGCCTTCTTTACCCGCTGACATGCAGAAACTCAATGGCTCCGGGCGCCGCCGCCCGGACTGGCCGCTGCTGCTCGAGATCTATCTCGACCGCGCGCGAACCGAGCCCTTCGTCTGGGGCCTGCATGACTGCGCCACCTTCGCCATCGGCTGGGTCGAGCTTGCGCGCGAAGACCTTAAGCCCGCCGAAGACCTGTTCACGATGCTTGGCTACAACAGCGCCTCCGGGGCGCTTGACGCGATGGGCGGGCGGGACCTGGCGACCATCGTCGACGGGTGGGGCTACCTCACCCAGGTGCAGCCGGCATTCGCGCAGCGGGGCGACCTGGTGCTGGTGGAAACCGGAGGGCGTCTCAGCCTGGGCGTCTGCGCCGGCGATGTTGTCGCGGGCCCCGGTACAGTGGGCCTCGAACTGCTGCCGATGACCGCGGTGCACGCCGCCTGGCGGGTGTAGATGGGCTCGTGGGCCAAGGGCATCATCCCGATCGCCCTGTCATTCATACCCGGCGTCGGCCCCTTCCTGGCGATCGCCTCCGCGGCCTACATCGGCGCTAGCGAGCAGCGCGCCGCCAAGCGCCGCGCGTTGGCCGAGTACAACGCCAGCCTGCGCGACCAGACCGTACTGGTCAAGGGCGGCGTCAACCCGCGCCCCCTCGTCTACGGCCGCACGGCCATCGGCGGCCAGCTGATCTACGCCGAGACGATCGGCTCGAAGAAAGAGCACCTGCTGATGGTGGTCGCGCTCGCCCATGGCGAGGTCGACGCGATCGAGACCGTCTACTTCAACGAGCAGGCGCTCACGCTGGACGGCAGCGGCAACGTCACCACCGCGCCGTATTACATCAGCGGCACCGATCCGGCCGTCTACCCGGCCACCGTGCCGTCGAGCGGGCCCTATAACGTCACGCTGCCGGTCACGCCGACGGCCATTCGCAGCATCCAGGATGGCGCCGCCGGGGCGATCTGGTCCAGCGACATGGGGGCCCCGCCGGTGCTGACGCCGGGAAGCGACTACACGCTGGCCGGGAACGTCGTGACGTTCTCGTCGGCCTTCGCCGGCCACGCGGTGCAGATCGTCTACGAGTACGCGGTTTCCGCCAGCCGCGCCCAGGTCCTGCGCTTCACCGGCAGCAGCGGCCAGGACATCAGCAGCACGATGATCGGGCTCGGCGCCCCGAGCTGGACCAGCGCCGACAAGTGCAGCGGCTTCGCGCTGCTGGTGGTGCGGCTCACCTACGCCGAGGATGTCTGGCCTGCGGGCATCCCGAACATCAAGGCCGTGATGCGCGGCCGCCGCGTCTACGACCCGCGTTCGTCGACCACCGCCTGGAGCGCCAATGCCGCGCTATGCGCGCGCGATTACCTGACGTTCCTGTACGGCATCGGCGCTAGCGGCAGCAAGGTGGACGACACGGCCACTAATGCGGCTGCCAACATCTGCGACGAAGACGTCCAGCTCACCGCGAGCCCGGCCACCTACCAGGACCGCTACACCTTCGACGGCGCCGTCAGCACCGGTACCGACCGGCGCAGCAACCTGCGCCTCTTTGCCGACGCCATGGCCGGCAGCGTCAACTACTCGCAGGGCAAGTGGCGGCTGCGGGCCGGGGCCTACACCGCGCCGGCGATCAGCCTCGCCGACTCCCAGGTGCTGGCCGAAGGCGGCGTGCAGATCTCGCCCTTCGCGAGCCGCAAGAGCCTCATCAACGGCTGCAAGGGCAGCTTCCTGAACGCCGCCGCCGGCTACATCGAAGATCAGTTCACCGAGTGGAGCAACAGCGGCTTCATCACGGAAGACGGCGGCGCTGCGATGACGGCCACGATCAGCCTGCCACAGGTGACGGACTCTGCCCGCGCGCAGCGGCTGGCCAAGATCCTCGTCTACCGCACCCGCGAATCGCTCACGCTCGCGGTGCGCGCGGATTTCTCGACCTACGCCTGGCAGGTCGGCGAGATGGTGAGCGTCACGCTCGCCCGCTACGGCTTCAGCGCCAAGCCGTTCCGCGTGATCGAGCGCGGCTTCAGCCCCGAAGGCGGCATGCGCTACCTGCTGCGCGAGGAACCGGGCGGCATCTACGACTGGAACCTCGGCGAAGCCAGCATCCTGACCGGCGCTGCCAATACGAACCTGCCGAACCCGACGCAGGTCGCTGCGCCGACGATCACCGGAATCACCAGCGCGCAGTGGCTCTACCGCGCGGCCGACGGCACGTTCGTCGCGCGCATCCGGGTGGCCGTCACGCCGCCGAACGACGAGTACGTGCTGCGCGGCGGCAAGTTGCAGCTGCAGTACAAGCGCGGCGACTGGTCGCAGGACTGGACCCTCGTCGAGACCGAAGGCAACGCCACCGCGATCTGGATCGACCCCGCGTTCGACGGCCAGAACTACCTGATCCGCGCCCGCGCGCGCAATAGCGCCGGCTACTTCAGCGCGTGGAGCGCCGTCCAGGTGCACACCTGCATCGGACGGCCCGGGGTCGTCAATTTATGCCTGAATTCCGACTTCACGCAGGATCTCGGCTATGGCACCGGCACCTATAGCGACGCGCGCGCGCTGCGCAACTGGACCGCGGACTACATCAACATCGGGCCCGTCAACATTGGCCGCAACTACGCCGGGGGCACGGGATGGAACGTCGGCCGCGGCGGGGCGTGGATGTTCAACGTCGCCCAGACCGCAGGCGCCTTTTACACCATCCGGCAGCGCGTTCCAATCGCACCGAACATCGCCTATGAACTGAGCGTCTACTGCAGCGCGCATCGCTGCCCGGCGTACCTGTACCTGCGCTGGATGGACTCCAGCTACAACACGATCTCCGACGCGCAGGGTGCGCCCGACACGATGGACGCCGGAGCGGGAGTCATCGGCGACGCGCAGAACCCGACCTCTACCCACCGTCGCCTATGGCGCAGCGGCACCTCACCCGTGAATGCCGCCTATGCCGAGATCATCCTGCTGAAGCTGGCGACGACGAGCGGACAAACCGATTCCTATGCCTTCTGGTCGAAGGTGATGTTCTGCGTCGCTCCCGCTGGGGTGACGAAGGAGACGGCGACGCCGTGGGTAGACGATGCGCTGAACACGATCAACGGCGGCATCATCATCGGAGGCACAGTCACCACCGTCGCCGAGCAGAAGCCGACGCCGGGCTATTTCACGATCGACGGTTTCGACAACACCTACAGCACTCCCGGCCTGTCGTGGACCAACGACCAGCCCGGGATCGTCACGTGCTCATTCCACTGCTCGATGCAGGTGATGTGGGATTACACCGGCGGCGGCTCGACCATGCCGGATGCCGTCTACTTCGATCCTTACGTGCGGATCGGTTCCACCTATTACCTCGGAACCGGCGTCGGCGATCACTCGGCGTCGATCGACATCAAGCCCCTGGCGGCTGAAACCGTGTGGATGAAGGTGGATCAGAACTTCTCGCTGCCCGTGGCGGCCGGCGCTACGGTGGTGTTCGGCTACTTCGTCACGCCCTGGCGCGGTAGCGCTCCAACGGCGAACGACACGCGCATTTACCACCGCGAAGAGTCGCTGCAGATCCAGGCGATCAAGAAATGACAGGCCGCGAAGAAGCCGTTGTCACGGTCAGCGTCTTCGACCTCATCACCGGTCGAATCCTCTGCGCCTTGACGCTGCCCACCGACCAACTCGATGCGAACGTGCCCCCAGGATGTGGAACGGTCCCCGGCCACATTGACGGTACGCGGCGTCGAGTGAATCCGGACACCGGCCAGGTCGAGGCCTGGCAGCCGCCTCCACCCGATGCGAATCACGTCTGGAACGCAGACCTCGAACGGTGGGAGCTGCCGGCTTCTGTCGTTGCACGCCGGTCGGAGCGCGGCGCTGTGATGCTCCAGATCAATCAACTCGAATCCCGCCAGCCGCGCGCCCTGCGCGAACTCGCATTGGGACTGCCCGGCGCCCTGGAGCGCCTCCGGGACATCGACAACCAGATCATCGCGCTGCGCGCCAACCTCGGCACCTAATGGAGCAAGGAAATGTTTGATCACATCCCTCCGGATCTGCGCCAGGCGGGGCCCGGCGTGGCTGGGTCCTTGCTGGCCCTCCTCTTCATGCGGAGGCCGTGGACGATGCTGCTGGCGATGTTCGTCGGCGGCTGCCTCATCGCCTACATCGTCACGCCATGGCTCGCGGCTTATCTGGAGGTTGGTCCCAAAGGCGAGGGCGTAGTTGGCTTCCTGCTCGGCCTCTTCGGCATGGCGACCACGGCGAAGGTATTCGACCTCATCGAAGCCATCAACGTGGCCGACATCTGGGCCGCGCTCAAGGACTGGATCCGCAAGCGCCTGGGCGTGGAAGGGAAGACCCCATGACCATCATTCCCGTGCACTTCGATATGACGCTCGCGAGCATCGTTGCCTTCGGCGTGGCGTTCTTCGCCTGCGTCGCCGGCATCTTCTACTCCGAATACCGCGAGAACTGGCTGCAGCATTTCGGCATGATCCTCGTCGGGATTGCGAGTGCCTTCAAGATGTTCCAGCTCTGGCACCGGCACTACACCAGCCCGGAGACGGCCATCCTCGCGATCGGGCTGGCGCTTTTCGCGACTGGGGTGGCCTGGAAGGTCTGGCAGCACCGCAGGGGGTGGGACGGCAATGAACGCCGCGCCCACGAGCGGCGCCAGCACCATGGGGCGCTCTCGTGAAAGCCTCCGATGCCGCCTTGGAGCGGCTGCGGGTGCGCGAGGCACTCGCGCTGATGGCCTACCGGGACGCCGGCGGAGTCTGGACCATCGGCTATGGCACCACCGTCTACCCATCTGGCCAGCGCGTGAAGTGGAGCGATAGTTGCACCCAGGCCGAGGCCGAGGCCTGGTTCCGCTATGACGTGGAGCGCTTCGAGCGCTGCGTGCTGGAAACGCTTCCGTCGGTGCCGCTCAACCAGCCGATGTTCGATGCGCTGGTGAGTTTTTCCTACAACGTCGGCGAAGAGGCATTCCGCACATCCACCCTCGCCCGGCGGCTGAACGCCGGGCAATACATCGAGGCGCAGGCCGAGTTCGACCGCTGGGTCAAATCCGGCGGGGTGGTGGTGAAGGGGCTCGTCAACCGCCGCAACTTCGAGCAGGCCGGTTTCAACGAAGGCATCCGCCAGGCGCTGGCCGACCAGCCGGCGACGCTGGCGCTGTTCGACCGCTTCGTGCGCGAAATGGACACCGCATGATTGCGATCCCCTGGCTGGCCGGGCTCACCGGACGGATCGTCATCGCGGCCGCCTTCGCCGCGTGCTTCATCCTCGTCGGTATGGGCGCTCACAAGGTCTTTGCCGATCGCAAGATCGCCCGCATGGAGCGCGACTTCGCCACCGAGCGCGCCGCCGCTGCCAGCGCCACCGCCGCCGCGGAGCTCGAGGCGCGCCGCATCGAAACCGCGTGGCGTGACCACGTGGCACAACGGGAGAAAGAATATGCCGCCAACCTCGCCGCCCAGGCGGGTCGCATTCGCGCTCTGGACGCTGCTGGCAGCGGGCTGCGCCAGCGTCTCGCCGCTTACACCGCAGCCAGTGGCGCCGCCGCAGGTGCCACCGATGCCTGCGGCGATCACCAGCGCCGAATTGAAACCCTCGGGCTACTACTCGCAGAAGCTGACGGACTGGCGGACGAAAGCAGCCGTGCAGCTGACCAACTCCGCGACGGGCTCGCTCTCTGTCGCGCCTGGGGCGCCGAAATAACCGCGCGGCCATGAGCAGCCGCATCGTCATCAACGTCGGCCGCTGCGGCTGCCGGCGCAAGGTCAAGCCGCACAAGCGGTTTGTTTTCCGCTGGGCAACCGGCATCCAATCCTATGTGGAGGGCCTCATGGCACGCATCACCAACGAACAGCAAGTTTCCGCGACCGTCGCGCCGAAGACCGCGGCCGGCCGTCCCGCCGCCATCGACGGCGCCGTCGCCTGGGCATCGAGCGACCCGACCATCGCGACCGTGGAATCCACCGGCACGCTGACCGGGCTCGTCAAGGCCGTGGCGCCCGGCGTGGCGCAGATCTTCGCGGTGTTCGATGCCGACCTCGACGTCGGCGAAGTGCGCGAGATCACCCTGACCGGCGCGATCGAGGTCGTCGCCGCCGAGGCCGAGACCGGCGAGATCACGTTCGGAGCGCCCGAACTGACCCCTTTGCCCTAGCGCGCCGGTTCGAGCTCTCCGCGCCGCCGGCGCTGACCTTCGCCGCCGGGCTTTTCATCGGCGGCGACTTCCGATCCAACTGAACGCCCGACAGCGGCACACCCCGCTGCCGGGCGGTCTCTTTGCACGTCTGGATGCCGCCCATGAAACTGCCTCGGCCGGGAGGCTGGCTCAATGACCTGGTGATCCTGCTCGCCGTCGCCGCGCTTATCGCGCTCGTGCTCTCGCTCTTCCCATAGTCGGCCGGCTCGCCACGCTGGCCGCTACGAAGCGATCGCCACCCGGCGTGACCCATCCATCGTCCGCAAGGGCGATCGCGTCTCCTGCGCCGTTCTGGCGCGTCTTGCTTTCCCCACCCTTACCCCATTCGGGGCCGTTTCGGGCTTTTCCCGCCGCCATCGTCCCTCTGGGCCACCTGACCGGCTGCACAGGCCACGGTGTTTTGAGTCCCGTGCGTCTACCAGTTCCGCCATCCCGGCTTTTCCCTCTCAGCGCGCGCGCTTTCCGGCCGCTGCAGCCTTCGTCTTTTTCCCCACCCTTTCCCCACTCCGCTTGAGCCGCAGGCCGCTGACGGCCCGTACCAGGTGCGGCGCGGCCAGGTGAGCATACCGGTCGGTCATGGCCATGGTGCTGTGACCGAGCAGGTCCTTGACCGCCTTCATGCTCTGGCCGGATTGCACCAGCCAGCTGGCGTAGGTGTGCCGCAGGTCGTGAAAGCGCGCGTGCGGCAGTCCGGCGGCTTTGCGTGCGGCCTCAAAGCCGGAACGCAGGCGCCAGGCGTCGATCGTCCAGGGCAGGCGCTTCCGGGCGATGCGCAGCGCCTCGGGCGGCAGCGGCACCAGGCGCGGACATCCGCTTTTCGTGCGGGCATCCAGCAGCAGGGCACCATTGCGGACGTCCGAGGGCTGCAGGCGCAGCAGTTCCGAGCGCCGCAGCCCGGTCAGCGCGGCCAGGCGCACGGCGTCGCCTACCTCGGCGGGGCATTTCGCAGCCAGGCGCTGCACTTCTGCGGGGGTCAGGTAGACGTGGCGCTCGTTGCGCTCCGGCAGCAGCGTGATGCGCGGCGCACGCTCGATCAGGCCCCATTGCTCGGCCAGGTTGCCGATCCGGCGCAGGACCGACAGGTAGCGGTTGATCGTGGCCGGCTTGGCTTCCGCAGTCTTCAGCTGGCCGGCGACGTCGACGAGATCGGCGAGCGACTTGCCGGCGGTGAACTCGCGCAGGACGTCGACGCGCTGGCGGGTGCGCAGGGCGCTGCGCTGATGCTGGACTTCTTCGGTCAGCCAGCGATCGAGCGCGGCATCTATCGGCGTGGCGGGGCGGCGACCAGCCGCAAGATCGATTTGCGCGCGGCGGAGCGAATCTTCGAGGGTGCGCGCGTCAGCGCGGGTGGCGCCTGGCGGTAGTGTCTGCTCAATGCGTCGGCCACCGCCGACACGGAGTCGAACTTGCCAGCGGTTGCCGACGTGGCGGATGGACATGCGGCGGGATGCGCGGCCAGGTAGGCCTGCAGATCTTCGGGCCGGATACGATACAGCGAGCGCAGCTTCAACGCGCGGAGCCGCCCGTCGGCGATCTCGCGGCGCACGGTGCGCTCGGAGACGTGCAGCCGTTCAGCGGCTTGGCTCAGGGTCAACACGGACCGCTCCGTAACCATCGAACCCGGTGAATTGCCTTCCGCGCCTAGGCTTATTCGTCAGTCTTTCGTAGGCGTCGCACGGATTGAGTCCATAGGCCGACTTATTCCCATTGAACGCTTTCCATACGGCCGTCGTTCCCCAATGGGAGAATCTGATATGCGGCTTTGGCCGGTGCCGCAAGTGTCCCAAAAAGTCGACGATCATAGCCTGTACGCTTCCTTCAGCAGAGCGGCGGCTTCGCGAACTATACCGGCGATATCCCCCGCACGAAGTCCTGTAGGCCATTCGCGCAGCCGCTTAATTCGTTCGGGTGGACGGGCGCTTGCAAAGCATTCTGAGTGTCGTTTCTAGAGTGCATACCGTCAGCGGGCGACGGATAAATCAAGTTAGGCGCCCTTCGCGCGGCACGCTGCCTCGAAGTTCGCAATGTCAGTCTCGATGTGCCGATCCACCCACGACGGGTCATTGAACCGCGCCTGCGTCCGGTCGCTGCACAGGTAGTACGTGTCGCGCGCAGGTGCGCTGCAGTCGCGCAGCCAGCGGTAGTTGCGCGCATGGGTCGCAGCTACCCGCAAATCTTGTGCCTCCTGTCCGCGTCCATCCATCGCCA
>JAYRND010000020.1:0-3628 GCA_041904885.1 Burkholderiales bacterium
CTTGCGTTTCGTCTGCGTCGACTTCTTGGTCAGGATGTGGCGCTTGAACGCCTGCCCGCGCTTGATCGATCCGCCCGGGCGGACCTTGAAACGCTTGGCGGCCGACTTCTTCGATTTCATCTTTGGCACAGCAATGCTCCTGTCGATTACCCCGCCGTGGCGGGCTTTGCTTCCTGCTTCTTGCCTTCCGTCTTGGCTTCCTTGGGCGCTTCCTTCTTCGCGCCCTTCACCGGCACCGCCTTCTTCTTCGGCGCCAGCACCATCACCATCTGCCTGCCTTCCAGCCGCGGGAACTGCTCCACGATCGCATGGGGCTCCAGGTCCTTCCTGACCCGCTCGAGCAGGCGCACGCCGAACTCCTGGTGCGCCATCTCGCGCCCGCGAAAGCGCAGCGTCACCTTCGCCTTGTCGCCTTCGTCGAGAAACTGGATCAGCTTGCCGACCTTGATCCGGTAGTCGCCCTCGTCCGTGCCGGGGCGGAACTTGATTTCCTTGACCTGGATCTGCTTCTGCTTGAGCTTGGCTTCGTGCGCCTTCTTCTGCTCGCGATAGCGGAATTTGCCGTAGTCCATCAGCTTGCAGACCGGAGGAACCGCGAGCGGCGCGATCTCCACCAGGTCCACGTTCTGCTCTTCCGCCATCCTCAGGGCCTCGCCTACCGCCACGATGCCCAGCTGGTCGCCGTTTTCCGCCACGAGCCGCAGCTGCGGCGCCGTGATCTCCCCGTTGATGCGTTGCGATCTCTCGAGTGCGATGGGTGACAGCTCCTCTGTTCGTCAAAAAAAGCGGCCGTGCCGCTACGCGCTTGCCTCGGTCCTGAGGCGCTCGAGGAAGGCCGCGAGGCTCATCGCCCCGAGGTCCTCGCCGCTGCGCGTGCGCACAGCCACGGTTCCCGCCTGCTTTTCCTTGTCGCCGACCACCAGCTGGTAGGGCAGCTTTTGCAGGCTATGTTCGCGAATTTTATAGGAAATTTTCTCGTTTCGCAAATCGCTTTTCGCCCGGAAACCGGCCTCCCGCAGGCGCGCGGCGACCTCCTCGGCATAGGCAGCCTGGTGCTCGGTGATGCTGAGGACTGCAACCTGCTCCGGCGCGAGCCACAGCGGGAAAGCACCGCCGTGGTGCTCGATCAGGATGCCCATGAAACGCTCCATGGACCCGATCGTGGCCCGGTGCAACATGACCGGGATCTTGCGGCTGTTGTCCGCGGCGACATACTCGGCGCCCAGGCGCTGCGGAAGGAAGTAGTCCACCTGCATCGTGCCGCACTGCCAGAGCCGGCCGATCGCGTCCTTGAGCGAGTACTCGATCTTCGGGCCGTAGAACGCGCCCTCGCCCGGGGAGACCTCGAATTCGCAGCCCGAGGACTTCATCGCCGCCATCAGGGCCGCCTCGGCCTTGTCCCAGGACTCGTCCGAGCCGATGCGCTTCTCGGGCCGGGTGGCGACCTTGTAGACGATGTCGTTGAAGCCGAAGTAGGCGTAGACCTTCTGCACCAGCGCCGTGTAGGCGACGCACTCGGGCAGGATCTGCTCCTCGGTGCAGAAGATGTGGCCGTCGTCCTGCGTGAAGCCGCGCGTGCGCATGATCCCGTGCAGCGCGCCCGAGGGTTCGTTGCGATGGCAGGAACCGAACTCGCCGAAGCGCAGCGGCAGGTCGCGGTAGCTCTTCACGCCCTTGTTGAAGATGAGGATATGGCCCGGGCAGTTCATCGGCTTGAGCGCGTAGTCGCGCTTCTCCGACTCGGTGACGAACATGTTCTCGCGGTAGTTCTCCCAGTGCCCGGTGCGCTCCCAGAGGCTGCGCGGCAGCACCGTGGGCCCGCGCACTTCCTGGTAGCCGCTCTCCCGGTAGACCCTGCGCATGTACTGCTCGACCTGCTGCCAGAGGATCCAGCCCTTGGGGTGCCAGAACACCATGCCGGGGGCGTCCTCCTCCATGTGGAAGAGATCGAGTTGCGTGGCGAGGCGCCGGTGGTCGCGCTTCTCGGCCTCCTCCAGCATCTTCAGGTAGGCGTCCTGCTCCTCCTTGGTCGCCCAGGCGGTGCCGTAGATGCGCTGGAGCATCTCGTTCCTCGAGTCGCCGCGCCAGTAGGCGCCGGCTACGCGCATCAGCTTGAAGACCTTGAGCTTGCCGGTCGAGGGCACGTGCGGACCGCGGCACAGGTCGACCCAGTTGCCCTGCCCGTAGAGCGAGATCGGCTCGTTGGCCGGGATCGCGGCGATGATCTCCGCCTTGTATTTCTCGCCGATCGACTCGAAGTACTTCACCGCCTCGTCGCGCGGCATGACTTTTCGGTGCACAGGGAGATCGCGTTTCACGATCTCGCTCATCTTCTTCTCGATCAAATTCAAATCTTCAGGCGTAAATGGCCGCTTGTACGAGAAGTCATAGTAGAAGCCGTTCTCGATCACCGGCCCGATCGTGACCTGGGCGCCGGGAAAAAGCTCCTGCACCGCCTGCGCCATGAGGTGCGAGGTGGAATGGCGCAGGATCTCCAGACCCTCGGGGCTCTTGCCGGTGACGATGGCGACCTCGGCGTCGGCTTCGACGCGATGACTCGTGTCGACGAGCTTGCCGTTCACCTTGCCCGCGAGCGCCGCGCGCGCGAGGCCCGCGCCGATGGACTGCGCCAATTCTGCAATGGTAACCGGGCCCGGAAATTCCTTGGCCGAGCCGTCGGGGAGCGTGATCTTCAGCAAGATCAGGATTTTACGATGGCGCGGGGCGCCTCTACAATGATGCGGTTCCACGGCGAGGAGAGCACGCATGAGCGAACGGCCTGACGCACCCCCGGTCCCCTACATGGAGCGCACGCGGAACTACTATCGCGCGCTTGGCTACGAGGACGACTACGTCTGGGCGCATTTCGAGGACGCGCCGTTCACGCCGCCGGGCAAGCAGCTCGCGGCGATGAAGGTGGCGCTCGTCACCACCGCCGGGCCGGGCGACCGCTCGAATCGCGACGCGAAGGGGCGCAAGCAGGTCTGGTCCTGCGACATCAGCTCGGCGCCCGCAACCTTCGACACGGACCTCGCCTGGGACCGGGAGGCGACCCACATGGACGACCCGGAGACGTTCCTGCCGATTGCGGCGATGCGCCAGGCAGTGTCGGGCGGCGTCATCGCCGGACTCACGCGGCGATTCCATGGCGCTCCGACGGACTACAGCCACCGCAAGACGATGGAGGTAGATGCGCCGGAAATCCTCCGCCGGCTGCGGGAGGACGGAGCCGACTCGGCGCTGCTCGTCGCGATCTGACCCGTGTGTCACCAGACCGTGAGTCTGGTCGCACGGCACCTCGAGGCGAACGGCATTCCGACGGTGGTGCTCGGCTCGGCGCGCGACATCGTCGAGCACTGCGGCGTGGCGCGCTTCTATTTCTCCGACTTCCCACTCGGCAACCCCTGCGGGCATCCGTGGAACCCGGAGATGCAGGCCGCCACCGTGGCTGCGGCCCTGCGCCTCATCGAATCGGCCGCCGGGCCGAGGACCACGGTACGCTCGCCCTTCGAATGGAAGCCGGATCCGGACTGGCGCGCGCGCTACAACCGCGTGCGGCCTTTAGAGCGGGAGAGGGTGTTGGCGTTTGGGGTTGCGCGCCGCGCGGCGCGCGGCCAGCCGCCGCGCA
>JAYRND010000128.1:0-3018 GCA_041904885.1 Burkholderiales bacterium
ACCATGTGCATCGGCGGAGGGCAGGGCATCGCCGCGATCTTCGAGCGCCAGTAGTCGCGGCTAGCCGCCGCGGTATTGCGGGATCTTCTGTATGTCGCGGACGATCCCGTCCCTGCCGATGATGATGCCGACGTCGACCCGGTTCTTGCCCATGTCGCCGGCCATCGTGTAGTCCATCGAGCTGTAGTTGAGCCGGGGGAAGTCCGAGATGCCCGCCGGCGGCCCGAGGATCTGCTCGACTTCCTGCGCCGTGGTGACCCCGATCTTGATCTTGTCGAGCAACTCCGGGTTCTGGATGAATCCGCGCGCGAATGCCAGGCCGCATGCCGCCAGCAGCAGGATCGCGGCCAGCGCTCGAAGGAATCCGTTTGCCGGCCGCATGCCCTGGCCTATGCCGTTCCGCCCGACTTCGCCGCCTGCTGAACCAGCATCTCGACGTACTTCTGGTGCGCTTCCGGCGATCGCGATGCAGGCCGGATTCGCAGCGGATCGTCGGCGGCGATCTTTACGCGCAAGGGGGCGTACCCGGAACGATGCCGTTCCACATAGTCGGCGTTTCGAATGACCACGGTGCAATCCTCCCGCAGGAAATGCTGCATGAGGAACTGCGCGCGCGGATTGCCGTTGACGGCTCCCGGCTGGGCTTCGGCGAAGACGACGATGCGCTCGCCCGGGTTCTCGCTCGCGTCCTCGAAGAGAACGGCCTTCAGCCGGTCCGGCCGGTCCGATTCCTCCGGAAGCAATCCGGCCAGCCACGCGCAGCTGAACGTCCTGCACTCGCCGGGACGCTCCTGATAGATGCCGCAGCCGCCGCCTTTGGGATTGCAATGCTGGCACCAGCTGCCGGCCGGCTTGGCGATGGCATGCACCGCCAGGACCTTGCAGCACATGGTGCAAGTGCCGCAGCTGCGGGCGGGCTTGGCCGGATCCGTCATATACGGGTCAGAGAGAGGTCTCGGGTATCGACGGCACGCATCAATAGCCCGCTGCGCGGTCCACCACTTCCCTGAGCGGCTTGCCGTCCAGGTACCGGGCCAGGTTGTCCACGAACAGGCGCGCGACGATGCGGTCGCGCTGCGGGTGCGGGCCGCCGATGTGCGGCAGCACGATGATCCCCGGCGTCGTCCAGAAGGGGTGATCGGCCGGCAGCGGCTCCTGGCGGAACACGTCGAGCACCGCGCCGGCGATCTTCTTCGCCTTTGCCGCGGCGACGAGGTCGTCATCCTTGATGGTGTGGCCGCGGCCGAAATTCAGTAGCCAGGCCGTGGGCTTCATCATCGCCAGCCGCTCGGCGTTAATGAAATTGTCGGTTGCCGCCGTTGCCGGCAGGAGCAGCAGGACGAAATCGGACTGCGCGAGCACCTCCGGCGTGCGCTCGGGAGGCAGGACTTCGGCCACCTCCGGCATCGGCGCAGGCCTGCGCCGGGTGCCGATCACGCGCAAGCCGAGCGCCGCGGCGATGCGCGCTACGTCGCGCCCGATCTCGCCGAGTCCCAGGATGCCCAGGGTCTTGCCGGCGAGCGGCTGCGCGGGCGCCTGGTTCCATTTGCGCTGCTTCTGGTTCTCCACGGCCGCGGCGTAGGGCTTGGCGACGTAGAGCAGCGCGCCGATGATGTTCTCCGGCATGGATTCCTTGTGCGTGCCTCGCGCGCAGGTGAGCGTGAGGGCCGCCGGCAGGTCGGGCAGGGCGATCCAGCCCTCGACGCCGGCCATCATCGCCTGCACCCAGCGCAGCTTCGGCATCGCGGGCAGCAGCCCCGGCGGCGCGCCATAGGCCATCAGCACTTCCGTGCGTGCCATCTGTTCGGGCGAGGGCTTGTCCTTTCGCGGCAGCGTGTCGATGGCGACACGCTCGCCGAGGCCGGCGGCCTGGATCGCTTCGAGATACGCTGCGGCGGAGTCCGTCCAGAGCAGGACCTGGGTGCGGCTGTTCACGGCTCGACCCTGACGCCCTTCCAGAAGGCGATATGGCCGCGGATGTGCTTCGCCGCGTCCTTGGTCTCGGGATAGAACCAGGCGGCGTCCTTGTTGACCTTGCCGTCCACAACCACGTCGTAGTAGCTCGCGGTGCCTTTCCAGGGGCAGACGGTATGCGTGTCGGAAGATTTCAGGAGGGCACGGTCGACCTTGTCCGGCGGGAAGTACACGTTTCCCTCGACCCGCTGCACGGCACCGTCATCGGCCTGCGCGATGACCTTTTCATTCCAGATCGCCCTGGGCATGCGGCAGCTTAGCTCAAGAGCGGTGCACGGTGTAGCGCTGCCGGTTGGCGAGGTACAGGCCCGAGAGCACGATGATGCCCATGCCCGCGAGCGACCAGCCGTCCGGGAAATCGTCGAACACGAGCCAGCCCGAGAGCATCGCCCAGGCGAGCGCGGTATAGGTGAACGGCACGAGCAGCGTCGCGCTCGCGTGCTCGTAGGCCTTGATGAGCAGCCAGTGGCCGACCGAGGCGAGCACGCCGATCACCATGATCAGCACGCCGTGCGCGAAGGCCTCGGGTGGCGTCCAGACGAAGGGCGCGACCGCCGACATGAGGACCGCGCCGACCAGCGCGCCCCAGGCGAGCGAGGTCATCGGATGCTCGAGGCCCGCGAGCTTGCGGGTGAGGATCTGGTAGAGCGCGTTCGCGAGCGCCATGCCGAGCGGCAGCAGCGCGTAAGGTGTGAACAGCGTGGAGCCGGGGCGCACGACCACCAGCGCCCCGGTGAGCCCGACGAGGATCGCGATCAGCCGCGGCATTTCCAGGCGCTCTCCCAGCATGGGCACGGCGAGCGCCGCCACGAACAGCGGCATCACGAACGCGATGGCGTTGGCATCCGCCAGCGGCAGCACGCGCAGCGACGTGAAAAAGAGCAGGGTCGCGAGCACGAGTAGCAGCCCGCGAGCGAATTGCAGGGCGGGCCGCGTGCTCCGCAGCCGCCCGAGCTGGTGTGTGGCGGCGAGGAAGGCGAGCAGCACCAGAACGTTGGACGCGTAGCGCGCCCAGACGATGAACGGCGGCGGGTACCAGCGCGT
>JAYRND010000129.1:0-1801 GCA_041904885.1 Burkholderiales bacterium
CGAGCGTCTCCAGCTTCAGCTTCAGCCAGCCCGGGTCTTTCGCGCGCATGTCCATGGACAGCGCCTTGGCGAGCGCGCCCAGGCCCCTCGGCTGCTCGCTGCCGTTCACCCAGACCTCGAACGCGTGGGCCTGCCCGTTCTCGACGTGGCCCACGAACACCGCGAAGTGGTAGTGCGGGTGCTCGATCATGTAGGTCCAGGCGGGGTTGCCGCCCGAGAGGTCCGGCCGGCCCGGCCAGCGCAGGCTGGAGAGCACCGGCTGCGGCAGCGTCTTGATGTGGATGCGCCGGTTGCGGTCGTTCTCCACGAAGTCCTGCGGCTTCTCCGCCTTGGTCTCCACCGACAGCACCGAGCCCAGCACCTTGTTCGGCCGGTAGGTGGCGAGGCCCTTCAGGCCCGATTTCCAGGCGTGGATATACAGGTCCTGGAACTCCTCGTACGGGTAGTCCTCGGGCACGTTGACGGTCTTCGAAATGCTGGTGTCGACGAACGGCGCCACCGCCGCCACCATCTGCTCGTGCGCGCGCGCGGAGATCTCCCGGGCGGTGACGAACCAGGGCGGCAGCTTCGCCGTGTCGCCGCCCGCGGCGCGGTAGCGGCGCCAGGCGTGGTCTTCGACCGGGAACTCCTTCAGCGTGCCGTCGGCCATGCGCTTCTTGCGCGTGTAGACCCAGGAGAAGGGCGGCTCGATGCCGTTCGAGGCGTTGTCGGCGAAGGCGAGGCTGATGGTGCCGGTCGGCGCGATCGACAGGAGATGGGAATTGCGGATGCCGTTCTCCCGGATCTTCTGCTTGATTTCCGCCGGCAGCCTCGAGGCGAAATTTCCGCCCGAAAGATAGAGGTCGGCGTTGAACAGCGGGAACGCGCCGCGCTCCTTCGCCAGGTCCGCGGAGGCGCGGTAGGCCTCGTCGCGCATCGCCGCGGCGATCTTCGCCGCCATCGCGCGCGCCTCGTCCGTGTCGTAGCGCAGGCGTAGCATCGCGAGCGCGTCGCCCAGCCCCGTAAAGCCGAGCCCCACGCGCCGCTTGGCCATCGCCTCCTTGTGCTGCTGCTCGAGAGGCCAGGCCGTGACATCGAGCACGTTGTCGAGCATGCGCACCGAGATGCGGACGGTCTTTCCGAAGGAATCGAAGTTGAATTTCGATTCGGGGGAAAAAGCGTTCGATATGAACTTCGTAAGATCGATGGACCCAAGGCAGCAGCATCCGTAGGGGGGCAGGGGCTGCTCGGCGCAGGGGTTGGTCGCCTCGATGCTCTCGCAGTAGTGCAGGTTGTTGTCGCGGTTCATGCGGTCGAGGAACAGGATCCCCGGCTCGGCATGGTCGTAGGTCGAGCGCATGACCTGGTCCCAGAGCTCGCGCGCGCGGATTTTCCGGTACACCCACATGCCATCGGCGCGCTGGTAGCCATCCCCGCCCGGCCACGGCTTTGATTTATGAATTAATTCAAAACTCCCGTCTTCTTCGACGGCCCTCATGAATTCATCGGTCACGCCGACCGAGATGTTGAAGTTGGCGAGGTCGCCCCGGTCCTTGGCGTGCACGAACTCCTCGATGTCCGGATGGTCGCAGCGCAGCACGCCCATCTGCGCGCCGCGGCGGGCGCCCGCCGACTCGACCGTCTCGCAGGAGCGGTCGAACACGCGCATGTAGGACACCGGACCGCTCGCGCGCGAGTGCGTCCCCTTCACCTCCGCGCCCTTGGGCCGGATCGAGGAGAAGTCGTAGCCCACGCCGCCGCCGCGGCGCATGGTCTCGGCGGCCTCGGCGAGCGCGGTGTAGATGCCGGGCTTGCCGTCCAC
>JAYRND010000021.1:0-12219 GCA_041904885.1 Burkholderiales bacterium
CAGCTGGTGTTGGCCGCGCACGACGCCGGACCGGGTCTCGCAGATCACGATCCTGCTGCGGGCCGAGGGCGGCGGCACCGACATGGAGTTCCGCCACGAGCAGTTCTTCGACCAGGCCGCGCGCGACGGCCACGAGCGCGGTTGGACGCAGACCTTCGTCAAGCTCGGGCACTACCTCCAGGGCGCATAGGGGCGCAGGTGGAGCAAGAGATGGTTCAGGCGCGTGAGTCTCTGGTCCTCCGGCGCTTCTATCCGGTGTCGCCGGACAAGGTTTGGCGCGCATGGCTCGATGCGGATGCGCTGCGCATCTGGTTCGGCCAGGCAGATGCTGCGGACTGGCGGGCGGAGATCGATGCGCGCGTCGGCGGCCGCTTCCGCTTCGCCATGCAGCACACGGACGGGGCGCGCTATGACGCGCGCGGCGCGTACCGCGTGCTGGAGCCGAACCGACGGCTGGTATTCACCTGGATCTGGCGCTCGCGCGCGGACGCCGCCGAGGCGCTGATCACGGTGGAATTCGAGCCGGCGGATGGCGGCACGGAGATGGTTTTCAGGCTCGATCCCCTGACCGATCCGCGCGAGCGCGATGCCTGGCGCGCGGATTTCGAGCGTCTGGGCAAACTCTTACAGGAGGGCTAGTCGATGGCATATGTGGATGGTTTTGTCGTGCCGGTTCCGAAAAAAGCGAAGCAGGCCTACCTGCGCATGGCGCGTAAGGCGGGCAAGGTGTGGCGCGACCATGGCGCGCTCGCGTACGTCGAGTCGATCGCCGATGACGTGAAGTGGGGCAAGCGGACGTCGTTTCCGCGCAGCGTCAAGCGCAAGGCCAGCGAAACGGTCTGGTTCTCCTGGATCGTCTACAAGTCGCGCAAGCACCGCGACGCCGTTCTCAAGAAGGTGATGAAGGACAAGCGCCTCGCCCCTATGATGGACCCGAAGGCGATGCCGTTCGACGCCCGCCGCATGATCTACGGCGGATTCAAGGTGCTGGTGGACTTCTGATGGCGACCGGCACGGTACGTCTCCACCGCGTCCTGCGCGCGCCGCCTGAGAAGGTCTATCGCGCGTTCGTGGACGCCGGCGCGATGGCCAAGTGGATCCCTCCCGACGGCTTCATTTGCACGGTCCACCACCTGGATGCGAAGGTCGGCGGAACCTTCCGGATGTCGTTCACGAACTTCACCACGCAGAAGAGCCATTCGTTCGGCGGCGAGTACCTCGAGCTGGTTCCGGGCGAGCGGCTCCGCTACACCGACAGGTTCGACGATCCCAACCTCCCGGGCGTGCTGCAGGTCTCCGTTTCCCTGAAGGCCGTTTCCTGCGGAACCGAGCTGAGCATCGTCCAGGAAGGCATTCCCGAGGTGATCCCGGTCGAGATGTGCTACCTCGGCTGGCAGGAATCACTCGCCTCCCTCGCACGGCTCGTCGAGCCGGAGATCCCGGGTTAGCCGGAGGCCGAACATGGTCAAGCTATTTGCGATTGCCGTCGTCGCACTCCTGGGAGGGGTTCTCCTGTTCGCCGCTTCGCGTCCCGACGCCTTCCGCATCGAGCGCTCGGCCACGATCAAGGCGCCGCCGGAGAAGCTCTATGCGCAGGTCAACGACCTCAAGGCCTGGACGGCCTGGTCGCCCTGGGAAAGGATCGATCCGGCGCTCAAGCGGACCTACTCCGGGCCGCAGCGCGGCAAGGGCGCGGCCTACGCCTGGGAGGGCAACAAGGATGTCGGGGTCGGGCGCATGGAGATCACCGACGCCGTTCCGGCTTCGAAGATCACCATCAAGCTGGATTTCCTCAAGCCCTTCGAGGCGCACAACACCGCCGAGTTCTCGTTCTCGCGCCAGGGCGAGGCAACGACGGTGACCTGGGCGATGTATGGCCCGAGCCCCTACCTGTCCAAGCTCATCGGCCTCCTCTTCAACATGGATCGCATGGTCGGCGGCCAATTCGAGACCGGCCTCGCCAATCTGAAATCGATTACCGAAAAATAGGCAGCCGCCATGCAAGCACAACCGTACCTTTTCTTCGAAGGCCGCTGCGAGGAGGCCCTCGAATTCTACAAATCCGCGCTCGGCGCCAAGGTGGACATGCTGATGCGCTTCAAGGACAGCCCGGAGCCGCCCAAGCCAGGCATGTGCCCGCCGGGCTCGGACGACAAGATCCTGCACTCGGCCTTCCGCATCGGCGACACGCTCGTCATGGCCTCCGACGGCATGGCGGGCGGCAAGCCGGAATTCAAGGGCTTCTCGCTGTCGGTGGACGCGAAAGACGAAGCGGACGCCGACCGAATCTTCGCCGCGCTCGGCAAAGGCGGCCAGGTGCTCATGCCGCCGGCGAAGACCTTCTTCTCGCCGCGCTTCGGCATGGTGGCCGACAAGTTCGGCGTGTCCTGGATGGTCATCGTGATGCCGAAGGCATGACCGGCGAGCCGCGCTACGGCTGGGTCGTCGTCGCGGCGGGCGCGCTGATTACCTGCGTCGCGATGGGCGCCGGGTTCTCGCTCCCGGTATTCCTTGCGCCCATCGCCGAGGCGACCGGCTGGTCGCGTACGGGAATCTCCGGCGCAATGACCCTCGTCTTCCTGTCGATGGGCCTGGCCGGCTTCGGCTGGGGCGCGCTGAGCGATCGCATCGGCGCGCGCAGGGTGGTGTTCGCGTGCGGCGTGCTGCTCACGCTGGGGCTTGCGCTCGCGAGCCGGGCCAGCAGCCTCCTTGAATTCCAGCTCGCGTATGGCGTGCTCGTCGGCGTCGCCTCCGGCGGCTTTTTCGCACCGCTGATGGCCACGGTGACGGCCTGGTTCGACCGGCGCCGGGCCCTCGCCGTCTCGCTCGTCTCGATGGGCGTGGGCGTGGCGCCGTTGACCATGTCGCCGTTCGCCAGCTGGCTCGTCGCCACGACGGATTGGCGCAACGCGCAGCTCACGATCGCCCTCGTTGCGGCTGCGCTTGTCCTGCCGGCGGCGCTGCTCGTGCGCAAGGCACCAGCGGCGGCTGCGCGGCCGGCGATGACGGGCGGAACGACGGCTGCCGCGGAGCCCTTTCCCTCGGCCACGGCGGCGCTGCGCTCGCCGCAGTTCATCGTGCTCGGGCTCACGTTCTTCGCCTGCTGCGGCACGCATTCGGGCCCGATCTTCCACACCATCAGCTACGCGATCGCCTGCGGCATTCCCGCGCTCGCGGCGGTGACGATCTACAGCGCCGAGGGCTTTGCCGGCCTGTTCGGCCGCATCCTGCTGGGGCTCGCGGCCGACCGCTTCGGCGCCAAGCGGGTGATCGTGACCGCGCTGCTGGTGCAGGCGCTCGCCGCGGGCACGTTCGGCTTCGTCAACCGGCTGTCCGAGTTCTACATGGTGGCGCTCGTATTCGGCTTCGCTTACGGCGGCGTGATGCCGCTGTACGCAGTGCTGGCGCACGAATACTTCGGGCCGCGCATCATGGGCACGGTGTTCGGCGCTGCGATCATGCTTTCGACGCTCGCCATGGCGCTCGGACCGCTCGCTGGCGGCTGGATCTTCGACGCTTCGGGCGGCTACGGCTGGTTGTATGCGGGTTCCTTCGTGATCGGCCTCGCTGCCGCGGCGATTGCGCTCGCCTTTCCCCCGTTCCCATCCTCTGGCGGCTCGTTGAAACCCGCAGTCGGTTAAACTCCTCGGCCTGCGTCCACGGGGATCGCAGACAGGGGGAACCGCCATGCTGCTCAGCAATCTGGAACTCGTTCCGGGCCGGCGCATCGTCAAGCACCTGGGCCTCGTGCAGGGGAGCACGGTGCGCTCCAAGCACGCCGGCAAGGACCTGCTGGCCGGCCTGAAGAACATCGTCGGCGGCGAGCTCAAGGCGTACACGGAGCTGCTGAAGGAATCGCGCGAGGAGGCGGTCCAGCGCATGGTCGAGCAGGCGAAGGCGGCCGGCGCGAACGCGGTGCTCAACGTCCGCTTCGTCACCTCGTCGATCACGCAGGGCGCCGCCGAGATCCTCGCCTACGGCACGGCGGTCACTCTCGAGTGAGGGCCCGGTGAAGGCGCTGTTCGAGAACTTCGACATCGTCCTGTTCCTGGTCCTGTTCGTGGTCGGCTACTTTGCCGGCCGCTGGAACGAGCGGAAGCATTACGAGTCGATCCGGAGCCGCGAGGCGCAGATGGCGCGCGTGCTGGTGTTCACCAGCCGTTTCCCGCCGCCCAGCACGGCGCGCATGTCCACCGCACTCGTGACCGGCAGCGCCGTGATCAGCGAGGACTTCTTCAAAGGAGTGCTGGCCGGGCTGTACAGCTTCTTCGGCGGGCGGGTGCGCTCCTACGAGTCGCTTCTCGACCGCGCCCGGCGTGAGGCGGTGCTGCGCATGAAGGGCGAGGCGCAGGCGCTCGGCGCGGGCATGATCGTCAACGTCAAGTTCCAGACCTTCGCGATCGGCGGGCGCGCTGCCGAAAGCGTCAAGGGCGTAGAAATCCTGGCGTACGGCACCGCCCTGTCCCCCGCGCGCGGCTGACTTGCCCGACTACAGCAATCCGCAGGTCCCGCAGGACGAGATCAACGTCAGCGAGGAAAAGCCGCTGCGCAGCTTCCTCGCGCTCGCATTCGGCGCGGTTGTCATCTGCGGCGCCGCGGTCGCCGTGCTCGCGATCGCAGTAGGCGGGCTCGCGCACCGGCTGCCCTTCGCGGTCGAGGAGCGGCTGATCGCACCCTACGCCGAGCGCTACCCGGCGCGCGATCACAGGGTAGAGGGGTACCTGCAGGCAGTCGCTGACCGGCTGGCAGGACACATGGCGCTGCCCGCCGGGATGCGCGTGCGCGTGCACTACGTCGAGGAGCCGGCGGTCAATGCTTTCGCCACACTGGGCGGCCATATCGCGGTGTACCGCGGCCTGATCGAAAAGGTGCCCGACGAGAACACGCTCGCGATGGTAATTGGCCACGAGATCGGCCACCTGCAGCACCGGCACCCGATCCGCAGCTTCGGGCGCGGCATCGCTTTCGCGGCCCTGCTGTCGACCGTATCGCTGGGCGCCGGCAACTACATCGCCGACCGCGTGCTCGGAGGCGCGGGCATGCTGACGCTGCTCAGCTTCAGCCGGTCGCAGGAAGAGGAGTCGGATGCCGCTGCTCTTGGCGCGATCGTCGCCGTGTACGGGCACGCTGGCGGCGCTACCGAGACCTTCCGCCTGCTGCGGGAGGCCGCGGCCGCGAAAGGCGGGCGCGAGCCGCCGCAGCTCCTCAGCACGCACCCGCTTTCGCAGCAGCGCATCGAGCGGCTGTCGGCAATGATTGCCAGCGCAGGCATCCGGGCGGACGGGCCGCGCACCGAAGTGCCGGAAGCCGTGCGCAACGAACTCGGCACGGACCGCCGCGACGGCGGCGCGCGCAAGCCGGGGTAGACTACCGCCTCGCATGAGCCAGACCGCTGACCTCGTCGAGGTTTCCGACCTGCACTTCAGCTACGGCGAGCTGCAGATTTTCCGTGGCCTGTCGCTGAAGATCCCGCGCGGCAAGGTGGTGGCGATCCTCGGCGGCTCGGGCAGCGGCAAGTCGACGTTGCTCAAGCTGATCGGCGGGCAGCTCGACCCGTCCGCCGGCGGCATCCGCGTCGACGGCAAGATGGTGCACGAGCTCGGCTCGGGCGAGCTCTACGCCCTGCGCCGCAAGATGGGCATGATGTTCCAGGCGAGCGGTCTCTTCACCGACCTCTCGGTCTACGAGAACATCGCCTTCCCGATCCGGGAGCACTACCACCTGCCCGAGGAGCTGGTGCGCTCCCTGGTGTTGATGAAGCTGGACGCGGTCGGGCTGCGCGGCGCGCGCGACATGATGCCGGGCGATCTCTCTGGCGGCATGACCCGGCGCGTGGCGCTCGCCCGCGCGATCGCCACCGACCCGATGCTGGCGATGTACGACGAGCCCTTCGCGGGCCTCGATCCAATCTCGCTCAACGTCGTTGCGACGCTGATCCGCAAGCTCAACGACGCGCTCGGGCTGACCTCGATCGTCGTGACCTACGACGTGTCCGAATCGCTCAAGGTCGTGGACTACATCTACGTGATCGCCGACGGCAAGCTGATGGGCGAGGGCACGCCCGACGCGGTGCTCGCCTCCGAAGATCCGTACCTGAAGCAGTTCCTCAAGGCGCTGCCGGACGGGCCGGTGCGCTTCCACTTCCCCGCGGAGCCGATCGGCGACCTGCTGAAAATCAGGCCTTCTGCGGGATGAACTTCAGCGCCACGCCGTTGTTGCAGTAGCGCTTGCCGGTGGGCGGCGGGCCGTCGTCGAAGACGTGGCCGTGGTGCCCGCCGCAGCGCGCGCAGTGGTACTCGGTGCGCGGGTAGAGGATCTTGAAGTCGGTCTTGGTCTGGAACGCGCCCGGGATGGTCGTGAAGAAGGACGGCCAGCCGGTGCCGCTTTCGTACTTCATCTCCGAGGTGAACAGCGGCAGGCCGCAGCCGGCGCAGACGAACACGCCCGGCCGCTTCTCGGCGTTGAGCGGGCTCGTGCCCGGGCGCTCGGTGCCTTCCTCGCGCAGCACGTCGTAGGCGGCCGGCTGCAGGCGCTTGCGCCACTCGTCCTTGCCGAGCTTCAGCTGCTCGGTCGCGCTCGGCACCTCGGTGCCGGGCGCCAGAAAGCTCTTCCAGTTGTCTTGCATCTTCTTGATCCCTTCCATGGTCTTGGGCTGGGCATGGACGTGCGCGAAGAAGGGGCCAAGTGCGAGCCAACCGAGCAACGTACGACGCTTCATGCCTTCCTCCTTGCGGACATTATGCCGCTTGGTCGGAGGAAGGCACGAAGACTTACGGATTCAACCGCTAGTACAGCGGCAGGCTGAAGCCAATGCTCCCGTGGTTGCCGATGGGGATCCGTCCGTAGACCGCCGGGGCAGGCCTGTAGTACACGGGCGCGGGCGGCGGGACGTAGACCACCGGCGGCGGGGCGACGTAGACCGGCCGGGCCGGCACCACCACGTAGGCGGGGGCGCGGTAGTACGGCGGGTAGTACGGACGGGCGTGCTTGGCGCGCCAGCCGTGCGCCGGCGCCCAGTACGGCGGGTCGGCGAAAGCGGGGGCGGCCGCGAACAGCGTGGTGCCGGCCGCGAGGGCAAGGGCGATGGTTCTGGCTTTCATGAGGTTCTCCTTTCGCTTTCTTCTTGACACGCTCATTGGACGCCCAATGCGCCGGCGTGTCAGTTAACCGAATGCAAACTCTGTAACCGCTTGTAAACTGTCGCCAGGAGGAGTCAGCCATGCCAAAACTGCTTTTCGCCGCCGCACTTGCCGTGGCGGCCACCGCACTGCACGCGCAGGACGCGTATCCGACCAAGCCCATCTCGATGGTGGCGCCGTTCCCGCCGGGGGGGGTCGCCGACATCGTGGGCCGGCCGCTGGCCGCGGCGATGGAGAAGACCCTGAAGCAGCCGGTGCTGGTGGTCAACCGCTCGGGGGCGGGCGGGGCGGTGGGCACCACGTTCGTCGCCAAGGCGGCGCCCGACGGCTACACCATCCTCATGTCGCTGTCGTCGATCTCCATCTTCCCGGTGTCCGATCCGATGAACGGCCGGCCGATCCCCTACCAGCTGCAGGATTTCGCCCCGATCGCGCTGGTCACCGCGGATCCGACCATCCTCGTGGTCGCGGCCGACGGCCCGTACAAGACCATCCAGGATTTCATCGCCTCGGCGAAGGCTTACCCGAACCAGATGAACTACTCCTCCTCGGGCACCTACGGCACGCTGCACGTGGCGATGGAAATGTTCGCGAACGCTGCCGGGATCAAGATGTTCCACATTCCCTACCAGGGCGGCGGGCCCGCCGTAACGGCGCTGCTCGGCGGCCAGGTGCACGCGCTCGCCTCGGGACCGGCGGCCGTTGCCGGCCAGATCAAGGGCGGCAAGATGCGCGCCCTTGCCGGCTGGGGCGACAAGCGCCTGGCGATGTTTCCTGACCTGCCCACCTTCAAGGAGCTGGGCTTCAAGGACGTCGAGTTCTACATCTGGTCAGGAGTGTTCGTGCCCGCGGCGACTCCCGCCGCGATCCAGACGCGCCTGCGCGAGGCCGTGCGCGCAGCGGTGAACGATCCCCTATTTACCAGCGCGATGGAAAAGGCCCAGACGCCGATCAGCTACCTCGACGCGCCCGAGTTCCGCAAGTTCCTCGCCGTCGACGCCGCGCGCCTCAAGATCGCGGTGGAGAAGATCGGCAGGGTCGACGAGAAGAAATAGAAATCGGACTCTGACCCCGATTTTTAGAGGTTCGAGTTCGTCTTTTTGGGTTTTCTGTACTGCAGCATGCCGCCCACCTTGCGTTCGAAGGGGTCCAGGCGGGTAAGGCTGCGGATCTGCGCGCGCGACATGAGCGGGAAGTGGCGCGTCGCCTCGAGGTGGTCGACGAGGTCCCAGGCGCCGTCCTCGGCGGTGACCCAGTCGGCGGGCTTCAATCTGCGCAGGT
Organism: Burkholderiales bacterium; assembly: GCA_041904885.1. Taxonomy (GTDB): domain Bacteria; phylum Pseudomonadota; class Gammaproteobacteria; order Burkholderiales; family SG8-39; genus RBG-16-66-20. The sequence continues at coordinate 8,421 of JAYRND010000021.1, forward strand.
CGTAGGGCAGGGAGTAGGTGCGCAGCGTCTTGTGGAAGCGCTTGTTGTAGTACTCGTGCACGTACGACATCGCCAGCTCGCGCAGGCTCCGGTAGACCGGGTCGCGCCAGCGCAGGCAGGGCCCGTTGGTCTTGGAGATCGCGCCCCAGCGGCCGTGGCGCCGGAACAGCGCCACTACATGGTCGAAATCGCGCACCGCCTGCAGGTCGAGGAGCAGCGGCGGCTCGCCGTGGATCCAGAACGCGCAGGCGGCGAGCATCGCGCCTTCGATGCAGTGCGCGCGCCGCAGCCTGAGCACGGTGCGCACGGAATTGCAGGTCTCGCCCTGCGTCTCGAAGTTCTGCCGGAGGCCGCAGAGGAAGTCCTGGATCTTCTCCGGGGTGCTCAGGCGCCGCAGGACGGCGAACTCCGCCCGGCTGAGACCGAGCACTTCGCGGGAAGCTCTTCTTGTTCGCATCGGCTTCGCAACTAGTGTAGCTAAAATCGCGCGATGGACCATTGGACGCGGATCGAGACCGCGATCGCGGGCGGCAGGGCCGACCGCGTGCCGGTGGCGCTGTGGCGGCACTTTCCGCTGGACGACCAGGACCCAGGCCGGCTCGCCGAGCTGACGCTGAAGTACCAGCGCGACTGGGATTGCGACCTCGTGAAGTTCATGCCCTCGGGCACCTACAGCGTCGAGGACTGGGGCGCAAAGTCGGTGTACGAGCCGGTCTTCAATGGCGCGCGCTCGATCTCGGTGCCCGGCGTGCGGCGCGCCGAGGACTGGCCGCGCCTACCGCGCCTGGACCCGACGAAGGGTGCGTTCGGCGCGCAGAACGAGGCGCTCGCGCGCGTGGCGAAAGAGCTGCGCGGCTCGGCGCCGATCCTGCAGACCGTCTTCAGCCCGCTCACCACTGCGCGCAAGCTCGCGGGCGAGGCCCTGCTCGAGCACCTGCGTTCGGCGCCAGAAGCGGTGGAGGCGGGGCTGCGCGTCATCACCGATACCTCGATCGATTTCGCGCTCGCCGCGCTCGAGGCGGGCGCCCACGGCTTCTTCTTCGCCACGCAACTGGCAACGACCGACGTGCTTACGGAAGAGGAGTATCGAAGGTTCGGGGTTCGTTTCGATCTGGAGTTTTTCAGTTCTGTTCAAAAGAAAACAAAGCTGAATATGCTCCACATCCACGGCGAAAACGTGATGTTCGACCTGCTTGCCGACTACCCCGTGGAAATGGTCAACTGGCACGACCGATTGACCCCGCCTACGCTGAAGCAGGCGCTGGCGAAGTTCAAGGGCGCGCTGGTGGGCGGAGTCGAGGAGCGCGAGTTGCTGGTCTCGGGCGGCGAGGCGGCGGTGCGCGCGCAGGTGCGCGACGCGATCGCGCAGACCGGCGGCCGGCGGCTGGTGGTGGGGCCGGGCTGCGTGGCGGCGATCGCAGCGCCGGAGCGGAATATCCGGGCTGTTTTCGAGGAGGCGAGGAGGACATGAGGACGATTCTGTTTTTTCTTCTGAGTTCTTTCTTTTCCCTGCAGGTCCTTGCGCAGTCGTGGCCCGCCAAACCAGTCAGGTTCATCGTCCCCTCGGGCCCGGGCGGCACGATCGATCCGCTGTCGCGCTTCCTCGCGGACACCTACTCGAAGGTCTTCGGCCAGAATTTCGTCATCGAGAACCGGCCCGGCGCGCAGGGGAACACCGGCATCGCGGCGATCGCCAAGGCGGAAAGCGACGGCTACACCATCGGCATGGCGGCCTCGAGCATGATCGCGATCAACCCGCACGTCTACAAGGCGATGCCCTACGACCCGCGCACCGAGCTCGCGGGCATCGTGCTGGTCGGCGACGTGCCCAACATCCTCGTCGTCAATCCGGAGCTGCCGGTGAAGACGCTGGCCGAGTTCATCGCCTACGCCAAGGCGAACCCGGACAAGCTGAACTTCGGCTCCACCGGCAACGGCAGCTCGATGCACCTCGCGGGCGAGCTGTTCAAGACCATCACCGGCACGAAGATGGCGCACGTGCCCTACAGCGTGCCCGCCGACGCTACCCGCGACCTGATCTCGGGCCGCACGCAGCTCATGTTCCAGCTGATGACCGGCATCCAGGCGCAGGTGAAGGCCGACCGGGTGCGCGCGATCGCGGTGCTCTCGGACCGCCGCTGGCCGGGGCTGCCGGACGTGCCGACCACGGTGGAGCAGGGGATGACGGGCCTGAAGTCCTCGGTCTGGTTCGCGGTGGTCGCGCCCAGCGGCGTGCCGGCCGCGGTGATCGAGCGGATCAACGCCGAAACCAACAAGCTTCTCGCCGACGCCGAGTTCCGCGCCAAGGTGCAGGGCCTGGGCGCGGCGCCGATGGGCGGCTCGCCGGCCGACTACCGGAAGCTCTTCGAGGGCGACTACGCACGCTGGGCGGAAGTCGTGAAGGTTTCCGGCGCCAAGATCGATTGACCTGGGAGAGGACCGAAATGCGTACCGTCACCATGCTCCTGTTTCTCGGTCTCGCAACGAACATTGCGAGTGCCCAGGTCTCCGTGCAGGAATACGCCTTGCCGCCGCGCATCACCGCGCACGACGTCTGGGCAGACCCGGCGCCCGGCGGGTCGGTCTGGTTCTCGGGCCAGACCAGCGGCAACGCGGGGCGCCTCGATCCGAAGACCGGCAAGGTCGAGCTCATTCCGCTCGGCTCGGGCTCCTCGCCCCACGGCGTGATCCTCGACAAGGACGGCTCGGCCTGGTTCACCGACGGCGGTCAGAACGCGATCGTGCGCGTGGACGCGAAAACGCTGGAGGTGAAGAAGTGGCCGCTGCCCGCGGACACGGGCTACACGAACCTAAACACGGCGATCTTTGACAATGCCGGCATCCACTGGTTTACCGGGCAGAGCGGCTACTACGGGCGGCTCGACCCGAAGAGCGGTGACCTCAAGGTCTACGACGCGCCCAAGGGCCGCGGGCCCTACGGCATCCACGCGACGCCCGATGGCACCGTGTACTTCGCCTCGCTGGCCGGCTCCTATGTTGGGCGCATCGACGCCGCCAGCCACAAGGTGCAGGTGATCGAGCCGCCCACGAAGAGCCAGGGCGCGCGGCGGGTCTGGTCGGATTCGAGGGGCATGGTCTGGGTCGCCGAGTGGAACTCGGGCAACCTCAGCCGCTACGACCCGAAGTCCGGGGCATGGAAAGCGTGGAAGGCGCCCGGCGAGCGGCCGCGCGTCTACGCGGTGTACGTGGACGAGACCGACAAGCCCTGGATCTCGGAGTGGGACAAGCAGCTGATGATGCGCTTCGACCCGGCGACGGAGAAGTGGGACTCTTTCTCCTCCAGCAGCGGCGTCGCCAACGTCCGCCAGATCCACGGCCGCAAGGGCGAAGTGTGGACGCCGGAATCGGCGGCGGGGAAGCTGGTCGTCTACCGCTACCGCTGAGGCAACCCGCGCGCTCAGGCCGCGTCGAAGCGGTACGCGTCCATCGCCAGGGCGCTCGTCTCGATGCCGTCGTAGAGGCGCTCGGCCTTGTAGCGATCGCCGGCGGCTCCCAGCGCGAAAAAGAGCGGGAGGAAATGCTCGTCGGTCGGGTGCGCGCGCACGCCGTCCGGCGACAGGCTGCGGTAGTCGGTGAGCTCATCGAGCGCGCGAGCGTCGATGCGCTCCTTCACCCAGGCCTGGAACCGGACCGCGTAGGGCGCAGGACCCCCGGCGGCACGGTCGCGCAGGTTGTGCGTCATGTGGCCCGAACCGATGATTAGCACGCCTTCCGCCGCCAGCGGCGCGAGCGCCCGGCCGAGCGCGAGGTGGTGCTTCGGCCCAAGCGCAGTCTGCAC
>JAYRND010000003.1:0-26125 GCA_041904885.1 Burkholderiales bacterium
CGAGCACCTGATCCTGAAGACCAGCATGGTGGTTTCGGGAAAGACGAACGCGCGCCAGGCGGGCGTGGACGAGGTCGCCGAGCGCACGCTGCGGGTGCTGAAGCGCACGGTGCCCGCGGCGCAGCCGGGGATCGTGTTCCTCTCGGGGGGGCAGTCGGACGTCTCGGCGACCGCACACCTGAACGCCATGGCGGGGACCAAGGGCCTGCCCTGGCCGCTCACGTTCTCGTATTCGCGCGCGCTGCAGAATCCCGCGCTGAATACCTGGAAGGGCCAAGCCGCCAACGTCGCTGCTGCCCAGCGCGCGTTCTACCACCGGGCTCACATGAACGGGCTCGCTGCCGAAGGCAAGTGGAAGCCGGAATTGGAAAAGGCGGCCGCCTGATGGCGCGCGACGAATCGACTGCGCTTTTCGAATCCAACCTTCGCAGCCTCAAGCGCATCGGCAAGGGCAAGGTGCGCGACATCTACGCGGTGGACGGCGACAAGATGATGATCCTCGTCTCCGACCGCCTGTCGGCCTTCGACGTGGTGCTGCCCGACCCGATTCCCGACAAGGGGCGCGTGCTGACCGAGCTCGCCAATTTCTGGTTCGCGAGGCTGCGCCACGTCGTGCCCAACCATCTCACCGGCATCGATCCGGAGTCGGTGGTGAAGGGCGAGGAGGAGAAGGCGCAGGTGCGCGGCCGCGCCATCGTCGTGAAGAAACTGAAGCCGCTGCCGGTCGAGGCGGTGGTACGCGGCTACATCATCGGCTCGGGCTGGAAGGACTACCAGGCGACCGGCAAGGTCTGCGGCATCGAGCTGCCGAAGGGCCTGCAGCAGGCGCAGAAGCTGCCCGAGCCGATCTTCACGCCGGCCACCAAGGCGGAATCGGGCCACGACGAGAACATCTCCTTCGAGCGCATGTGCGAGATCGTTGGCAAGGACGTCGCGCAGAAGGTGAAGGACGTCAGCATCCGCCTCTACAAGGAAGCCTCGGAGTTCGCGGCGACGAAGGGAATCATCATCGCCGACACCAAGTTCGAGTTCGGCCTGGACGAGAAGAACCAGATCGTCCTGATCGACGAGATCCTGACGGCCGATTCCTCGCGCTTCTGGCCGGCCGACCAATACCGGGTGGGCATCTCGCCGCCTTCCTACGACAAGCAGTTCGTGCGCGACTACCTGGAAACGCTCGACTGGGACAAGACGCCGCCGGCGCCCAAGCTCCCCGCCGAGGTGATCGCCAGGACCTCCGCAAAATACCGCGAGGCGCTCGAGAGAATCGCGGGGAAGAAAATCTGATGAAGCCGCTCGTTGGAATCGTGATGGGGTCCGCCTCCGACTGGGAAACCATGAAGCCCGCCGCGAAGATCCTGGAAGAGTTCGGCGTCGCCTACGAGGCGAAAGCGATGTCCGCGCACCGCACGCCGGCCGCCGTCATGGCCTGGACCGGCGCGGCGAAGGCCAATGGCATGAAAGTCATCATCGCCGCCGCCGGCGGCGCGGCGCACCTCGCTGGCGTCGTAGCGGCGCACACGACGCTGCCGGTGCTCGGCGTGCCGATGCCCTCGAAGCATCTGGGCGGCCTCGACTCGCTGCTCTCGACCGTGCAGATGCCCAAAGGAATCCCCGTGCCTACGCTCGCCATCGGCGAGGCGGGCGCGGCCAACGCTGCGCTTGCTGCTGTGGCGATCCTTGCCCTGTCCGATGCCGCCATCGACAAGAAGCTCCAGGAGTTCCGGGCGAAGCAGACCGAAGCGGTCCTCAAGGCCCCGCCGCTGACGCTGAAATAGCGCCGCCTGCCCCGGCGCATCGCTGCCGACCGGGGCGTCGAGATCCGCCGCGTGGGTTGATCGGCAGGGGGAGAATGCCGGAACATTGATTCCCAGGGCCTCAATGCACCGTCATCCATGATCACGATTCTCGGCAAGCAACGAGCGGCTGCCCTGGTCCTGCTCGGCGTGCTGGCCTGGGCGGAGCCGGCGCCGGCACAGATGCTGTTCCGCTTCGCCAACCGGGCGCAGCCCGAGCTCTACCTGCACATCGAGCGCGGCCGCCTCGAGGCCGGCCGCATCGAGGCGGCATGGTGGAGCGCCATGTGGAGCGTGGAGCCTACGCGCGGCGACAACCTCATGCGGTGGCGCAACCGCTGGAAGCCGAACGTGGGCCTGGAGCTGCGGGCCGGCGAAGGCGCCTGGGCCCTTGAGGTGCTGGAGAACGGCGCCTATTTCCGCATGCGCAGCGGCGCGCGCCCGGGCGAGTACCTGACGCTGCAGGGCGGGCGCCTGCTTACCGCGGCCGCGGCGCCGGGGGACCGCGCCTCGCACTGGCAGCTGTTGGCCGCGTCGGAGCCGCCGTATGGCAAGGCTGCCGCGGCCGGAGCAGGGCCCGCGCGGCGCGCGCGCAATGCCGCGGCCAGAGACCGCGAGTGGGTGCTGGAGAGAGTGGCGGACCTCGACTTCTACCGCGTGCGCGACGAGTATCAGCCGAACTTTTACTACCACATCGAGAGCGGGCCGCTCGAGCTCGGCCGGATCCAGCTGGACTGGTGGAGCGCGCAATGGAAGGCCGAGCGTATCGCGGGGTCGACGCAATTCCGGCTGCAGAATCGCTGGAAGCCGGGGCTGTACCTCATCCTGGAGGGCAAGGAGCTGGCGAGCGGCGCCGCGCAGCCGGGCCATGCGGGCGCCAGCTGGGAATTCGTCGAGGAGAAAGCCGCGCCGGGGCCCAACGATGCGTGGCACGGCCGGAAATGATGACCCCAGCGGGTTTGCCTCGTGAATGAGGAAGTTCATCGCGCGGCGGAGATCCTCCGCGCCGGCGGGCTGGTCGCCTTTCCCACGGAGACCGTCTACGGACTGGGCGCCGACGCTTCCAGCGCCAAAGCGGTGGCGCGCCTGTACGCGGCCAAGGGCCGCCCGGCGGATCATCCCGTGATCATCCATTTCTCTTCGCCCGAAAAGGCGTTTGACTGGGCCAGGGAGATTCCGGAGGCCGCCCGCAAGCTCGCGGCGAAATTCTGGCCCGGCCCGCTGACGTTGATCCTCAAGCGCTCGGGCCTCGCCAAGGATTTCGTCACCGGCGGCCAGGACAGCGTAGGCCTGCGCGTTCCCTCGCATCCGGTGGCGCAGGCGCTGCTGCGGGCCTTCGGCGGCGGCGTGGCCGCGCCCTCGGCGAACGAGTTCGGCAGGGTCAGCGCCACCACCGCGCAGCATGTGCGCGGCGATCTCGCCAGCAAGGTGGATCTCGTGCTGGAGGGCGGGCCGAGCGACGTCGGCATCGAGTCCACCATCGTCGACCTGACCTCCGGAGTGGTTTTGCTCAGGCCAGGGGGAATCTCCCGCGAGGAGATCGAAAGGCTCCTGAACATCAAGGTCCAAAGCCCCGATGCGTTCTCGCCCCGGCATTCCGGGGGCCTCGCACGGCACTACGCGCCGAAGACGCCCGCACTGCTCGTGCCGCCACACGAGCTCGACGCCGCGATCGCGAGGCACGGCGCCCGCGTCGCGGTCCTTGCGTTCTCCAGGCCCGACGAGCGCGTCGACTACTGGGTCCGCATGCCGAAGGATCCGCAGGCGTATGCGCAGCGGCTGTACGCCGCCTTGCGCGAGCTGGATGGCGCCGGATGCGAGACAATACTCATCGAATCGCCGCCCGAGACGCCGCCATGGACCGCAATACGAGACCGCCTTTCGCGCGCCGCCGCATCGCCGTCGCGCTAGCGCTCGCGCTGGTGCTGGGCGGCTGCGGCAGCAATACCTACGTGCGTTATTCCTCCACGAGCTCGACCGCCGGCGTGACCGGCGGCACGACCGGCACCGTGACGGGAACCACGTCCTCCTCGAGCGTCGCCGCCGTCGCGGTCTTCCTGCTGCACTGGTCCCTGCTGAACCATCACTGGGACAGCGAGGCCGGCATGTACGGCAGCTCTACGATGCCGGCGCCGCCGATGGACGAGGCGCGCACCGTCAATACCCAGGACTGCACCCGGCCGATCGAGGACTGGTCGGCCAACCTGAAGTGCCGGTAGCGCCCGCCGCGGCCACCGCGGCGCTCATCGTCGGCGCTTCGCCCTGCCGGCTCTGGGAGCTCGATGCGCATGAGCGCCTGCGCCGCCAGCTCGCGCAGGTCGGCATCCGGCGGGTCGCCGAGACTCCCGCGGGGCTGGGAGAGGCCGCGCAGGTGCTGGTCATCGACGCGGGATTCCTCTTCGAGCTGCTCACGCTGCGCGGGCTGATCGCGCGCCCGGATTCGCTGCTGGTCGATCCGGCCAGCGGGCGCGCGGCGGCGGCGTCGGCAGCGCGGGATCGGCTGGATGGGGTGCTTGCCTGCGTGCGCGACGGTGCGGCCCGCCCGACCGGCATGGCGGTGCTTGCGCCGGCCGAGCTCGCCGGCTATGACCGGAACCTTCGCAAGACCACGCCGCCGCTGCTCGAGGCCGTGACCGAGGGGCGCCGCACCGAGCTGGAGGCATTGCTCTACGGCAACGCTTACAAGGGCATCACCGATTTCATCACCAAGTGGTGGTGGCCACGGCCGGCGCGGGCGATCGTCGGCTGGTGCGCGCGCCTGGGGATCTCGCCGAACATGGTCACCTCGTTCGGCCTGCTGCTGGTGATCGCGGCGACCTTCGCCTTCTATCACGGCGCCTATGCGCTGGGGCTCGCCTGCGGCTGGCTGATGACGCTGCTCGACACCGTCGACGGCAAGCTCGCGCGGGTGTCGGTGGCGAGCAGCCGCGTCGGCCACGTGCTCGACCACGGCATCGACATCGTGCACCCGCCGTTCTGGTACGTCGCCTGGGGCCTGGGCCTGGGCATGCATGAGGTGGCGAGCGTGCCGGTCGACCTGCTGTGCTGGCTGGTCGTCGGCGGCTATGTCGCGGGCAGGCTGATCGAGGCCGCGTTCCACCAGCTTGGCCATTGCAGCCTCTTCGCCTGGCGCCCGTTCGATGCGTGGTTCCGGCTGATCACCGCGCGGCGCAATCCCAGCCTCGTGATCCTGACGCTCGGCCTTGCCGCGGGCCGCGCCGATCTCGCGTTCCTCGGCGTGGTTGCATGGACGCTCGCCAGCAGCGGCATCGCGCTCCTGCGCCTTCTCTATGCGGCGGGCGTGCGCCTTCGCACCGGCGAGCCGCTCGACTCCTGGCTGAAGGATAGTGCACGCGCCGAGCGCGAGCACCCGCGCTCCTGGCGCACTTTCTCCGCCACGCGCGGCGCCTATCGCTGACCCCTGCGGCGGGTTGGCATAATGCGCGCATGAAGCGCGACATCGCCTGGGGAATCATCGGCTGCGGCGACGTGGTGCTGCGCAAGTCCGGCCCGGCGCTGCGCTCGGCGCCAGGCAGCCGCATCGCCGCGGTCATGCGCCGCGATCCGGAGAAGCTGCGGGAGGTGGCGGCGCTGCTGAAGGCGCCCTTCGCCACCACCGACGCCGCCGAGCTGATCGCGCGCCCCGAGGTGAACGCGGTCTACATTGCGGCGCCTCCCCAGGTGCAGCTCGACTACGCGCTGGCAGTGGCGCGCGCCGGCAAGGCCTGCCTGGTGGAAAAGCCGGCAGGGCGCTCCGACCACGAGCTCGAGCAGATGATGCGCGCGTTCGCACAGGCGCGCGTGCCCTTGTACGTTTCCTACTACCGGCGGTTCCTTGCGCGCTCGGCGGCGGTGCGGGAAATCCTGCGCTCGGGCCGCCTCGGGCCGCTGGTGAGCGTCGATTACCGGCTGGCCAAGACGCCGCGCGAGGCGGGCTGGCGCCTGTCGGCGCAGAGCGGCGGCGGCCTCTTCCACGACCTCGCCGGACACGTGCTCGACCTTTTCGACGACTGGTTCGGGCCGCTGGAGCTGACCGGCGCGAGCGCCGGCAACGTGCTCGCGGCGCACGAGACAGAGGACGCGGTCAGCCTCAGCTTTCGCGCCGCCGACGGCCTGGTGGGCGCCGCCAGCTGGGATTTCGCCGCGCCGGAGGCCCGCGACGAGTTGGTCATCGAAGGGCTGCGCGGCAGCCTGCGCCTCGCGGCGATGTCGACCTCCGGCCCGGTATTGGTCTCGGTCCGGCCCTCCGCAGAGGCGATCGCGAAGGGTTTTGGCGCGCGGCTGCTCGACCGCTTGCACGGCCGCGGCAAGGCGCAGCGGCGCGAGCGCCTGCGCTTCGCGAAGGAGGAAATCGCCCATCTTCCCCTGGTGCGAAGCATCGTGGAGGAACTGCACGGCGGCGGGGAGCCGGCATCGCCCGTGGCGGCGCTGCGAAGCGCGCGCCTGGTGAACCAGGCGCTCGACCGCTACTACGGCGGGCGCGCCGACGACTTCTGGAACCATCCCGAGCGCTTCGACAACGCCCGCGTGCGCGCATCGCTGCGCACGGCGCGGGAGACGGGCTACCAGCTCTCGCCCGGGGAGCTGGCGCGCTTCGACGAGCAAGGCTACCTGGGGCCGTTCCGCTGCGACGCGGACTGGCGGCGCATCGCGGTGCCGCTCAAGAAGCGCCGCGACGTCCACCTGCGCGATCCGAGCGTCTTCGACGTCTGCACCCATCCGTCGGTCGTGCGGCGGGCAGCGCAGCTGCTGCGGCTGCCGCGCGTGGCCCTGTTCAAGAGCCGCTTTCACGTCAAGCTGCCCGGCAAGAACGAGGAAGTCCCCTGGCACCAGGACGTCGGCGCGAAAAACGGCGGCTATTACCCGGACGGACGGCCGGTCCCCAGCGTGACCTGCTGGATGGCGCTGGACCGCGTGAGCGCGGAGAACGGCGCCGTGCAGGTGCTGCCAGGCAGCCACAAGCGCCTGATCGGCGACTTCCGCAAGAACTTCCACGCAGAGCTGCTGAAGACGCGTGCGCTCACCAGCGAGGACCTCGCTGCGGCGGTCACGCTCAACCTGGAGCCGGGCGAGTTCTACTTCTTCCATTCCTGGCTGATCCATGGCAGCGCGCCGAGCTCGATCGCGGTCCGCCGGGCCGGGCTCAATATGCGCTACGTCGCCCCCGAAGATCGCTACGAACCCGAGTGCCTGTACATCCCGCTCGATTGCGGGCGGCAGCAGGCGCAAGAGGCGGCCGTCGCGGCCTGAGGGGCGGGTTCAGGCCCGCTGCGGACCCGGCCTGCCGTCTTCCACCACGAAGCGCGCCAGCAGCTCGGCGCGCGGATCCGCTATTCGCGCATTGTCGAGGCCGACCAGTTCCGCGGTGAATCGCCCGCCGGCGATCCCTGCGCGGACGTAGCCGCGGCGATCGCTGCGCGCGTACCGCACGTGCGGATTCTCTGCGACGATTTCGGGCAGGTTCTTCTGCCAGTTGCCGGGCGGCGAAGTGATGGAGGTGCCGACGAACTCGCATGCCACCACCGGCGAGCGCGGGTCGTCGAAATCCAGCTTGAGATTGGAGACGATATGCATGTGCACGTCGCCGCCGATGACGATCGGATTGGCGAGCCTGCGCGCAACCGCGGATTCCAGCAGCCGCCGCCGCGCGAGCGGGTAGCCGTCCCAGTTGTCGGTCCAGATCCGCTTGCCTTCGCCGATCCGGGTATCGAGCTGGCCCATCACGGTCTGCTGGGCGACGATATTCCACGCCGCGCGCGAGGAGCGGAATTGCCGGTCCAGCCAGGCCTCCTGCTCGGTGCCGAGCATGCTGCGCGCAGGGTCCTGCAGGGGCGCGCATTCCTGTGGATTCACATCGTTGCCGCCGCCCGCCTTCCTCGGGCAGGCCTGCGGCGTGCGGTACTGCCGGCCGTCGAGCAGGTGGAAGCTCGCGAGCGAGCCCCAGCCGAGCGTCGTATGGATCCGCATGTGCGGCCCGCTCGGGCGCATCGTGGCGGGCAAGGGCATGTGCTCGTAGTAGGCACGGTAGGCGGCCGCGCGGCGCAGCAGGAATTCCTCGGGAGGCGCGCCGTCCTCCTGCCGGTCGTCGGCATAGTCGTTGTCCACCTCGTGGTCGTCCCAGGTCGCGATCCAGGGATAGGCGCCATGCGCCCAGCGCAGGTTCGCGTCCGACTTGTACAGCGCGTGGCGCGCCCGGTATTCCTCCAGCGTGACCGGCTCTTCCACGCGCTCGTGCACGCGCACCTGGTTGCGGCGGAGCGACGACTCGTAGATGTAGTCGCCGAGGAAAACCACGAGGTCGAGGTCGTCCGCGACCATGTGCCGGTAGGCCGAGTAGTAGCCGTGCTCGTAGTGCTGGCAGGAGGCGAAGGCGAAGCGCAGGCGCGGCGACGCGGCGCCCGGCGCGGGCGCCGTGCGCGTCCTCCCTACCGGACTCGCGACACCGCCCGCGTCGAATCGGTAGTAGTACCAGCGGTCCGGCTCCAGGCCGCGCGGCTCGACGTGCACCGAGTGCGCCCAGTCCGGAAGCGCCTCGGCAACGCCGCGGGCCACGATCCGGCGCATCGCTTCGTCCTGCGCGACCTCCCAGCGCACCGGGATCGCTACCGTACCGAGCTTCCCCGCGAGGCGGGTCCACAACACCACGCTGTCCGGGCGCGGGTAACCCGAAGCGATGCCGAGGGAGAACGGATCGGATTCGAATCTGGGCCGGCGGTCGGCGGCGCGAGCGGGCAGCGCCTGCGATGCGCTCAGTACGGCGAGCGCTTCCAGGAAGCGGCGGCGGTCGGGCATGCGCAGAGCATACCCGCGTCTCCCGCGGGCGCTGTTCCGCGCGGCGGGCGAATTCCGGCTTGACACGGCCCTCGCCACGGTCCACCGTTCTCCTGCCATCCGGCGACTGACAGGGAGAACAACATGACCTTCGGCGACTCGATCAAGACCTGCTTCTCCAAATATGCGGACTTCAACGGCCGCGCATCCCGGCCCGAGCTCTGGTGGTGGGTGCTGTTCGTGATCGTCGCCTCGGGAGTCCTCGGCTTCGTCAGCAGCATGCTGTCGGGATTGTTCTCGCTGGCGGTGCTGCTGCCGGGCATCGCGGTCACGGCGCGCCGGCTCCACGACATCGACAAGAGCGGCTGGTGGCAGCTCATCGGGCTGATTCCGGTGATCGGGTGGATCATCCTGATCGTCTGGTGCGTGCAGGAGGCCAAGGAGCCGAACCGGTTCGGGTCGACCGAGACCGGCTAGGTCGAGCGGCTAGAATTGCGCCTATTGCGCAGTAACAACCATCGAGGAGTGTAATGATTCATTTCGTCGTGCATGAAGAGGGCGACGGCGTCGGCGTCGTCGTGGTCGAGGGCGTGAAGAAGGGCCAGGAGCTGGTCGGCTGGATCATGGAGGACGACAAGGAAGTCCGCATGACCGCGAAGAGCGACATCCCGATCGGGCACAAGCTCGCGCTGAAGGACTACAAGCCGGGCGACACGGTAATCAAGTACGGCGTCGACATCGGCAAGGTGGTGGCGCCGATCGCCCGCGGCGAGCACACGCACGTGCAGAACCTGAAGACCAAGCGGTGGTAGGGCACATGGACCTTTCGAAAGCGAGCTTCTGGGGCTACAAGCGCGAGAACGGCCGGGTCGGCGTGCGCAACCACGTCCTGATCCTGCCGGTGGACGACCTGTCCAATGCCGCGGCCGAGGCGGTGGCGAACAACATCAAGGGGACGATCGCCATCCCGCACCCCTACGGGCGGCTGCAGTTCGGCGCGGACCTCGACCTGCATTTCCATACCCTGATCGGCGCGGGCTGCAATCCGAACGTCGCCGCGGTGGTGGTGATCTGCATCGAGGACGGCTGGGCGAAGAAGGTGGCCGACGGCATCAAGGCCACCGGCAAGCCCGTGTCCTACTTCGGCATCGAGCAGCACGGCGACCACGACACGATCATGCGGGCTTCGAAGGCGGCCAAGGAATACGTGCAGTGGGCCTCCGAGCTGCGCCGCGAGGAGCGGCCGCTGAAGGACCTGTGGGTTTCCACGAAGTGCGGCGAGTCCGACACGACCTCTGGCTGCGGCGCGAATCCCACGGTGGGCAACGCCTTCGACAAGCTCTACCCGCACAAGGTGACGCTCGCCTTCGGCGAGACCACCGAGCTCACCGGCGGCGAACACCTGGTGGCGGCGCGTTGCCGCAACGAAGAGGTCCGCAAGAAGTTCCAGTTCATGTTCGACCGCTACCAGGCGATCATCGACAAACACAAGACGAGCGACCTCTCGGATTCCCAGCCGACCAAGGGCAATATCGCTGGCGGCCTGACGACCATCGAGGAAAAGGCACTCGGCAACATCCAGAAGATCGGCAGGAAGTGCATGATCGACGGCGTGCTCGACAAGCACGAGATGCCGAGCGGTCCCGGCCTTTGGTTCATCGACTCGTCTTCCGCCGCCGCGGAGATGGTCACGCTGTGCGCGGCGGCCGGCTACACGGTGCACTTCTTTCCGACCGGGCAGGGCAACGTCATCGGCAACCCGATCCTGCCGGTGATCAAGCTTTGCGCCAACCCGCGCACCGTGCGCACCATGAGCGAGCACATCGACGTCGACGTAACCGGGTTGCTGCGCAAGGAACTGACGCCCGACCAGGCCGGCGACAAGCTGCTGGAGTGCATGTTCCGCACCGCCAACGGCCGGCTCACGGCGGCGGAAGCGCTCGGGCATCGCGAGTTCGTGCTGACGAGGTTGTACGAATCCGCCTAGCACGTTCGTATTGGTCCACGGCGCCTGGCACGGGGGCTGGTGTTGGCGGCGCGTGGCCGACCGCCTGATCGCCGCGGGGCATCGCGTTTACTGCCCTACGCTGACGGGCCTGGGCGAGCGCGCGCACCTGCTCACGCGCGAAGTGAAGATCAGCACGCATGTCCAGGACGTAGTCGCGCTGCTGGAGGCCGAGGAATTGGAGCAGGTCGTCCTCGTGGGCCACAGCTACGGCGGCATCGTCATTACCGGCGTCGCGGCGCGCGCCAAGGCGCGTCTCAAGCAGCTCGTGTATCTCGATTCGGCGATCGTCGAGGACGGCCAGACCTGGGCGTCGATCGGGCTGCCCGAGGTCGTCGCCGAGCGGCGCCGGACGGCGCAGGAATCGAGCGGCGGCGTGTCGGTGCCCGTGCCGAAGGCGGAGGTCTTCGGGCTGCTCGAGCCCGCGGACATCGCCTGGGTGCAGCGTCGCATGACGCCGCAGCCCTTTGGCGGCTACGACGAGGTGATGCGCTGGGGCGGCCCCGTAGGCAACGGCCTGCCGAAGGTCTACGTGGACTGCGTCGATCCGGTCTACGCAGGGCTCAATCCGGTGAAGGAACGCTACCGCGGCAAGCCCGGCTGGCCGTTCGTGGAGATCAGGACCGGCCACGATGCGATGGTCAGCGCACCCGAAGAAACCGCGCAACTCCTGCTGAAATTTGCTTGAAGAAACTAAGCATCAAAGTCTGGCGAGGCGATGCGCAGGGGGCCCTCCAGGCCTTCGAAGTGCCGCGTCACGAGAGCCAGACGGTGCTGGACGTGGTGACCTACATCCAGCGCGCGCTCGACTCCACGCTCGCCTACCGCTTCGCCTGCCGCGTCGGCATGTGCGGCTCCTGCGCGATGACGGTGAACGGAGTTGCCCGGTGGACCTGCCGCACGCACGTTGACAAGGTGGTGCACAACAACTCGATCGAGATCGCTCCTCTGCGGAACCTCCCCGTCATCCGTGACCTCGTGGCCGACATGCGCGAGTTCTTCGACAAATGGGCAAGAGCGAAGGGGCAGTTTCAGGGGCGATATTCGAGGAACGACGATTTTGAGAGCGTAAAACCCGAAGATCCGGATCGAGTCCAGGTGGATGCCGGAATCGAATGCATCGGCTGCGCAGTGTGCTACGCGAGCTGCGACGTGGTCGCCTGGAACCCGGACTATCTCGGGCCGGCGGCCCTGAATCGCGCCTGGACCCTGACCAGGGACGAGCGGGATACGAAGAAGATCGAAAGGCTGCGCGCGGTCGCGGGCGACGCCGGCTGCCACGCCTGCCACACGCACATGAGCTGCACCGAGCGCTGCCCGAAGGGCATTTCGCCGACCGCCGGTATCGCTGGATTGAAGAGAGAAGTGTCTTTGGCGGTTTTCAGAAAGATCTTATGAGTGCGAGAGCGCAAGCCTTTCTATGGATTGCCCAGCGCGCGAGCGCCGTGGTGCTCGCGCTTTGCGTGGCCGTGCACCTGGCGACCATGATCTACGCGATCCGGGGCGGAATCTCCGCGGCGGAGATCCTCGCCCGCACGCGAGGCAGCGCCGGCTGGCTCGCTTTCTATTCGCTCTTCGTGCTCGCGGTGACCGTGCACGCGCCGATCGGCCTGCGGCCGGTGCTCGGCGAGTGGCTGGGCTGGCGCGGCTCCTCGCGCGACGTCTTCCTCCTCGCGCTGGCGATGCTGCTAGCGGGCCTGGGCATGCGCGCGGTGCTGGGAGTATTCCTGTGAACGGCACGCGGGTGAGAATGCATACCGGGACCTGGGCCGCGCTCGTGCACCGCGTATCGGGGATCCTGCTGGTCCTTTTCCTGCCGGGGCATTTCATCGCGCTCGGCAGCGCGCTCGAGGGCGCGGCCTCCTTCGACTCTTTTCTCGTCTGGACGCAACAGCCGCTGGTCAAGTTCAGCGAGTGGGGCATCGTGCTCGCGCTCGCAGCGCACCTGGGCGGCGGTCTGCGCGTGCTCGCGCTGGAGTTCCTGCCCTGGCGCGACTGGCAGAAAGGTCTGGCCGCGGCGGCGGCGGCGGGCGCGATCGCGGTAAGCTTGGCATTCGCATTGGCCCTTTAGAGGCCCTACGAGGAGAAAGGAATGAAACTTCGCAAATGGCTCGTTTTCGCGGCGATACTCGCGGCCGCAGGCTCCGCCCAGGCGCAAGGCTGGCCGCAAAAGCCGGTGCAATTCATCGTGCCGTTCCCGCCCGGCGGCGCCACCGACATCTCTGCGCGCCTGCTGGCGCAGAAACTCTCGGAAATCTGGGGCCAGACGGTAGTCATCGAGAACCGCGGTGGCGCCGGCGGCGGCGTCGGCGCAGCCGAGGCCGCGAAAGCAACGCCCGACGGCTATACGTTGTTCTTTCCGTCAGGCTCGGTGGTGACGGCGAACCAACACATCTACGCCAAGCTGAACTACAGCCCGGAGAAGGACTTTGTTCCGGTCACCAAGGTCGTCTCCGGGCCGCAGGTACTGGTGGTTCCTGCCAATTCGCCCTACAAGAGTGTCAAGGAACTGATTGACGCCGCGAAGGCGCAGCCGGGCAAGCTGACGTTCGGCCATGCCGGCATCGGCTCGCAGGTGCATCTCGCCGGCGAGAACTTCGTGAGTTCCGCGAAGGTGAACGCGATCGCGGTTCCGTACCGGGGGGAGGGGCCGGCGCTGAATGACCTGGTATCGGGTCAGATCCAGTTCATGGTGACAAACGTCGCCGCCGCGATCGGCTTCATCCAGCAGGGTAGACTGCGCGCACTGGGCGTGACCAGCAAGACCGAGTTCCCGCAGCTGCCCGGGGTGCCGCCGATTGCAAAGACGCTGCCGGGCTTCGAAAACACCGGCTGGTTCGGCATTGTGGCGCCGACCGGTACGCCGAACGACATCGTGCAAAAGGTTTACCGGGACACGAAGAAGGCGCTTGATTCGAGCGAGATGCGGGCACGCTTCTACGTCCAAGGCCTCGCGCCGGTAGGCGATACGCCTGAGGAGATGGGCAAGGCGATGAAGGAAGAGTCCCTGCTCTGGGCGCGTGTGGTTCGCGAGCGCAACATCCAGGTGAAGTGAAAGTCGATCTCGCCCAGGTCGAGGAGGCGGCGAGGGAGCTCTATATCCGGGCGCTCAAGCTGCTGCCGCCCGACGTCAAGCAGGGCTTCGACCGGCTGGCGAAGGGCGAAACCGACGCCGGCGCGCAGCGCCTGCTCGGCACGATGATGAAGAACATCGCCGTCGCCGAGGACCGCGCGAGCCTGCTTTGCCAGGATACGGGCATCCCGATCTACAACGTGCGCATCGGCCGCGGGGTCGAGCTGGACGGCTGGGGCCTGAAGGAAGCGATCCGGCGCGGCTGCGCGCGCTCCACCCGCGAGCATCCGTTCCGCTCCTCGGTCGTGCACCCGACCACGCGCAGCAATGCGCAGGACTCGACCGGGCGCGGCGTCCCGGTGATCAACGTTGATTTCGTGAACGAGCAGGATTCCCTCGAGATCGAAATGATTCCCAAGGGCTCGGGTTCCGAGAACAACTCCTGGCTGAAGATGGCGATCCCGGCCGACGGCGTGGATGCGATCAAGACCTTCGTTGTCGACTGCGTGCTCGAGGCGGGCGGCAAGACCTGCCCGCCGACCATCGTGGGAGTGGGCGTCGGCGGCACCGCGGACCTGTGCCTGCACCTCGCCAAGGAGGCCGCGACGCGGCCGCTCGGCACACGTTGCGGGGATCCGGAAGGCGCGAAGCTGGAGGAAGCGCTCACACGCGCGGTCAACATGCTGGGCGTGGGGCCGCAAGGCCTGGGTGGGGACTCGACCGCGTTCGCGGTGCATGTCGAGACCGCAGCCACGCACATCACCATGAACCCGGTGGCGGTGAACATGCAGTGCCATTCCGCGCGCCGCGCGCGCGCGACGTTCCGCGGAGGGAAGGTCGAGTATGGTTTTTAGGATCCTGCTTTCCTTTTTCATCGTTTTCTCCGCCGGTGCGGCCGAAGTCGCCGGAGTGAGAATCCCGGATGAAGACCAGAAGCTCGTCCTCAACGGCGCGGGGCTCCGCAAGCGGGCGTTCTTCCAGGTCTACGTCATCGGCCTGTACCTGCCGGAGAAAAAGGCCGCGGCGGCGGACGCCATCGGCACGGCGGGCCCCAAGCGCGTCGCGATGCACATGCTGCGCGACGTGGGTGCGGACCAGTTCGGCGATGCGCTCAGCGATGGCATGAAGGACAACCACAACGAGGCGGAGATGAAGGCCTTCGAGCCGCGCATGAAGCAGCTGCTCGCCGCGATGAGCCAGATTGGCGAAGCAAAGAAAGGCATGCGCATCACGCTGGACTGGGTGCCGACCGCCGGCACGCAGCTCACGGTCGACGGCCGGCCCACGGGGCAGCCGGTCCCGGGTGAAGACTTCTACCGCGCGCTGCTGAAGATCTGGCTGGGAGAGCGTCCCGTGCAGGAAGACCTGAAGAAAGCGCTGCTAGGGGAGAAATCCTGAGATGGCGCATCACGTGCTGCGGCCGCCCGTCACCGAGGCGCAGGCGCGCGCGCTGCGCGTGGACGATACCGTGACCATCGAGGGCACGCTCTACGGCATTCGCGACGCGACGCTGATCCACATATTCGACCGCGGGCGCAGGACGCGCTTTGACCTTTCCGGCCACGCAGTCATCCACACCGCGCCCAGCGTGAAGAAGGTCGCCGTGGACGTGGCCAATCCGGCCGGCTACGCTCCCATCTGCGTGGGCACGACCACCAGCGACCGCATGGAGCGCTTTACCCGCCCGCTCATGCGCCAGTACGGCGTCAGGCTGGTGATCGGGAAGGGAGGCTTGAGGGAAGACTCGCTGAATGCCATGAAGGAGCTAGGCGGCGCCTACCTTGCGATCGTGGGCGGCGCGGCAGCGCTGGAGACGACCTGGGTGGAGGCGATCGAAGATGTCGACCTGGACGACCTCAACCCGGAGTCGCTCTGGAAATTCCGCGTGAAGGGCTTCGGCCCGCTGGTGGTGGCGATGGACAGCCACGGCGGCAGCCTGTTCGCGCAGGTCAGCGGGCGCGCGGCGCAGCAGCGGGCGCGCGCCCTCGGCAGTCTGGGCGTAAAGTCGTAATAGAATCCCGGGCACAAATAGAGGAGGAGGAATCATGAACGCAATCTTTCGCAACGCGGTTGTCCTGCTGCTGGCGCTCGCCGGCGCGGCGCAGGCGCAGAACCTGTCGATTGCCACGGGTGGCACCGGCGGGGTCTACTACCCGTTGGGCGGCGGGATGGCGGCGGCGCTCTCGAAATACGTGCCTGGCATGCAGGCCACAGCCGAGGTCACGGGCGGCTCGGTCGCCAACCTGCAGCTCATCGGCACCGGCAAGCCCTACATCGCGCTGACGATGGCGGACGCGACCCTGGATGCCTATCAGGGCAAGGACAAGTTCACGGGCAAAGCCGTCCCGGTGCGCACGCTGATGGTGCTGTATCCGAACCGCATGCACGTGGTGACAACCACGGCGACCGGCATCAAGAAGATGTCGGACCTGAAGGGCAAGCGGGTCTCCACCGGATCGGGCGGCAGCGCCACCGAGGTGATGGCGTTCCGCGTCATCGAGGCGGCGGGCCTCGACAAGGACAAGGACATGACCCGCGAGCGCCTGGGTGTCGCCGAGTCCGTAAACGCGCTCAAGGACCGCAAGATCGACGCCTTCTTCTGGGTGGGCGGTTTGCCCACGGCGGCGGTGACGGACCTGGCGAACTCGCCCGGGGTCACGATCCAGATGATCGACCATGATGACACGGTGCCCGCGATGAACAAGAAGTACGGCAATCTGTACGTCAAGGACACGATCCCCAAGTACATCTACAAGGGCATGGCGACCGACAACAAGCAGGCCACCGTGATGAACCTGCTGGTCGCGCACCAGAGCATGGACGACAAGACCGCCTACAACATCGTCAAGACGCTCGTCGAGAACCAGGTCGACCTGGTGCGGGTGCACGCCGAGGCGGTGAACATCAAGCTTGAGAACCAGAAGGCGGAGGCTTCGTCGATTCCCTGGCATCCCGGGGCGATCAAGTATTTCGCGGAGAAGGGCATCAAGATCAAGTGAGGCCCGCGGGCTCCGGAGCCCCGTCCAGCGCGCTGGCGGGGCTTTTCATTTGGCGGGATCGATGAGCGAAGACGCGACGCTGCTGCACAGGCCGGCCCCCGAGGTCAGCGCCGAGGCGCTCGAGCGCGCCGAGCAGATGATCGAGCGCGAAGAGGGCGTGCACAACAAGCTGGCTGGCTGGCTCGCCGCGTTCGTCACCACGGTTGCGGTCGTCATGTCGCTGTTCCACCTGTATACGGCCTACGCCATCGTCCGGCCCGAATACCTGCGCTCCATTCACCTCGCGTTCGTGCTGTTCCTGACGTTCCTGATCTTCCCCGTCGCGAAGCGCTTCCGGCACCGGGTCCTATGGTGGGACTGGATTCTGGCGTTTGCGGGCGTCGCGACCACGGCGTACCTGATCGCCGGCGGCGATGATTTCTTCGACCGGTCGATCCTGCCGAACGACTGGGACATCGCGTTCGGCGTCGCGCTGGTGCTGCTGATCATGGAGGCGATGCGGCGCACCACCGGCTGGATCCTGCCGGTCGTGACCGCATGCTTTCTCGCATACGCGTTCTTCGGGGAAGCCCTGCCGGCGCCCTGGACCCACAAGAACTACGAGATTCCGCGCCTCGTCGGCCACATGTACATGACCCTGGAGGGCATCTACGGGACGGCGATCAGCGTTTCTTCGACGCTGATCATCCTGTTCACGATCTACGGCGCCTTCCTGCAGTTCTCGGGCGCGGGCAAGTTCTACATCGACTTTTCGTTCGCGGCGATGGGCGGCAAGCCCACCAGCGCCGGGCGCACGGTCACGCTCGCTTCATTCCTGCTGGGCGGACCGTCCGGGTCCGGGGTGGCGACCACGGTGACGCTCGGTGCGGTGGCTGCGCCGATGCTCGCCAAGGTCGGCTACAGCAAGAACGAGGCCGGCGGCCTGCTGTCGGCGGGCGGCCTGGGCGCCATCATTTCTCCGCCGGTGCTGGGCGCGGCCGCGTTCATCATCGCCGAATTCCTCAAGATCTCGTACCTGGACGTCGTGCTGATGGCGACGATCCCGACCTGCCTGTTCTACCTTGCGCTGTTCGTGATGGTCGAGATCGACGTGCGCAAGTTCGGCATGAAGGACGCCGTCTTCGAGCAGGTCGAGTCGGCCTGGAGCCTGACGCGCAAGTACTGGTTCCACTTCCTGTCGCTCGTTTCGATCGTTGCCTTCATGCTGATGGGCTTCTCGCCCGAGCTGTCCGTCTTCTGGTCGACCGTGGTCGCCCTGGTGACGAGCTTCCTGCATCGCGACTGCGCGCTCATACCCTACGATCTCTTCCAGGGGAAAATCGGCTTCTGGCGCGGCCTCGCCGGCTCGGGGCTGGTCAAGGCGCTCGACGGCGGTTCCCGCGCGGTGCTCAACGTGGCGGCGACCTGCGCCGGCGCCGGGCTGATCGTCGGTGTCGTCACGCTGACCGGCCTCGGGCTCAAGTTCAGTTCCATCGTGCTCGCCTACGCCGGCAACTCCCTGCTGCTCACTGCGATCTACACGTCGCTGATCGTGTGGATCGTGGGGCTGGCGGTGCCGGTGACCGCGAGCTACATCATCTGCGCGGTGATCGCCGCGCCAGCGCTGATCGCGCTCAAGGTGCCGGAGTTCGCGGCCCATATGTTCATCTTCTACTACGCGGTGCTGTCGGAGGTTTCGCCGCCGACCGCGCTCTCGCCCTTTGCGGCCGCGGCGATCACCGGCGGAGATCCCTACAAGACCACGCTGCAGTGCTGGAAATACACTGCGCCCGCTTTCCTCGTACCTTTCATGTTCGTGCTCGACCCCAGCGGCACGGGGCTGTTGCTGACGGGCTCGTTCAAGACGCTGGGCAACGCCGATTGGGGCGCGATCGCGCTGGTCACTTTTACCGCCGCGATCGGCATCGTCGCGCTGGCTGGGGGCCTGCAGGGTTGGCTGTTCCGGCGGACCAATTTTCTCGAGCGATGGATGCTGATCGTCGCCGGCTTCCTGCTGGTGTATCCGACGGCGATGTTCGATGCCATCGGCTTCGCGCTGGTCGCCCTGGTGCTGGCAATGCAGTACCTGCGCGGGCGCCTCGCCGCGGCATAGGGAGCGGGTATGGCTGAGCGAAAGACGGCGATCGTCACGGGCGGCGCGACGGGCGTAGGCGCGGCCACCGCGCTCCTCCTCGCGCGGCGCGGCTACGATCTTCTCATCAACTACTCGAAAAGCGAGGACGAGGCGAAGGAAAGCGAGCGCGCATGCCGCGATGCGGGCGCGGACGTCCTGCTCGGCAAGGGCGACGTCGCCGAGGACGCCGACTGCCGCCGGATCGTGGCGGCGGCCGTCGCGCGCTGGCAGCGGCTGGACGTGCTCGTCAACAACGCCGGCATCAGCACCTTCGTCGGCTCGGGCAACTGGGAGGCGCTCGACGCTGCCATCTTCCAGCGCATCTACGCGGTCAACCTGCTGGGCACGTTCCAGATGGTGCGCGCCGCCGCCGCCCATCTCAAGGCCGCGCGCGGCGCCATCGTCAACGTGTCGTCCATCGCCGGGGCGCTCGGCATCGGCTCCTCGATCCCGTACATTGCCTCGAAGGGCGCGATCAATTCGCTGACGCTGCACCTTGCGCGCACCATGGCGCCCGAAGTGCGCGTCAACGCGGTCTGCCCCGGCATGATCACCACGCGCTGGTTCCCGCGCGGCATCGGCGAGGACAACGCGCGCAAGCTCCAGGCGGGCTACGAGGCGAGCGCCCCCTTGGGTAAATCGTGCACCGCAGAGGACGTCGCCGAGGCGGTGGTCTGGCTCGCGGACGCGGCGCGCACGGTCACCGGCGAGCTGGTGCTGCTCGATTC
Organism: Burkholderiales bacterium; assembly: GCA_041904885.1. Taxonomy (GTDB): domain Bacteria; phylum Pseudomonadota; class Gammaproteobacteria; order Burkholderiales; family SG8-39; genus RBG-16-66-20. Next base: position 19,486 of record JAYRND010000003.1, read on the forward strand.
CGGTGTCCACCTCGGCACTGCGATGCGCGCGGTGGTGCCGCCGCGCGGCTGAGCGGGCGATGGCGCAGGTCCGGCAGCAGACGACCGACATCCTGATCCTCGGCGCCGGCGGCGCGGGGCTCTTCGCCGCGCTGCACGCGCACAAGGCGAGCCCGGACCTGTCCATCACGGTCGCGGTGAAGGGCCTGCTCGGCAAGTGCGGCTGCACGCGCATGGTGCAGGGCGGCTACAACGTCGCGCTCGCGAAGGAGGATTCCATCGAGCGCCACTTCATGGACACCATCGAGGGCGGCAAGTGGCTTCCCGACCAGGAGCTCGCCTGGAAGCTGGTGACTCTGGCGATCGAGCGAATTCGGGAGCTTGAAAACGAGCTGGGCTGCTTCTTCGACCGCAATCCCGATGGCACGGTGCACCAGAAGGCCTTCGCGGGCCAGACCTTCGACCGCACGGTGCACAAGGGCGACCTGACGGGCATCGAGATCATCAACCGCCTCGCCGAGCAGGTCTGGGCACGGAAAATTCATCGCCTGGAGGAATTCAGGGCAGTTGAATTCATAAAAAACAAAAATGATTCCGCGATCGCCGGGGTGCTCTTCATCGACATGCGCACCGGGGAGTACCTGCTCGTGCGCGCCAAGGCCGTGCTGCTCGCCACCGGCGGCGGGCCGACGATGTACAAGTACCATACGCCCTCGGGCGACAAGAGCTGCGACGGCCTGGCGATGGCACTGCGCGCGGGGCTCCCCTTGCGCGACATGGAGATGGTGCAGTTCCACCCTACGGGCCTGTACGCCGGCACCCACACGCGCATGACGGGCACGGTGCTGGAGGAAGGCCTGCGCGGGGCGGGCGGCTACCTGCTCAACGGGGCGAACGAGCGCTTCATGCCGAAATACGATGCCATGGCGGAGCGCGCCACCCGCGATTTCGTTTCGCGCGCGATGTACGCCGAGATGCGCGCGGGCCGCACCAGCCCGAATGGCGGCCTCTACATTTCCATGAAGCATTTGAACCAGGAACAGGTCAGGAGGCAGTTCCGCGGGATGGTCGAGCGCTGCGCCGACTGCGGCTTCGACCTCGCGGGCGGCCTGGTCGAAGTCGTGCCCACGGCGCACTACATGATGGGTGGCGTCGAATTCGCCCCGGACTGCAGCACTGGCCTGCGCGGACTCTTCGTCGCTGGCGAGGACGCGGGCGGCGTGCACGGCGCGAACCGGCTCGGCGGCAACGGCGTGGCGAACTCCACCGTGTTCGGCGCGGTGGCAGGCGATGCCATGGCGAACCGGGTTGCTTCCTGTTCTCTTGAAGACTTGAGTCTTGCAGAGGTGGAAGAAGCAATTGCCAGGCTTGAAAAGCCCTTCCAGGCAAAAACAAAACAGCACGGCTCGCTCGAGCCCTTGCGCGAGAGGCTCTACGAAACGATGTGGAACAGGGTCGGCATCATCCGCGATGGCGCCAGCCTTCGGGCCGCTCTCGCGGACTTGCATTCTCTCGAGAATGAATTGCAGGAAACCGGCATCGCCGACTCGAACCGGGCCTTCAATCTCACCTGGCACGACTGGCTGAACCTGCAGAGCCTCCTGCAGGTGAGCCGCGCGATCACCGAGGCAGCGCTCGCGCGCACCGATTCGCGCGGTGCGCACTACCGGGAGGATTTCCCGGAGACGGGCCCGCTCGAGAGCTCCTTTTTTGTTCGCTTGATGCTGAAGAACAAAAGAATCGAAACCACCACTCAACCGGTCGCGTTCACCCGGGTGAAGCCGGGGGAATCGCTACTCCGGCGCGACCTGTAGGACCAGCTTGCCGAAATTTCCGCCGCTGAACAGCTTGTTCATCGTGGCGGGGAAGTTCTCGATGCCCGGGACGACGTCTTCCCGGGAGATGAACTTGCCTTCCTTCATCCACTGCGCGATCTGCTTCACGGCTTCGCCGTAGCGGTCCGCATAGTCGAAGACCACCATGCCCTGCATGCGCGCGCGGTTGACGAGCAGCGAGAGGTAGTTGGCCGGACCGCTCACCGGGGTGGTGTTGTTGTACTGCGAGATCGCGCCGCAGATGACGATGCGCGCCCCGCGGTTGATGCGCGTCAGCACCGTGTCGAGGATCTCGCCGCCGACGTTGTCGAAGTAGACGTCCACGCCCTTCGGGCAATGCGCCTTGAGGCCTTCACGAACTGCCTGGGGGCCCGCCTTGTAATCGATGCAGGCGTCGAACTTGAGATCCTTCGTCACGAAGTCGCATTTCGCCTTGCCGCCGGCGATGCCGACCGTGCGGCAGCCCTTGATGCGAGCCACCTGGCCCACCGTCTGGCCAACGGCGCCCGCGGCGCCCGAGACGACCACCGTTTCGCCTTCCTTGGGCTCGCCAACCTCGAGCAGCCCGAAATAGGCGGTCATGCCAGGCATGCCGAGCGCGTTCAGCCATTGCGCGGGCGTGCCCAGGCGCGGATCGATCCGGTTCAACTGGAAGCGCTTGGGATCGTCCACCAGGCAGTATTCCTGGATGCCGAAGCTGCCCATGACGAGGTCGCCGGCGGCAAAGGCCGGATTCTTCGACGCGATCACCTTGCCCACGCCGATCGCGCGCATGACATCGCCGATCCCCACGGGCGCGATGTAGCTGCGGCCTTCGTTCATCCAGCCGCGCATCGCCGGGTCGAGCGACAGCTGCAGCACCTTGACGAGCACCTGCCCGTCGGCAGGATCGGCGACGGGCTCGGTGGTGAGCTTCCAGTCCGACTCCTTGGCGAGCCCGATCGGGCGGGCGGCGAGCCGGAATTGGCGGTTCTGCAGCGCGGCCATCAGCCGAGATGCTTCCGGAAGAAATCGACGGTGCGGCTGCGCGCGAGCTTGGCCGCCTCCGCGTTCCAGGAACCGCGCTGGTCGCAGTTGAAGCCGTGGCCGGCGCCGGCGTAGAAATGGGCGGTGATCTCCGGGTGTTTTGCGACGATCTCCTTCGCCTGCGCGAGCGTGGGCGACTGGTCGAGTTCGCCGAAATGGCACATCGTCGGCACCTTCGGCTTCTCGTTGATGAAGTTCGGCATGCCGCCGCCATAGTAGGGAACTGCGCAAGCGAGCCCCTTTGCCTGCGCTGCCGAGACCCACGTCACCGTGCCGCCGAAGCAGTAGCCCACGATGCCGACCTTGCCGCCCCTCTTGGCCTCGCCGATCGCCGCCTCGGCGTCGAGAACGGCTTGCTTCCAGTCGAGCTTCTGCATGATGGCCCTGCCCGCCTCGATCTCGGGCTGCGAATAACCGGTGTCGTAGTTGCGCTGCACGCGGTCGAACATCGCAGGCGAGACGGCCAGGTAGCCGTCGGCGGCGAAGCCGTCCGTGGTCTGCTTGATGTGGCTGTTGACGCCGAAGATCTCCGGAATCACCACCACGCCGCCGCGCGGCTTGCCCGCCGGTTCCGCGACGTACGCCGCGAGCTTGTGGCCGTCGGCCGCCTTCACTTCGATGAACTTGCCCATCGTTGCCCCTCCTTTAGAATGAATATTATGAAGAAAAACGCCGCCGAGCTGCTGCAGCTCGCGCGAAATGCGCTGGAAAAGGCCGGCGCCAATCCCGTCATGGCCGAGGCCGCCGCCCGCCACCTCGTGCGCGCCGAGGAGCAGGGCCTGGCCTCGCACGGCATGTCCCGAGTGCCGTTCTACTGCAGTTTCCTGAAGAACGGCCGGGCCGACGGCGCCGCGCGCCCGAAGATGATCGCGGACCGCGCCGCGGTGTGCCTGATCGACAATCGCGACGGCCTGCCCTATGAATCGAGCGAGTGGGCGGTGGCGGACGCGATCCAGCGGGCGCGCCGCAACGGCATCGGCTTCGCCGGCATCACCAACAGCGCGCACGTGGGGGTGCTCGGCATCCACCTGATGCCGGTGGCGGCGGCGGGGATGGTCGGCGTCGCATTCACGAATTCGCCCGCGGCGATCCCGGCCTGGGGAGGCCGCAAGGCGCTCTTCGGCACCAATCCGGTCGCCTTCGTGTTTCCGCGGGAGAAGGGCGAGCCGCTGGTCATCGACCTTGCGCTCACCACGGTGGTCCGCGGCAGGATCATGCTGGCCATGCAGAAGGGCGAGAAAATTCCCGAGGGCTGGGCGCTCGATCGCCAGGGCCGGCCCACCACCGACCCGAAGGAGGCGATCGAGGGCGGGAGCCTCTTTCCGATCGGCGGCGCGAAGGGCGCCATGCTCGCGCTCGCCTTCGAGCTGGTCTGCGCCGCGCTCACGGGATCCGCGATCGGCACCGAGGCCGACTCCTTCTTTTCCGACCAGGGCAACAAGCCGAGGATCGGCCACGCCTTCCTCGCCATCGACCCGGGCGCGCTCGCCGGCCGCGAGCGCTACCTCGAGCGCGTGGAGACGGTGATCCGCACCATGCTCGCCGACGAGGGCGTGCGGCTGCCGGGCGCGCGGCGCTTCGCCTCCGAGAAAAAGCTCGCCGGCGGCATCGAGGTCGCCGACGATCTCCTTGCGAAGATCAAAAAACTGGCCGCCTGAGATGCACTGGGAAGCGGTCGTGGAGTTTCCGAAGATGATGGTGGCTATCGCGACGCGCGAGGAACACGTCGCCGCGATCCGCTACCTGCCGCGTGGCGCCGCGATCAAGGACCCCGAGAACGCGCTCGCCGAGCGCGCCGCGCGCCAGATCGAGCGCTATCGGGAGGACCCCGATGCGAGATTCGACTTGCCGCTCCTGGTGCGCGGCACCGAGTTCCAGCGCAGGGTTTGGGACGCGATGTGCCGCATCCCGCGCGGCCGCACGCTGACCTATGGCGAGCTTGCACGCAGCCTCGGCGAGGACGGACCCGACGTGCCGCGCGCCGTCGGCCAGGCCTGCGGCGACAACCGGCTGCCGATCGTGATTCCCTGCCATCGCGTGGTCGCCGCCAGCGGCATCGGCGGCTTCGGGCACTCCACGCGCGGGTACCTGCTGGAGGCCAAGCGCTGGCTGCTGATGCACGAATCCAGCGCGGACGCGTTCCAGCTCCGGCCTTGAGTCCGGCTGCCGCGGCCCTGCTGGACGCCTTCGCCGACGCGCTTTGGCTGGAGGACGGCCTGTCGAAGAACACCCTTGCCTCCTACCGGCGTGATCTCGAGCAGCTGGCGGTCTTCCTTCGCGGCAAATCCCTCGAGGAAGTCCGCGAAGCGGACCTTTTCGAGTTTCTTTCCAGGAGGAAAGGCAAGACATCCAGCGCCGCGCGCATGCTCTCCAGCCTGAAGCGCTTCTACGGCTGGTGCCTGCGCGAGCGGCATGTGAAGGCGGATCCGACGCTCCGTCTCGACCCGCCGAAGCGCGCACCGCGCTTTCCGAAGACGCTTTCCGAGGCCGACGTGGAGGCGCTGCTCGCCGCGCCCGACGTGAGCACGCCGCTCGGGCTTCGCGACCGCACCATGCTGGAAGTTCTGTATGCCTCGGGCCTGCGGGTCTCGGAACTGGTGCAGGTCAAGGTCTTCGAAGTGAGCCTCGACCAGAACGTGGTGCGCGTCCTGGGCAAGGGATCGAAGGAGCGCCTGGTGCCGCTGGGCGAGGAAGCGGCCGACTGGGTGCGGAGGTTCGCCGCCGGCGCCAGGAACGACATTCTCGGGCGGCGCGCGAGCGACTACCTCTTCATCACGGGCCGCGGCGCGCCGATGACCCGCCAGGCGTTCTGGCAGATCGTCAAGCGCTATGGCTCGCGCGCGGTGCCGGGCAAGCATCTCTCGCCGCACGTGCTGCGCCACGCCTTCGCCACGCACCTCATCAACCACGGCGCCGACTTGCGCGTGGTGCAGATGCTGCTCGGCCATGCCGACATTTCGACCACGCAGATCTACACGCACGTCGCGCGCGAGCGGATGAAGGCCTTGCACGCGAAGCACCATCCACGTGGCTGATACGCCGGCGACGATGTTCCTGAAGGCGAACGGCATCGCCTACACGGAGCACGAATACGAGTACGTGGAGCACGGCGGCACCGAGGTTTCGGCGAGCGCGCTTGGCGTGCCCGAGCACCACGTGGTGAAGACCCTCGTGATGCAGGACGAGGACGCGAAGCCGCTCATCGTGCTGATGCATGGCGACAAGAAAGTGTCGACCAAGAACCTCGCCCGCCAGGCCGGCAGGAAGCGCATCGAGCCCTGCCGGCCCGAGGTCGCACAGCGGCATTCCGGCTACCAGGTGGGCGGCACTTCGCCCTTCGGCACGAAAAAGAAAATGCCAATCTATCTGGAGCGATCCGTGCTCGAACTGCCTCGGATCTATATCAACGGAGGGCGGCGCGGCTTCCTGGTCGCCATCGATCCGAAGGAGCTGAGCAAGCTAAGCCCGGTTCTTGTCGATGCCGCGCTCGATTGAGACGCCGACGAACTTCGCGTTGGGCAGGATGCCGATCTTGGCGGCGCTCACGCGCACCCAGGGGGCCTTGAACTCGTCGGTGATCAGCCGCGCGATCCGGTCGGCGAAGGTCTCCACCAGCCGGAAGTGGCCGCTCGCCGCGAGCGCCTTGATCCGGAGGGCGACCTGCTCGTAGTCCACGGTGTCGGCGACCTTGTCGCTCCGGAAGACGGCCGTGCCAGGAATGCCGATGTCGAGGTCGATGGACACGGTCTGCGCCACGTGGCGCTCGCGCTTGTGGATGCCGATCAGCACCTCTACGCGCA
>JAYRND010000130.1:0-2188 GCA_041904885.1 Burkholderiales bacterium
ACGTTGATCTGCGGCTCCTCCTCGCGCGGCGTCACCGCCACGGCAAAGAGGCCCAGCAGGAAGGCGACCAGCGCCGCGAGCGGCGTCAGCTGCGAATCCTGGAAGAATTTCGCGATGCGGCCGGATACGCCCATCGCTCAGCGCTCCGCGGGCAGCATCCCGGCCTTGACGGGCTCCAGCGCGACGCGCTCGCCGGGTTTCAGGCCCGCCAGCACCTCCACGGAGCGTTCGTCGCCGGCAGTGCCCAGGCGGACCTGCCGCAGGCGCGGCGCGCCCTTGTCGTCGATGACGTACACACCCGTAAGCTCGCTTCGCTGGAACACCGCTTCGCGCGGCACGAGCAGGCGCGGCGCGCGCCCGGTGGTGAAGTAGGCGCGCGCGAACACGCCCGGGTACACGCCGCGCGCGTCCTCGGGAAGCTCCAGGCGCACGCGAGTGGTGTGCGTGCGCGGATCGGCCGCGGGCATCACGGTCAGCTGCCGCACCTCGATCCAGCGCCCCAGCGAAGGCACCTCGACCCGGGCCTTGCCCGAAGCCTGGATGGCCGCGACCTGCGCCTGCGGCACGTTCGCCACCGCGCGCAGGGTCGAGGGGTCGAACCCGGTCATGAGCGGCTTGCCCGGCACCGCCATCTCGCCCAGCTCGACGTGGCGCGCCGAAACCACGCCGCTGTAGGGCGCGATTACGGTGGCGAAGCTGCGCTCGGTGGCGGCTTGCCCCGCGCCGGCGAGCATCGCCGAGAGCCGCGCCTGCGCCTGCTTGGAGTCGGCCTCGGCTTTGTCCAGCGCAGCCTGGCTGATGAACTTCTGCGCGAGCAGCTGGCGCGAGCGCTCCAGGGTGACGCGCGCGTTGCGCGCCGCGGCCTCTGCCTCGCGCACCTGCGCCTCGCTCGCCGCCACCGCCTGGCTGGCGGCGCGCTCGTCGATGCGCACGATGACCTCGCCCTTCTTCACGATGTCGCCCACGTCGAAGCGCAGGTCGACGATGCGGCCGGCGATCTGCGCCGAGACCGTGGACTGGCGCACCGCCTCGATGACCGCCTCGGCGGAGTAGGCGAGGTCGATCTCGCGGACCTCCACCGCCGCCGACTTCAGCTCGGCGGCCGGCTTCGCCGGGGGCGCGGGCTTGTCGCCGCAGGCGGCAAGCGCGAACGCCGCGGCAAGCGCGGCAGCGGCGTGGCGCATGCTCAGTCCTTGCCGAAGCGGCCCACGGCGCAGCTCACGAAGGACTTGCCCTTCGCGGCGAGCGCCTGCAGGCCCTCGAGCGTGCCGGCTTCCGGGTAGCCGAGCCGCAGCAGCGTGGCACGCGCGTCCTCGCGCGCGCCCTCATCGGCGTCCACGCTGACCACGCCGGCCGTGATGTCGACATCGACGTGGCGGATGCGGGGGTCGGCGCGCAGCGCGTTCTCAATGGAGCGCGCGCAGCCGCCGCACTTGATGTTCACGACTTCGAACCGATGGATCATGGCCTTCTCCTAGGATTGAATCCATTGCGCGAGCGTGCCGGCGTCCATGACGCCCGAAGCCCGCTTCACCTCGACGCCGCCGCGGAACAGGATCAGCGTGGGGATCGCGCGGATCCCGTGGCGCGCGGCGAGCGCCTGCTCGGCGTCGGTGTTCACCTTCACGAAGCGCACCTTGCCGCCGAGCGTGCCCGCCACCTGCTCGAACACCGGCGCCATCGCGCGGCACGGGCCGCACCAGGGCGCCCAGAAGTCGACGACCACCGGCTGCTCCGAGCCCGCGAGCAGCGCCTCGAGCGTCCGGGGGGCGGCCGTGTCGGTGCTCATGCCGCGACCGATTTCACGCCCAGCTTCTTCAGCACCATCTCCAGCGGGCAGAAGCAGGTGAAGGCGCTCTGCAGGAGGTTGGCGCCTACGAAGGCGGTGAACCAGAGGAAGTTGGCGTTCACGAAGATGGGGCTTGCCTCCACGCCCAGGGCGAGGGACAGCAGCACGAAGGAGCCTGCGAACATCCTGATCATTCTTTCTACCGACATGTTGACCTCCATCAATGGTGAGACTGCGTTGCGATGACGGCAGTCTGCGCGCGGTGCGCCGATGGCGTCTGTGACCTGGGTTCCACACCTGTCTGTGACACAGGTTCCATATCTGCGCGCGTTACATCCGGATACAGATCGGGGCACTCTGATACAGGGGCGTCTTGCGCTGGATCAAGCTTCGTGCGGC
>JAYRND010000131.1:0-1956 GCA_041904885.1 Burkholderiales bacterium
CGCAGGGCACGCTCGCCGAGCGCATCCGCGCCGCGGGCGCGGGCATCGGCGCGTTCTACACGCCGACCGCCTTCGGCACCCGCCTCGCCGAAGGCAAGGAAACGCGCACGATCGGCGGACGCGACTACGTGCTCGAGTATCCGATCCACGCGGACTATGCGCTCATCAAGGCCGACCGTGCCGACCGCTGGGGCAACCTCAGCTACCGCATGACCGCGCGCAACTTCGGGCCGATCATGGCGGCGGCGGCGAAATGCACCGTCGCGCAGGTACGCGAGACGGTGGAGCTCGGCCAGCTCGACCCCGAGGCCGTCATCACGCCCGGGATCTTCGTGCAGCGCGTGGTGCGCCTCGCGGCGGTGAGGAAGGCAGCGTGAAAAAGCTCGACCGGCACCAGATCGCCGCGCGCGTCGCGCGCGACATCCCGAACGGCGCCTACGTGAACCTGGGCATCGGTCTGCCCACGCTCGTCGCCAACCATATTCCGAAGGACCGCGAAATCGTCCTGCACAGCGAGAACGGGATCCTCGGCCTCGGGCCCAGGCCCGCGCCGGGCGCCGAGGACGAGGACCTGATCGACGCCGGCAAGAATCCGGCGACGGCGCTGCCCGGCGCGGCCTACTTCCACCATGCCGACTCGTTCGGCATGATCCGCGGCGGTCACATCGACATCTGCGTGCTGGGCGCGTTCCAGGTCTCGGCCGCGGGCGACATCGCCAACTGGCACACCGGCGAGCCCGACGCGATTCCCGCCGTCGGCGGCGCCATGGACCTTGCCGCCGGCGCGAAGCAGGTCTTCGTCACCATGGAGCACCTCACCAAGCAGGGCGAATCGAAGATCGTCGAGCGCTGCACCTACCCGCTCACCGGGCTGCGCTGCGTGAAGCGCATCTATACCGACCTCGCGGTCATCGACGTCAGGCCCGACGGCCTGCACCTGGTGGAGATCTGCGCCGAGGGGCTCTCGATGGAGGAACTGCAGCGCCTCACGGGCGTGCGGCTGAGGGTCCGCGCCGCGGCCTGACCGCGCGCAGAGCATGCAGCCGGAAGCGCACACCTATTACGGCACGATCCACTGGCTGTGGCAGGCGGGCCTGCGCTTTGGCGGCGTCATCGACCTGGGCTGCGCCGACGGCCATTTCAGCGTCAACCTCGCCGAGCTGGGCCCTGCGCGCGGCAGCGCGATCCTGAACGTCGATGCGCAGGAGGACTACCGCGAGTCGCTCGCGGCGATCCAGGCTGCGCTTGGCGGCCACTTCAGGCTCTGCGCCGTCGGCGAGCACGACGGCGGCAATCTCGAGCTGCTGAGCGGCGGCCATGTCTACTGGAGCTCGGTGCGCGCCGCAGGCGACCGCTACTGGGCCAGCGTGAACGACCTGCACGGCGCGAAAACGATCCGCGTGCCACTTCGCAGCCTGGACAGCCTGGTGGCCGAGACCGGCCTGCCCGGGCCTTACCTCCTGAAGCTGGACGTCCAGGGCGCGGAGGCGGATGCGCTCGCGGGCGGCCGGCGCGTCCTTGCCGATACCGATGTCGTGGTGGTCGAGGTGATACCTGAGGATTTCGCCTCGATTCATCATCAGCTTGCCCAGGCCGAATTCGAGCTTTTCGACATCAGCGAGCTGTTCCGCGCCGCCTCCGGCCTGCTCGCGCAGTTCTACGCGGTCTACCTCAAGTCGAAGCACCGGGCCCTGCGGCCTCTGGCCCTATGGGACTCCGCGCACAACGACCAGGTGCTCGCCGCAATGCGGCAGCGCCGCGAGCAGATCCAGAACGAGATCTGGGCATCGCTCGACCGATACCGCGAGGGTGAGTGGCCGCCATTGCCGGCCGGGCCTTCGACGCCGTAATAAGGAAAAAAGGGCAGCGTCATTCTCCTGCGAGCGGTTCGCTCACGCCGCTGGAAATTGACTCTGACCCCTTTTTGCTTTTTGCATCGGCAAATTGTCCGGGGGC
>JAYRND010000132.1:0-31955 GCA_041904885.1 Burkholderiales bacterium
CGGCTCTGCGACCTTTCGCATGAACGTGGCCCTCTCGGCGCTGCCGCGCTTCTCCGTGCTGCCTGCACCCGGGCCGCACCATGGCTCGGGCATCATCCTCGCGCGTTCACTGGCGTACATGGATCGCGCGTACCTGGATGCCCGCGCCGACGGAATGGCCCGCGCTCCGATCGTGGAGATGGTGATCCCGAGCACGCTGGACGACTCGCTCGCACCCAAAGGCGCCCACGTGGCGAGCCTGTTCTGCCAGCACTTCGCGCCCGAAGCCGACTGGGGGCGCCGCAAGCCCGAGGCGGTTGAGCGCATATTCGAGGTGGTCGAAGCGCACGCGCCGGGCTTCCGGCAGAGCGTGATCGCGCACAGCGCGCTATCGCCGGCCGACCTGGAGCGGGTCTTCGGCCTCACCGGCGGCGACATCTTCCATGGCCAGCTTTCCCTGGACCAGCTCTGGTCTGCACGGCCCGTGCTGGGGCACGCCGACTACCGTACCCCTGTGAAGGGGCTGTATTTGTGCGGTTCGGGCGCGCACCCCGGAGGCGGGGTGAGCGGCGCACCGGGGCACAACTGTGCGCGCGAAGTTCTGCGCGACTTCGGGCGGCGCATGCCCGCCTGACGGGGGCGCTTGACCCTCCAATGATTGGAGGGTTCAATGTAGGCGCCATGGACACGATGACAGTAGACCCGGTCTGCGGCATGAAGGTCGATGCCGCGACCGCCAAGTACGGCCTGGAGCACGAGGGCGTTCGCTATGCGTTTTGCTGCGATGGCTGCCTCGAGATGTTCAAGGCGAACCCAGCCAAGTACGTGGCGCTGCCCGCGGCCGGCTCATGCTGCGGCCACCACGGCCACGCGCACCATCATCACGCGCCGTCGGCAGGCACGATCCCCGGGCCAGGCGCGACGTACACCTGCCCGATGCACCCGGAAGTGGTGCAGGAGGGCCCGGGCGACTGCCCGAAGTGCGGCATGGCGCTGGTGCCGATTGCCGGTACAGGCGCGAGCGACGATAGCGAACTCAAGGACCTCGCGCGCCGGCTCTGGATCGGCGCCGCGCTGTCGCTGCCGCTCGTGCTCCTCGCGATGGCGCCGATGATGGGCGTGCACGAGCCGCTCGGCCTGGCGCCGCGCGCGCGCGGCTGGGTGGAATTCGTGCTCGGCGCGCCCGTCGTCCTTTGGGCGGGCTGGCCGATCCTGCGCAAGTTCTGGCTCTCGCTCGCGCACCGAGCGCTCAACATGTACAGCCTGATCGGCCTGGGTGTCGGGCTCGCCTTCCTCTTCAGCCTCGCCGCAGTGCTCGCGCCGGGCCTTTTCCCGCCGGAGTTCCGCGAGCACGACGGCGGTGTCGGCACCTACTTCGAGGCCGCCGCGGTGATCGTCACACTCGTGATCCTGGGCGACTACCTGCAGCTGCGCGCAATGGGACGCACGAGCCAGGCGATCCAGCAGCTGCTCGAGCTTTCGCCCAACCTCGCCTGGCGGGTGCGCGAGGACGGCAGCGAGGAGCAGGTGCCGCTCGCCTCGGTCGCCGTCGGCGACCGCCTGCGCGTGAAGCCGGGCGAGAAGATCCCGGTGGATGGCGCGGTGCTCGAGGGCGCGAGCCGCGTGGACGAATCGATGATGACCGGCGAGCCGGTGCCGGTCGCGAAGGCCGCGGGTGGCAAGGTGGTCGGCGCGACCGTGAACGGCAACGGCGCTCTGCTGATCCGGGCCGAGCGCGTCGGCGCCGATACGCTGCTCGCCCGCATCGTGCACATGGTGGGCGAGGCACAGCGCACGCGCGCGCCCATCCAGCGCCTCGCCGACGTGATCGCCGCCTACTTCGTGCAGATCGTCGTAGCGGTGGCTGCCGCGACGGCGCTCGCCTGGTGGCTGCTCGGTCCCGAGCCGCGCTTTTCCTACGCATTCCTGAACGCCGTCGCCGTGCTGATCATCGCCTGTCCCTGCGCGCTTGGCCTCGCCACGCCGATCTCGATGACCGTCGCGATGGGCCAGGGGGCGAGGGCAGGCATCCTGTTCCGCGACGCAGAGGCGATCGAGCGCATGCGCGACATCGACACCGTGGTAGTGGACAAGACCGGCACGCTCACGCTGGGCCGGCCCTCGCTCGTGGGCTTCGCCGCCGAAGGCATGGCCGAAGCCGAGGCGCTCGCGCTCGCCGCGGGCGTCGAGCAGCTCTCCGAGCATCCGATCGCGCTGGCCATCGTTGCGGGCGCCAAGGCGCGCGGTGTCGCGCCGCTCGCGGCGAGCGCGTTCGAGGCCGTCAACGGTCTCGGCGTGCAGGCCGAGGTGGATGGCAGGCGCGTGCTCGTAGGCAGCGGCGCGCTCCTCGCGCAGCGCGGGATCGATACGCGGCGCTGGGACGCGCAGGCCGCCGGCTGGCGCAAGGAGGCGAAGACGGTGGTGCACTTCGCGATCGACGGCGCGGCGGCCGGAATCGCCGCGGTCGCCGACCCGGTCAAAAGCGGCACGCCCGAGGCGATCGCCGCGCTCAAGCTTTCGGGCGTGCGCGTCGTCATGCTCACGGGCGACTCGCGCGCCACCCCCGAGGCGGTGGCGCAGCAGCTCGGGATCGACGAGATGCTCGCCGAGGTTCTGCCGGAGGAGAAAGCCACGCAAGTGAAGCGCCTGCAGGCCGAAGGCCGCAAGGTGGCCATGGCGGGGGACGGCATCAACGATGCGCCGGCGCTCGCTCAGGCCGATGTGGGCATCGCCATGGGTACCGGCACCGACGTGGCGATGGAGAGCGCGGGCGTAACGCTCGTCAAGGGCGACCTGCGCGGCATCGCGCGCGCGGCGCAGCTGTCGCGCGCGACAATGCGCAATATCCGGCAGAACCTCGCGTTCGCCTTCGGCTACAACGCGCTCGGCATCCCGGTGGCGGCCGGGGTTCTCTATCCCGCCTTCGGCCTGCTGCTGTCGCCCATCCTCGCCGGCGCCGCGATGGCGCTGAGCTCGGTGTCGGTGGTCACGAACGCACTTCGACTCAATCGCGTGAGGCTTTGAACATGGGAAGAATGGAACCGCAACTCGAGCACGCCGAGGCACTCGGCCAGGGCCTGGTCGACATCGGCCGCGCGGCGAAGGCGAGCGGCGTGTCGGTGAAGATGATCCGGCACTACGAGGCGATCGGCCTGCTCGGCAAGGTCGCGCGCACGTTCGCCAACTACCGCGTCTACGGCGAGCGCGACGTGCACAATCTGCGCTTCATCCGGCGCGCCCGATCGCTCGGCTTCTCGATCGAAGACATCCGCGTGCTGCTGTCGCTCTGGCAGGACAAGAGGCGCTCGAGCGCCGCGGTGAAGAAGGTCGCCGGCGCCCACATGGCGGCGCTGGAGCGGCGCATCGCGGAAATGCAATCGATGCTCACCACGTTGCGCCACCTGACCCACCACTGCCACGGCGACCAGCGGCCGGAATGCCCGATCCTGGACGATCTTGCGCAGGCGGTTTGACTCTCCCACGGTAGTAGGCTGGAGACTGCACCCATGAACTGCACGCACTGCCCGCAATTGCCCGGATCGCCGCTGCCGCTGCCGCTGCCGCGACTGGAGGATTTGGCGAAACGGTTCTGGCGCGTGATCGAAAACATCTGGAGCGATGCAGTGCGGGCGCTGTCGCAACTGGGCTGAACCCCGCGGCAATTGAACCTCACACGGGCAGCCGTGTCATAATGCATTGCATGCTGCGCCTTTGCCGATTCGCCGTGCTGCTGATGCTGGTTGCCATTGTCCCTGTTCGGGCGATCGCAGCGGTTACGATCGATTTCTGCGCGGACGGCAATTCACCCTATGGAACGCATTCGCACGACGGTGACACGCTAGAGCACGGATCAGATGGTGACCTCCGCGGGCATGACGAGGTACCGGTGGACAATGGCCATTCCAGTATCTATTGCGCGGCACAATGCGCGAGTGCTGCGTATGCAGCGGGAACCGGCCCGTTTGGCCTCCGGCTCGGCGCGGCCGTCGATCGCACGCCATTCGGTGCCCGAATGGCACAGGGCTTCCTGCCCGATCTTCTGGACCGTCCGCCGCTCGTTTCCTGACGTTCTGACAGCCTAGCGGGGCCGCTGGCAAGGCCGCCGCGCGCGCCTGCGCATTGCGCCTGCGCCTGGACGAACCGAGGGAGACATGCACAGACTAGTTGCAGCAGCATTCGTGGCGGCCGTTGCCGCCAGCGCGGAGGCGCAAGCCCCTGCGCGGCCCGACCCGACAGATGCGAAGGCAGGGCCGTCGGCACCGCCTGTTCACGAATCCGCATTCAAGGATTACCGACCCTACGCCGATCCAAAA
This sequence comes from Burkholderiales bacterium, assembly GCA_041904885.1. Lineage (GTDB taxonomy): Bacteria > Pseudomonadota > Gammaproteobacteria > Burkholderiales > SG8-39 > RBG-16-66-20. Next base: position 4,293 of record JAYRND010000132.1, read on the forward strand.
CCATCGCGCTGGGGCAATGCCAATGCCGAGGTGGGCAAGCTGAAAGGGCACGTTGGCCATATGCGCGACGAGCCCGCCGGCGAGGCAGGGTCCACGGGCAAGCCACAGAAGGCGCCCGGAGCCCATGGAGCGCACAAATGAGCCGCGCCCCGATCGCCATTGCCGTGGCCGCCCTGACTCTTACTGGCTGCGCGACGTTTTCCGAAGATGGTGGCTTCGGTGCCGTCCGGGAGTCCGCGCGCGAGAGGCTCGGCAAGGAGTTGCGCTGGCAGAAGACGGAGGACGACGCGCAGAGCGTTCGCACTGCCGTGCGGCAACTTCTCGCGCAGCCGCTGGCCGCGGACGACGCAGTCCAGGTCGCGCTTCTCAACAGCCCGTCGCTGCAGGCGACTTACGCCGAGCTCGGCATTGCCGAGGCGGACCTCGTGCAGGCAGGAACCGGCCCGAACCTTCGCCTGCACGGTTTGCGCACGAGAATCGGCGGCGACATTGCGAAAGTCGAGCAGAGCTTTGGTTTCGAGGTCTTAGGGCTGCTGATGATGCCGCTGCGCGTCAAGATGGAGACGCGCAGGTTTGAGCGCGTGCAGGCTGATGTCATTGCCGAGGTGATGCGGACGGCAACCGAAGCGCGCAGGGCATGGATCAGCGCCGTTGCGGCAGAGGAAGCGGTGCGTTACGCGGAGCAGGTGAAGACCTCTGCCGAAGCAAGCGCGGAGCTGGGGCGGCGTATGGCCGCCGTCGGCAATTGGTCGAAGCTCAACCACATGCGCGAGCAGGCGTTCTATGCCGATGCGACCGCGCAGCTCGCACGCGCGAAACACGCCGCGAGCGCGGGACGCGAGCGCCTGGCGCGCGTGCTTGGGCTCTGGGGCGAGGATGTGGTCTTCCGGCTTCCGGAGCGCCTGCCAGACGTTCCGGAGATGCCGCGTGCCTACGATGACCTCGAGCGTCGTGCCATCGAGCAGCGGCTCGACATTCGCGCGGCGCGCCGGGAATCCGAGTGGACCGCTGAGGCGCTTGGCCTGACAAAGGCGACGCGCTTTGTGAACGCGGTGGAGTTCAGCAGGGCACGTACCAAGGAGGGTGGCGAGCAGTTTGCCTATGGCTACGCGATCGGATTGGAGATTCCGATCTTCGATTGGGGAACGGCGCGGGTTGCGAGGGCCGAGGCGGTGTATCAGCAGGCCGTACAGCGCCTCGTCGACACGGCGGTCCAGGCCCGTTCGGAGGTGCGGGAGTCCTATGGAGCTTACCGCACGGCGTACGAGCTGGTCCGCCACTATCGCGACGAAATCGTTCCGCTGCGCAAGCGGATCTCCGAAGAGGTGCTGCTTCGGTACAACGGCATGCTGGTCGGGGTCTTCGAACTGCTGGCCGACGCGCGCGAGCAGGTGGCTACGGTGAGCGCCTTCCTCGAGGCGAAGCGCGAGTTCTGGATGGCGGACACCGACCTTCAGGCGAGCCTTTCCGGGCGCACCGGGCACAGCACGGCCGAGGTGCCGCCGGCACCGGCGCGGATGCCCGCCGGGGCCGGGCGTGGACATTGACCGCGGAGCATGGACATGACAACAAGGAGAAAATTTCTCGGAAGTGCCGGCGCCGCGATGGTCGGCGCCGCCGTGGTCAGCCGTGCCGCGCAGGCCACGGTTCCCGAAGCGCCGAGCATGGACAAGCCGGCGACCCAGGCGCCATTGCCGCCCGCCAGCGGAAGGCCGTACAACCCCGTGGTCACCCTGAACGGATGGACGCTGCCCTGGCGCATGAATAACGGCGTCAAGGAGTTCCACCTCGTCGCCGAGCCCGTCATCCGGGAGATCGCGCCGGGAATGAAGGCGCATCTCTGGGGGTACAACGGGCAGTCACCTGGGCCGACGATCGAGGTTGTCGAGGGCGATCGGGTCCGGTTGTTCGTGACCAACAAGCTGCCCGAGCACACGACTATCCATTGGCACGGCCAGCGGCTGCCCAACGGCATGGACGGGGTCGGGGGACTGAACCAGCCGCAAATTCCCGTCGGCAAGACCTACGTCTACGAGTTCACCGCCAAGCGGCCGGGCACCTTCATGTACCACCCGCACGCCGACGAGATGACGCAGATGGCGATGGGAATGATGGGCTTCTGGGTGACCCACCCGAAGGATCCCGGCTTCATGCGGGTGGACCGTGATTTCGTCTTTCTGCTCAACGCGTATGACATCGACCCGGGCAGCTCTACCCCGAGGATCAATACGATGCTGGACTTCAATCTCTGGACGTGGAATTCACGGGCATTCCCCGGTATCGATCCGCTGGTCTGCCGGCTGGGCGACAGGGTCCGCATCCGGATCGGCAACCTCACCATGACCAACCATCCGATCCATCTTCACGGGCACGAGTTCGTCGTCACCGGCACCGACGGCGGCTGGACGCCGCCCGGCTCGCGCTGGCCTGAAGTCACCGCGGATATCGCGGTCGGCCAGATGCGCAACCTCGAGTTCGACGCCACCGATCCCGGCGACTGGGCCTTCCATTGCCACAAGTCTCACCACACCATGAACCCTATGGGGCACGACGTGCCGACGATGATCGGCGTGGACCACCGCGGGATCGTGGGAAGGATCACGGGCCTTGTGCCCGATTACATGGTCATGGGCGAGCGCGGCATGGCGGACATGGGCGAGATGGAAATGCCGCTGCCGGACAACACCTTGCCGATGATGACGGGCACCGGCCCGTTTGGCCCAATCGAGATGGGCGGAATGTTCACCACCGTCAAGATCCGCCAGGGCCTGGCCCGAAACGACTACCGGGACCCGGGCTGGTATGCGCAGCCGAAGGGCACCGTTGCCTATGAATGGACCGGCGCGCAACCCGCCACTGAACGGGCAAAGTCCGCGCCGAAACTCGGCGACGCCCTGAAGATCCGAAAACGATCCGGGCACGGCCATCACTGACAATTCAACGAACCTTTTATGGAAACCTCCATGACTCGAACCATCACAATTGCGGCCGCCCTGCTGGCATTCGCTTCCTCACCAGCCCACGCGCACGGCGATGCCATGCATGGCAAGAACGCACCAAAGGCCATTTCGACAGAGGAGAAGGACTTCGGCCGCGAAGGCGACCCCGTGAAGGCATCGCGCACGGTCCGCATCGACATGAGCGACAAGATGCGCTTCAGTCCGGCGAGCCTCACGGTGAAGCAGGGCGAAACCGTGAAGTTCGTGGTCAGGAACAGCGGCAAGACGATGCATGAAATGGTTCTGGGGACGATGAAGGAGCTCAAGGAGCACGCCGAGATGATGCGCAAGCACCCGACCATGGAGCACGACGAACCCTACATGGCGCACGTGGCGCCGGGCAAGACCGGAACCATGGTCTGGCAGTTCACCAAGGCGGGCGAATTCCATTTCGGGTGCCTGGTGCCCGGGCATTTCGAAGCCGGCATGGCCGGCACGATTACCGTCAAATAACGGAGGATGAAACGATGAAGAGACTCTCACTACTGGTCGCTGCGATTGCTACGAGCGTTGCGAATGCTCAGTCCGCGGACATGACCGACGGCGAGATCCGCAAGGTGGACAAGGAAGCAAAGAAGATCACCATCAAGCATGGGCCCATGCCCAAGCTGGACATGCCGGCAATGACGATGGTCTTTCAGGTCAAGGATCCGGCCTTGCTGGACAAGGTGAAACCCGGCGATAAGGTGAACTTCGAGGCAGAGAAGCTCGGAGGTGCCTTCACGGTCACAAGGATCGAGGCCGCGAAGTAGCGGCATTGCAGCGGCTATGCATGGCAAAACACCGATTGCAGTCTTGGTCGGGATGCTCGTGTCCGGGAGCGCGCTCGGGCACGGCGGTCACATGGGAGGGCACGCGTTCGGGGCATCCGCGGATCCGTATGCGGTTTCTTTCGGACGTCCGGGCGACCCGAGGAAGGTGTCCCGCGTAGTCGCGGTCAGCATGGATGATCGTGATTGCCGGCTGCAGCCGGAGGTCCGAATCCGGCAGGGCGATACGGTGCGCTTCGATGTAAGCAACGCGGGCACGCGGATGCACGAGTTCGTGATCGGGACGTCTCATGAGCTAAAGGAACACGCGTCCCAGTCCGCCGATAGTTCGGACGCAGACCACGAGCAGCCCTTTATCGTGCACGTGGACCCTGGGACCCGCGAATCTCTGGTCTGGCGTTTTACCCGTGTGGACCTGCTGAGCTATGGGTGTCTGCTGCACGGCTCCGGCCTGACGGAGATGACCGGTCGGATCCTGGTCCAGCGATGAATTACTTCACGACGCCCATGCGCCCGTGGAAGTGCTGCGATTCCCCGCGCAGGCGGGCGCAATCATGAGCGCGCCAGTATCCTGCGATCAATGCGGTTCGAGTATCACCGCATCCCCGCATTTGCTTCGGGGCACGCGGTGCACCTGCGAATCGTGCCTCCTGAAGGAACGCGAGCTCAAGGCGGCCCGGGACCAGAGCGAACAGATTCATCAGGCGCTCGCGGAAGCGCTCGCGTCGGCGCTGGACGCTCGGGAGCACGAGACGGGGCTGCACTCCAAGCGCGTGGCCTGCCACACGCTCGTTCTCGCCAAGAGGTTCTTCGATGATCCCGCCCGCCTGCGGCAGGTCTACTGGGGCGCGCTTCTGCACGACATCGGCAAGATCGGGATTCCCGACGCGATCCTGCTGAAGGCGGGACCGCTCGACGAACAGGAAAGCGCGGTCATGCGCGGGCACCCGCAGATCGGCCACGACATTCTCAAAGGGCTTGCCTACTTTCGAGAGGCCGCCGAAATCGTTCTGTGCCATGAGGAGCGCTTCGACGGCGCCGGGTATCCGCGTGGCCTCGCGGGGGACGCCATTCCGGTCGGCGCTCGTCTTTTCGCCGTCATCGATACGCTCGATGCGATCACTTCAGACCGGCCTTACCGTTCGGGGCTGGCCTTCGACAACGCCAAGCAGGAGATCCTGCGTTGCGCAGGCTTGCAGTTTGACCCGCTGGCGGTAGACGCGTTCCTGGCGGAGGAGGCTGTACTTCGAGAAATGGTCGAGATGAAGTGCGGGTCGGCAACGCCGCCGTCGGGCCCGGACAGCTCTCCGCATTTACGCACCATTTCCGGGCATTGATGGGCGGGTAACCGGTTGGCACGGTTTGATTTTGATCAACATTCCCGAGAGCGATTGCCGATACCGTGGAATCGGCAATGATCAGACGAGTCCTCATTCTGTGGGCCATTGCGCTGGGGTTGTGGGCGCAGTCGGCGAGCGCTTGCGAAGAGGGGAATCCCGCGCTTCAGCACGCGCAGAAGGCGATTGAGTTTTCCGGACACCCGGCGATCAGTGATTTCGCGGTCTTCGATCCCGAGCATCGCTGCGAATGTCCCGCGGTGGCCCAGGATGCTCAAGCCACGATTTCCGAATTCGACAAGGACTCGTTTCTCTCGTACGTGAAGCGCGCTGTCGGGCTCTCAAGCCGCCCTGGCGCCGCATTCAACGTGCTTGCGGAGCATTCCCGCGCATCGAGCTTCATCGCGCTGCGCTCCGAGCCGCCTCCCTACCTGCTCATCCCGCGCCTGCGCCAGTAGGCGCGCGCCACCGTCTTGCTGTCGGCGGCCGTGTCGGCTCGCCGTTGCGCGACCGCGCAAACCCGAATTTGTTACGCAGGATTCACTTTGATAGGAGCAGGTCATGAACATCAATGTCGTAGCTGCAGCAGCGCTCGCCATCGCCCTCGTCGCGCCCTCGTTCGCCCAGGACAAAGGCACGACAGAGCAACCCAAGGACGTTGCGCCCAAGGCGCAGAAGAATGCGCCTTCCAAGCGTCACAGCCACATGGAAGATAGGCAGGGGATCAAGTCGACCGATCCATCGGCCGGCGAATCCAAGCCTGCCGACCCGTCGAAGCACAGTCATCCGAAAGACAGGTAATCGGTCGAACGTGGATGAGCGCCGATGAACGTCGATCGTAGCGCGCGGCAACACCTGGTCGGTTGGCACCGGGAGCGCAGGCATGGCTCCCGTTGTTCCTGCCGGGTGCTCGCCACGATCGCCGGCGGCGATCCGTCCATCATCGACTACGGCTATTGCCGTCAGGTTTTGCAAAAGCGCTGGCGGATGACCTGCGATCACGTTCCGGAGATCCGCCGTGAGAAGGCAACCCCCAAATTCCCTTCGCTCGACGCGCATGACCCGGTGCACGCGCTGCTCATTGCCAATGCCGACTGTGCGTCCTAATGAACCTCGCTTGGTAGCTGACCTGGTGCCATGAACGCCGTCGGCGCTTGGGTGTTCTGGGGCTTCGTCGCGATCGCGGCGTATTTCCTCCTCGCCGAGCACCGCGCGCACGTGATCGCGTACCTGCCATTCCTGCTCGTGCTCGCTTGTCCTTTAATGCACCTGTTCCATCACCACGGCGATCGAAAGAAGAAGGACCACGGGCATGACCACTGAGACGCCTGCCTACGGCCTCTGGTCGCTGGTGATCATCAATTCGCTGGTGTTCATCATCTTCGCGTTCAGCTTTGCGCGGCCGCAAAGCAGGACGGATTGGCGCTCGTTCGGCGCGTTCTCGGCGTTCCTCGTGGCGCTGTTCACCGAGATGTACGGCTTTCCGCTGACGATCTACGTGCTCTCAGGCTGGCTGCAGTCGCGCCATCCGGGCGTCGACTTTCTCTCGCACGATGCCGGGCACCTGCTCGAGGTGATGTTCGGCTGGGGCGGTAATCCGCATTTCGGCGCATTTCACATCGCCAGCAACGTGCTCATCGTCCTCGGCTTCTGGTTGCTCGCCGGGGCCTGGCGCGTGCTCTACCGGGCGCAGCGCGAGCACCGGCTCGCGACGACGGGCGCGTACGCGCGAGTGCGCCACCCTCAGTACGTTGCGTTCGTGATGATCCTTTTCGGTTTCCTGCTGCAATGGCCTACGCTCCTCACGCTCGCGATGTTTCCGATTCTGGTCGTCATGTATGGCCGCCTTGCCGCTCGCGAGGAAGCGGATATGAGGATGCGGTTCGGCAACGAGTACGAGATGTACGCGGCCAGGACGCCGCGCTTCCTACCCAAGCTTGGCCCGATTGCGTCACTACGTTGAAGGAGATTCGATATGAAAAAGATGCTCATGGCCGTTATCGCGGGAATTGCGGTCGCAATCCCGATACTTGGACTCGCGGGACCCGACGCAACGCAAAGCTGGCTGATTCAGCGCGCGCAGGATGCAAAGAAAAAGCTTGCCGCCGCGCAAGCCGCAGCGGGCGCCGAGCGCCAGAAAATGATGCAGGAGCATATGCAGATGATGAAGGAAGTGATGACGCAGATGCAGAAGGCCGCACCGGCCAGCGGAATGTCGCCGCAGCAGATGCGCGAGTGGATCGACGAGCACATGAAGCTCATGCAGGAAATGATGGGACAGATGATGGCCGAGCATCACATGATGATGCAGGACATGCCGGGAATGGGTATGTCGGGAATGGGCAGAAAGTAATGTGCAATAGACGTTCAGATCGCTGCGAGATCCGGGCAGGCGCTCCGCGATGACATGGCAAAAGTTCCAGCCCTTTTTTCCAACAGCGTACTTTTCAAAGGAGAGCACCATGCGTAAAGCGATCATTCCAGCGATTTTGCTGGCATTTTCCACGCTCGCATTCGGGCAGACAGCACAGCCGGCTCCGACCACGATTGATCTCAAGGATGGCGGCAGGGTATGGGTGCAAAAGGACGGAACCATGGTGCATATCGACGCCGCCGGCAACCGCGTCCGCATGAAGGACGGGCAGGTCATGGAAGCGAAGGACGGCTCTAGGATCATGATGAAGAACAACGCGATCTGGAAGCAGATCACCGAGCATGGCACGTTGAAGCCGGGCCACTGAGATGCGGGAAGCACAAGTTGAACTTGCGCCGCGGCGGTTCTTCGCCGCTTCGGCGTGGCCGCTCCTTGTTTTCGTCGTCATTGGCGGATTCCTCGCCGCGGGGCTGTTCCTCAATCCGCGCGAAGTCCCGTCGCCGCTGGTCGGCAGGTCGGTGCCGGATTTCCGGCTCGATCCGGTCAAGGGGCGATCAGCGGGCCTGGCGAGCGCGGATTTGCGCGGCGAAGTCGCCGTCGTCAATGTCTTTGCGTCGTGGTGCACCGCGTGCCGCGACGAGCATCCCCTGTGGCTCGAACTGGCGCGCGAGCGCGCTGTGCCGATTCATGGCCTCGATTACAAGGATTCTCCCGACGCGGCGGCGCGCTGGCTCGACGAGCTCGGAGATCCGTACACCCGCACCGGCGCGGATCGCGATGGCCGTGTCGGCATCGACTGGGGCGTCTACGGGGTGCCGGAAACGTACATCGTGGACAAGCGCGGCGTCATCCGGCACAAGGTGATAGGTCCGATTACGCGTGCGATGGTCAGCGAGCGCCTGCTTCCGCTCGTGCGCCAATTGCGGTCGGAATGAGCGACGTCACTACAGTGGGGATGCTGGCGGCATTCGCCGCCGGAATCGTCTCGTTTGTATCGCCCTGCGTACTGCCTCTTGTCCCTGCGTACGTGTCCTACGTGGCCGGCGGAAGCCTGCATCGCCGGCGGTATGTGCGCACAGAAGACCGGTTCGCTGCGCTCAGCATGAGCGTTTTTTTCGTCGCCGGCTTCTCGGCTGTTTTCGTGGCTCTGGGTGCCGGCGCGGGCGCGCTGGGGCAGACGCTCCTGCGTTATCGCTACGAGGCGAACCTGGTGGCGGGCACGATCGTGATCCTCTTCGGGCTATTCATGCTCGGGCTATGGCGCTGGCTGCCGTGGCTGCTCCGCGACCTGCGGCCGCGCTGGAATCCGGGCGGCGCCAGGCCCCTCGCCGCTTTGGTGCTCGGTGTCGCCTTCGGTTTCGGCTGGACGCCGTGCATCGGACCGGTGCTCGGCGCCATTCTGGCCTTGAGCGTTGTGGCCGCGAGCGCCAGCGGCGTCGGCTTGCTTGCAGCCTACGCCGCTGGGCTCGGTGTTCCTTTTTTGCTCGCAGCGGTGTTTGTAGACAAGGCAGCGGGCATGGCCGCCAGCCTGCGCCGCGCGGGCGCCGCGCTGCAGGGCGCGAGCGGGCTGATGCTGGTCGTGCTCGGCGTCGCGATGATCACCGGTCAGCTTTCGGCGTTCGCGATCTGGTTGCTTGATGTCATTCCCGCGCTTGGGCGGCTGGGATGATCCCGATGATCGGCAACGCGGCACCCGCGAACGTCCATAGCAATGCCATGGCCTGGACGCCATTGTTCGGCGCCTGGCTCATCGCCAGTGTCTCGATGCTCGGCGCGCTCTTCTTCAGCGACGTCATGCACGTGGCGCCCTGCGTGCTGTGCTGGTGGCAGCGCATTTTCATGTTTCCTCTGGTTCTGATCCTGCCGATCGGCATGTTCCCCTTCGACCGGAAGGTCGTGCGCTACGCGCTGCCGCTCGCCGCGCTCGGCGGGCTGGTCGCCGCATTTCACGTACTTCTCGTTGCCGGAGTGATACCCGAGGGACTGAAACCCTGCACGCAGGGCGTGCCGTGCTCGGAACAGGTAATCCGTTGGTTCGGCTTCGTGACGATTCCCTTCCTGTCGCTGGTCGCGTTTGCGGCCATCGGTGCCCTTCTCCTTAATGCACATTTTCGGAGCTCAAAATGAAACAGAAAGCGATTTTCATCGTTGCCGTGGCGATCCTCCTGAGCGCATTTTCGGCGGGCGCGCTGGTCTACCACAACGCCCAGGAGGAACGCGCCGCGCAACTCGCTGAACGGAACCGCGCGAACCTGATTCGCATGCACTCACCGACCCTCGGCGAAGCCAATGCGGCGGTCGTGATCGTCGAGTTTCTCGACCCGGCCTGCTCAACCTGCCGCGAGTTCTATCCGTTCGTCAAACAGATGATGGCGGCCAACCCCGACCGCATTCGCCTCGTGCTGCGTTACGCGCCCTTCCATGAGGGCTCAGACCAGGTGGTGCGGTTGCTCGAAGCGGCCAGGAAGCAAGGCAAGCTCTGGCCGACGCTCGAGGCGCTTCTTCGGGGGCAGCCCGACTGGGTGCTGAACCACCGCGCCCACGTGACCCGCACCTGGAAGCACCTGGAAGGCCTCGGCCTGAACTTCGAGCAGATGCAGTTCGACATGAGTGCTCCCGAGATCACGCGCAAGATCGAGCAGGATCTCGACGATGCGCGGGTGCTTAACGTGAGCAAAACGCCGGAGTTCTTCGTCAATGGCCGGCCGATGCCGAGCTTTGGCCAAGAACAGCTGAAGAAGCTCGTGGACAAGGCACTGACTTCGGCGCGGCAGCCGGCATGAATGGCGCGCCGCGGGAACTATATTGTCTTCGCGAGAACTAATTTTTTTCCAATCAGGACAAAGGACCAGAAAATGCAACGTCAGTTGATCATTGCTGCGGGCTTGGCGGCACTGCTCGCATTCGCCTCCGCATGGGGCCAGCATTCTGGCGGACATGACCAAGGTGCCGGCATGATGGGCCATGGCATGATGGGTGGCGCGCCGAAGGAGCATGCTGCCGGGCATGGAGAGATGGTCCTCGACGGCGAGGTGCGCAAGGTGGACAAGGAGGCGGGGAAGATCACGCTCAAGCACGGACCTATCAAGAGCCTCGACATGCCTGCGATGACCATGGTGTATCAGGTCAGCGACCCGGCAATGCTCGGGCGGGTAACGGCGGGCGACAAGGTGAAGTTCAGCGCTGAAATGCGTCGTGGCGCCATGATCGTCACGAGGATCGAGCAGGCGAGGTGAAATGCGCAACAAGCTATGCTCGATGAGAGTTGCGGCCGTTGCACTGGCATGCGTGGTCGCTTCGGTGTCCGCGCAACCGGTGCTGTTTCACGACCACGGGCATGGGCTGTCGTTTACGTCCGATGGCAATGCGCTGCTCGCGCCGAGTCACGAAGGGCTGGCGGTGTACGAGAATGGCGACTGGCGCGAAGTGGGCGATGCGATTCAGGGCTTCTCCGGGTTTTCGGTATCCGAGCGCGCCATCTACTCCAGCGGCCACTCGCGGCCAGGGGTTGCTGCGGCCGGTTCGGCGGGCCTGATTCGCAGTACGGACGGAGGCAAAACGTGGCACCCACTCGCGCTCGCAGGGGAAGCGGATTTTCGACTGCTCGCGGCAGGTTATCGATCCAACGCAATCTACGTGGTGAACGCACGGCCGAACTCCGCGATGCCGGCGCCAGGACTCTACGTGACGTACGACGAAGGCAAGAGCTGGCGGCGCGCTGCGGCCCGCAATTTGCGGGGCGAGATTCATGGGCTGGCGGCCCATCCGCTGCAGGCGGCCACGGTCGCAGTTGCAAGCGGGCGAGGGCTCTATCTCTCGCGTGACGCAGGTGAGAGTTTCTCGCTGCTCGACGGAAGGGAACTGGCGACGGCCGTTGCGTTCGATGCTGACGGCAAGCGGTTGTTCTACGCGCGCGGGTTGTCGAACGACGTAATCGAAATGGCGCTGGATGGGCGGGGACGCAAGGCTCTGCGCCTGCCGCGGTTCAAGCATGATTACGTGACCTGCCTGGCGCAGAATCCGAAGGACGAACGCGTGCTTGCGTTTGCCACGCGGCGGCGCGACGTCTACATCACCAAGGACGGCGGCCAGTCATGGCGGCTCATTGCGGAAGAGGGAGAACCGCGAGGGTCGACTGCGACTGAAGGCGCGAAAGACAGATGACCAGCCGGCAGGCTCATGCGGAACATCACGATGCGGCGGTGCCGCCTGTCATGATCGCTCCGGGGGGCAAACCGCCGAGCGATGCCCTGCGTTGCCATCGGGTTCGGCCGCGGGCGCCGGCAGCAGCGCGCGCGGATCGGTCAACAATGCGTCCGCGTGCGGCTGCAACAGCGCCAAGGTCTGCGACAGAGCCGCCTGCAGCACCTTTGGTCCCCCGTCGGTCAGGGGCCACAGCAATTCCGGCAAATCCGGCTCAAGCACGACGATTACCGCGCCGCATCCACAGGGACAGCGCCGCAGGGCAAGGCGCTCGCCGGACAGATACCAGGGACGCTGGCGGAACAGCAATCGCGTCGAGATCTCGGCGAGCGCCCAGCGGCGCCGCAGGATCTTCTCGAAGCCGCCGGGCTGGTCGTAGCGCGGAGAGACGTGATGAATGATCAGCGCGTCGAGCCGGTGGCTGCAGCAGATGGCATCCATCGGCGCGAGATCGACCAGCGCACCGTCGCAATAGTAGTCGCCGTCAATCTCCACCGGCCGATAAAGTACCGGGATGGCCGCGCTCGCCATGATACGGGGCCCGAGTTCGCCAGCCGAAAAAACGACCTTGCGAACGAGCCCGAGGCTCATGGCCACGGCATGAAAAGGATAACGGCACTGTTCGAAGGTCCGCACGGCGAGGTGGCGGCGGCAGAAGGCGATTGCCGCGTCGGCGCTCGACAGGCCGGTATAGCCGCGCCCGCGATGCACCGCCATTTGCCAGAAAAAGCGCGGGAGCGAGTCGGGCGTCCAGAAGTCCCTTTCGGAAACCCGGACGATAGCTTGCGCCCAGCGGTCCAGGCCGGTGCCGCTCGCAGCAACGCCGCCCACCACTGCTCCGGCGCTGCAGCCTGCGCTTGCACAAGGCGAAATTCCCAATCGCTCGAGCGCCAGCAGGAACCCGGTGTGTGCGTAGACTCCGCGCCCTCCGCCGGAACTCAGCACGACGCCAACGCGGCTGGAATCAGCCATGGCGCGTTGTCCGCTCGTTCATCGAGGACGGCATGGCGACGAGCTCCGGTGGCGTGCGAAAAGACGCCACATATGCATGATCACCCCTATGGAACGCGCCGGCGAGCGCCGTCTGAGTCTGGTTTGACCAGGATCAAGCGGAATCGGGGTCGCGCGAATCTCGCGCGTGCGACATTGGGGGCTCAGCGGCTGTTCCTCCTCGGGGGAAAGCGATTGTTGACATGGATCAAGGATGACGCGTCCATGCGGATAGAATGATGAGCCTATGGTTTCGCGATCCTTGCTGAAGGCAATGGCGCGCTTGGCTCTCGCCGCGCTGCTGTTCACGCAGGCGGCCCTCGCGGCCGCCAGCTGCGATTTTGGCCAGCGGTCCGCGGCGCAGGCCGTTGCCGCGCTGAATGAAGCATGCTGTCCGGACCAAGGCGAGTCAGAGACCTTGGGTGGCAATGCCAACCTTTGCCTAATGCATTGCACGAGCGATATGCAAAACGTGGTTGCTGCCGGCCTCACGCTTCAGGGCGCTGCCGCGGTCGCGGTACTCACGGTATCACCAGCGCTTTCGGATTGGCGCGTTGGATCGCGCCGGCTCGCTCCCGCGAGCTACGCGTTCGCGGCACCGCCTGTCCGCATCCTGACCCACAACCTCCGCATCTGATCCTGCCGCTGCGATCGCAGCACGGGACAATACTTTTCCGGCGCCGGCCCCCGGCGCGTTTTGGATTCGGAGGTTGTGCATGTACCGCTTCATCGGCTTTCTTGTCGTTGCGCTGTCCGCGACCGTGGCCTATCCGCAGGCCGCACCTCGCGTTCCTTCCTCGTTCGGGCCGCAGCCTGCGTCCCTGGGGGAGCTCGTCGCCGAAGCGCTGCGGAACAACCCGGAGATCAAAGCGGCGTCCAGCGAGAAGGAAGCGGCGCGCCAGCGCATTCTGCCCGCCGGCGCGCTGGAAGATCCGATGCTCGAGGCGGGTGTGATCAATGCGCCGCTGTCTGGGTCGGTCTTCCGCCGCGAGGAGATGACCATGAAGATGCTCGGCTTGTCGCAGAAATTGCCCTCGCCAGGCAAGCGGGCGCTGCGCCAGGACGTGGCCGCGAAGGACGCCGATGTCGTGGAACAGGGGCTTCGCGAGACCTCGAACCGGGTGGTTCGGGACGTCCGGATTGCCTATTTCGAGCTGGCGCTCGCCACGGAAACTGTGCGCCTGATCACTGACAACACCCGCGTACTCGAGCAGTTCCTGCGCATCGCAGAAGCGCGCTACGGCGTCGGCCAGGGCACGCAGGCCGACGTGCTCAAGGCGCAGACCCAGCTCGCCAAGATGTCGGAGGAACTGCTCCGCATGCAGCGCGAAATACCGGTCACCGAAGCGGAACTGGGCATGCTGCTCGGGCGGGCCGGAAAGTCCGCGCCGATCGGCGCGACCCTGCCGGCGCTGCGCGAGGCGAGAATTGATCTCGAGACGCTGCGCGAAGAGGCGCTTCGGCAGCGGCCGCAGCTCGCCGGGCTGCGCGCGCTCATCGACAAGAGCGGCGTCAACATCGAGCTGGCGCGCAAGGAATACAACCCGGATTTCGACCTGCGCGTCTCCTACGGGCAGCGGGACAAGAGCCCGGACGGGATGTCGCGCGTGGACATGGTGAGCTTTACCGTCGGCATGAATTTGCCGGTCTGGGGCAAGGACAAGATCGAGCCACGCATCGCCGAGGCGCTGGCGATGCGCGATCAGGCGATGAGCATGTATCAGGCGCAGCAGAACGAGATCTTCGCGAAGCTGCGACAACAGGTCGCGGGCGCCGAACAGAGCCGTGCTTCGGTCCGCCTGTTTGACGGCGCAATCCTCCCGCAGGCGGCGCTCACGGTCGAATCCACGCTCGCTGCGTACAGGGTCGGCCGCGCGGACCTGCTGACCCTGCTCGACAGCCAGATGAGCCTGTTCAATTTCAGAATCGGGCGCGCGACTGGCGCGGCGAACTTCAACAAGGCGCTGGCAGAGATCGATCTGCTCACCGGCGCTGGCCAATGAGCAGTCAACCGCACTGGAGCACCCAAAGATGAAACGCACATTCTCCATCCTTGTTGCTTGCGGCCTGATTGTCGCTTCCCTCGCCGCGGGCTACTGGTGGGGCGCCGGCAAAAGCGCCCATGTCCCGCCTGCCACGGCGGCGGCGCCGCAGGACGCTGCCAAGGGCCGCATCCTCTACTACCGCAACCCAATGGGCCTGCCCGACACCTCGCCCGTGCCGAAGAAGGATCCGATGGGAATGGACTACATCGCGGTGTACGAGGGCGGCGAGCCCGCGGCGCCGGCGGGGACGGTCAGGATCAGCATCGACAAGGTCCAGCTCCTCGGCGTTCGCAGCGAGCGCGTGGAGACGCGCGAGCTGCGGCGCACCCTGCAGGCCGTCGGCACGATCCAGGCGAACGAGCGGGCGCTTTACAAGGTCGCGCCGCGTTTCGAGGGCTGGATCGAGAAGCTGTACGTCAATACGACCGGTCAGCCGGTCGCTCGCGGCCAGCCGCTGATGGAGGTCTACAGCCCCGACCTGGTCGCCGCACAGGAGGAATATCTGATCGCGCTGCGCGGCGCGAAGGATCTTCAGGCGAGCGGCGCGGAAGCGCAGGCAGTGATGCAGCGCCTAGCCGAGGGCGTGCTCGGGCGGCTGCGCAACTGGGAGATCTCCGAGCGCGAGCTGCAGGCGCTGCAGAAGGAAGGCAAGCCGCGGCGGCTGCTCACCTACCGGGCCGCGGCGAACGGCGTGGTGCTGCAGAAACCGAGCGTGCAGGGCATGCGCTTCATGCCCGGCGAGGTGCTTTTCGAGATCGCGGACCTCTCCTCGGTCTGGGTGCTCGCCGACGTGTTCGAGCAGGACGTCGGCCTGCTGCGCCTCGGCCAGGAAGCGAAGCTGAGAATCGTCGCCTATCCGGACAAGGCCTTCTCCGGCAAGGTCGTCTTCATCTATCCCACGATCGACACCGACACGCGCACCGCCAAGGTCCGCATCGAGCTCGCCAACCCCGGCGGCCTGTTGAAGCCCGCGATGTTCGCGAACGTCGAGCTCGCCTCAGGCCAGCCGGGCGCGAAGACGCTCGCCGTGCCCGACTCCGCGGTGCTCGATAGCGGCACGCAGCAAATTGTGCTGGTGCGCCGGGGCGAGGGCCTGTTCGAGCCCCGCAGCGTGAAGCTCGGTACGCGCGCCGACGGCTATATCGCGGTGAACGACGGGCTCAAGGCGGGCGATGAAGTCGTGGTGCGCGCCAACTTCCTGATCGACGCGGAGAGCAACTTGAAGGCCGCGCTTGCCGGCTTCGGCGCGCACGGCGGGCACGGCGGCGGGACCAAGCCCGCCGCCGAGCAGGTCCACAAGGGCAGCGGCACGGTGGAAGCCGTGAACGAGAAGGGTGCGAGCGTGGAGATCAACCACGGCCCGATTCCGAGCCTGCAATGGCCCGGGATGTCGATGGAGTTCAAGCTCATGGACAAGCAGATGCTCGCCTCGCTGAAGAAAGGCCAGGCGGTCGACTTCGAACTGCGCCAGGGGGCGCCGGGCGAGTTCGAGATCGTGCGCATTGCCCCTTCTGCAAAACCCGCAGTCAAGCCTGCGCCGAAGCCCGCGCCGGAACAGCACAAGGGGCACTGAGATGCTGAACCGGATCATCGAATGGTCGGTGAGGAACGTCTTCCTCGTGCTCCTCGCGACGGTCTTCGTCGTCGGCGCCGGCGTGTATGCGGTGCTGAAGACTCCGGTCGATGCGATCCCCGACCTCTCCGACGTACAGGTCATCATCTACGCCGAGTATCCGGGGCAGGCGCCGCAGGTGATCGAGGACCAGGTGACTTATCCCCTCACCACCGCGATGCTCGCCGTGCCGAAGTCGAAGGTGGTGCGCGGGCTGTCGGTGTTCGGCGCCTCGTTCGTCTACATCATCTTCGAGGACGGCACCGACATCTACTGGGCGCGCTCGCGCGTCCTGGAATACCTGAACTACGTCTCGGGAAGGCTGCCGCGCGGGGTCGCGCCCGCGCTCGGGCCGGACGCCACCGGCGTCGGCTGGGTCTACCAGTACGCCGTCATGGCGAAGAACCGCACGCTCGAGGAGCTGCGCTCGATCCAGGACTGGTTCGTGCGCTACCAGCTCACCAAGGCGCAAGGGATCTCGGAGATCGCAAGCGTCGGCGGCTTCGCGCGCCAGTACCAGGTGACGGTGAACCCGCGGCTGTTGCAGGCCTACGGCGTGCCGTTGATGAAGGTCATGCAGGTGATTCGCGACTCGAACCGCGATGTCGGCGGCCGCGTGGTCGAGCTCGCCGAGACCGAGTACGTGGTGCGCGGCCGCGGCTACCTGCGGGGCATGGCGGATCTCGAGAACCTGGTGGTGAAGGCCGAGGGCGGCACGCCGGTGCTGGTGCGCGACATCGCGCGCGTCGAGATGGTCCCGGAAGAGCGCCGCGGCATCACCGAGCTCGACGGCCAGGGCGAGGTCGTCGGCGGCATCGCGGTGGCGCGCTACGGCCAGAACGCCCAGGACGTCATCCACAGCCTGAAGTCGAAGATTGACGAGATCTCGAGCGGGCTGCCCGAAGGCGTCTCGGTGCAGGCGGTGTACGACCGCTCGGAGCTGATTCACCGCGCGATCCAGACGCTGAAGAGCACCCTGCTCGAGGAGAGCCTGATCGTCGCGCTGGTGTGCATCATCTTCCTCTTCCATGCGCGCAGCGCGCTGGTGGCGATCGTCATGCTGCCGATCGGCGTGCTGATCGCCTTCATCGTAATGCACGCCATGGGGCTCAACTCGAACATCATGAGCCTGGGCGGCATCGCGATCGCCATCGGCGCCATGGTCGACGCGGCGATCGTCATGATCGAGAACGCGCACAAGCACCTCGAGCGCCTCGCCCCGGGCGCGCCGCGCCTGCCGGCCATCATCGCAGCGTGCAAGGAAGTGGGCCCGGCGCTCTTCTTCAGCCTGCTCATCATCACGGTGTCATTCCTGCCCGTGTTCACGCTGGAAGCGCAGGAAGGGCGCCTGTTCAAGCCTCTCGCCTACACCAAGACCTTCGCCATGGCGGGCGCCGCGTTCCTGTCGATCACCCTGGTGCCGGTGCTGATGCTGCTCTTCATCCGCGGGCGCATCCCCGCGGAGCACAAGAACCCGCTGGTGCGCTTCCTCATCTGGGGCTATCGGCCGATCATCGGCTGGGTGCTGCGCTGGCGAAAGCTCACCATCCTCGCCGCCGCGATCATGCTCGCCGTCACCGTCTGGCCGGCGATGAGGCTCGGCACCGAGTTCATGCCGACGCTGAACGAAGGCACGCTGCTTTACATGCCCTCGTCGCTGCCCTCGATGTCGATCACCAAGGCGGCGGAGCTCCTGCAGACGCAGGACCGCATCATCAAGAACTTTCCGGAGGTGCTGTCGGTGTTCGGCAAGGCGGGGCGCGCGAATACCGCGACCGACCCGGCGCCGACCGAGATGTTCGAGACGGTGATCAACCTGAAGCCGCCGAGCGAGTGGCGGCCCGGGATGACCATGGACAGGCTCATCGCGGAGATGGACGCGGCGCTGCAGTTCCCCGGCGTCGCCAACGCCTGGACCATGCCGATCAAGGCGCGCATCGACATGCTCTCGACCGGTATCCGCACCCCGATCGGCATCAAGGTGTTCGGCAAGGACCTCGCCGAGATCGAGCGCGTCGCAAAAGAGGTCGAGGCGGTGGTGCGCAACGTTCCCGGCACGACCAGCGCGTATGCCGAGCGGCTCACCGGCGGCTACTACATCGACATCGAGCCCGACCGCATGGCGCTCGCGCGCTACGGGCTCAGCGTGGGCGAGCTGCAGGAAGTGATCGCGATCGCGCTCGGCGGCGACATGGTGACGAACACCGTCGAGGGGCTCGAGCGCTACAGCGTGGTGGTGCGCTACCCGCGCGATTTCCGCAGCGACCCCGAGGCGATCGCGACCCAGGTGCTGGTGCCGGTCATGGGCGGCGCGGCCAAGGCGATGCCGCAGCCGGTTGCTGCCGGGATGCAGAACGCGAAGCCCGTCAAGACGATCGGCGGCACGATGCTGCCGCTCGGGCAGCTCGCCAAGGTGAAGCTGGTCAAGGGCCCGCCCAACATCCGCACCGAGAACGCGCTGCTCGCGGCCTACATCTACGTCGACATCCGCGACCGCGACATCGGCGGCTACGTTGCCGATGCGCAGCGCGCGGTGCGCGATAGCGTCAAGTTCCCGCCGGGCTATTACGTCACCTGGAGCGGCCAGTTCGAATACATGGAGCGCGCCAAGGCGAAGCTCCAGGTGGTGGTGCCGCTCACGATCCTCATCATCTTCGTGTTGCTGTACCTCAACTTCAAGCGCCTGACCGAGACGCTGATCGTGATGCTCTCGGTGCCGTTGTCGATGGTGGGCGGGATCTGGTTCATGTACCTGCTCGGCTACAACGTGAGCGTCGCCGTCGCCGTGGGCTTCATCGCGCTCCTCGGCGTCGCGGCGGAAATCGGCGTGGTGATTCTCATCTACATCGATCAGGCCCTGCAGGCTGCCGCCGCGAAACGCGAGGCCGCGGGTGAGCGGCTCACCGCCGAGGACCTGCACGAAGCCGTGGTCCAGGGCGGGCTCATGCGCGTGCGCCCGATCATGATGACGGTGGCGGCGATCATCGGCGGGCTGCTGCCCATCATGTGGGGCAGCGGCACCGGCTCGGAAGTCATGCGCCGCATCGCCGCGCCGATGGTCGGCGGCATGGTGTCGGTCACCGTCCTCGCGCTGCTCGTGATTCCGGCCATCTACGCTGTGGTCAAGGGGTGGCAGATCGGCCGGAGCGCGAAGGCCTAGCGCGATGCGTGCCAACCCGCACGCGGTAGGCCTGGCGCTCGCGCTCGCCGTGCTCGCGGGCGCGCACGCTGCGACCGCGCAGGAAGCGCCGCAAATGATACACGGCGATGCCGGGGGAGCGTTCCGCAGCGTCTTCGACTGGACCTCGCACGTCCTGGTCGGCGCGGCGGCCGCGCTTGCGGGAGTCTTCGGCTACCGGGCCTGGTCGCGGCGGCGCTGGCGGCGCCCGCCGGCGGGAATCGTGACCGAGGCGGTTCTGGTGATCGACCTCGTGGACTCGACCAAGCTCGCGACGCACTACGGCGAGAGCCCGGCGATGCGGGCGCGCAACTTTCTCGAGCAGAAGATGCTCGACAAGGCGAACGCGCGCGGTGTCACCTCGGTGGAGAGCACGGGCGACGGCTGCATGAGCACTTTTCCCTCCGTAGCGGAGGCGACGCGCACCGCGGTCGCGCTGCGACGGCGGCTGCAGCACGCCCCTCCCGAGCTGTCCTCCGGCGGGCCGCTCGAAATCCGGGCGGCGGTAACTTACGGGGAAATCCTGATCGACGCGCGCGGCAAGCGCCACGGCACGGAGATCAACAAGGCGTTCCGTCTCATGGGCGTTGCGCGCGACGCATTCGTTGCGGTGGCGGGCGAGGCGCAGATGGCGGAAATTCCCGACCGCAACCGCATCTTCCTCGACGAGGACGCCGCCAACGAGCTGCAATCGTCCGGGGTCGCGCTCGGCCAGGTCGGCGTCTGCCGGCTGAAGGGCTTCAGCGGCTTTCACCGGGTCTACGAGCTGCGGTAGAGCGCATGCGGTTCTTCGAGATGGATTCCCCGGGCCACCATCGCGGGCGACGCGATTCTCGTCAGACATCTCCGCGCAAGGTTGAGACGGCCATGAACGCACAGATCCAGCTGATTTCTGCAATGCTTATGACGGGGGTATTGCTTCCGTCCGCGCTCGCGGCTGGCGACGCGAACCGCGGCGCACATCTATTTCGTCAATGCTCCGCCTGCCATTCGACCGCGCCCGGAGAGCACCTGACCGGCCCGAGTCTCGCACACGCGTGGAACCGCAAGGCCGGAACTGCGGAAGGCTTTGCGCGCTACTCGGATGCGCTCAGGCGTTCCGGCCTGACCTGGGACGCGGCGACTCTGGACAAGTGGCTCGCCGGTCCTGAAAAGCTCGTTCCCGGCAACGGCATGACCTTCCCGGGCACGCGCGACAAACAGGCGCGCGAGGACCTGATCGCCTACTTGAAAGCGGTGAGCGAAAACAAGGCGCCACCGGCCCCGGCGGGCGGCCAGGGCATGATGGGCATGGCAAGGCCGAAGCTGGATCTCCGCAACCCGCCGCCCGAGGGCCGGGTGCTCGCCATCAAATACTGCGGCGATACCTACACCGTCGAAACCGCGGACGGCAAAATCGAAAAGATCTGGGAATTCAATCTCCGATTCAAGACTGACTCGAGCAAACTCGGCCCCGCGCCGGGCAAACCGGTTCTGATCGCGGCAGGCATGCGTGGGGATCGCGGCTCAATCGTGTTCGCTTCTCCGGGGGAGATCGGTGGCGCGATCAGGCAGGATTGTCGCTAGCATCGCCGCGGCTGCAACGCTTGCCGCCTGCGGCGAGCCGGCAGTCGATCGACCGAAAGCCGACGCGAGCGACGCCGCGAAGGTGGCGCTCGGAGCCAAGATCTACGCCGAGCACTGCGCCAGCTGCCACGGTGCGAGGCTGGAAGGACAGCCGAACTGGCGCGAGCGGCTGCCGAATGGCCGGCTGCCCGCGCCGCCCCACGATGAAAGCGGCCACACCTGGCACCACCCCGACGAGATTCTCTTCGGGATCACGAAGTACGGGCCAGTCCCCGGCAAATACGCGCCGCCCGGCCACCAAAGCGACATGCCGGGATTCGGGGGCAAGCTGTCGGACGACCAGATCTGGGCGGTGTTGTCGTTCATTCAGAGTCACTGGAAGACAAAACGGCTGCTGGAAACGCGCGCAGAAATGATCCGCAATTCAAGGCGATGACGATTCTTTTGTCTGGCGCTCGCGAGACGCTGATGTTAAGCGGGTTGCGCTAATCGATGCGCGTGAGCCGGCGGCTCCAGGGCCACCAGCCAGACCCGATTTCGCTTGCTGCCCCGATTCCTGGCACGAACCGCCAGCCTTGACCCTGGTCCAAGGTCCAGGGTTTAGCCTTCAAGTGTTATAGGAGGAACCATGCTCACTATCGGCAGGGCCGCAGTCCAGGCGGCTGTCAGCGTCGATGCGATCCGCTTCTATGAACGCGAAGGGCTGCTGCGCCCTGCGCGGAAGTCCGGCGCCGGCTACCGGCTGTACGACGAGGATGCATTGAGGCGAATCCGCTTCATCAAGCAGGCGCAGGCTTGCGGCTTCTCGCTTGCCGAAATCCGCGAGCTGCTCGAACTTAGGCGAACGAGCGGCGGCTGTTGCGAAGACGTGCGCAGAGTTGCGCTCGGGAAGAAACTGGAGATGGAGCGCCGCATCAGGTCGCTGCGAGCAATGTCAGCGGCGCTTTCCGGGCTGATCGCGCTCTGTAACGACGATTCGCGCCCGCTGCAGGACTGCCCGATTCTCGGCGCGTTCGAAGCAGGCAACCGAGCCGATTCTTTCGTTGCAGCCAAGCATGGCGATCGCGCAGTTGCGGATTGAGGTCTTCTCCTCGCCTGGTTGCGCCAAGTGCGCGCATGCCAAGAAGTTGCTCAAATCGCTTGCCGATGAGCTCGGTGGCAGCCGCATCGACTGGCGCGAGGTCGATATCCTTGTCGAGATCGATCATGCAGTGGCAATGGGCGTGATGAGCGCGCCGGCAATCGCGATCGACGGCGCGGTGGTTTTTTCCTCCCTGCCCAGCGCCGGCAAGCTGCGGGCCGAGTTGCTGCGGCGTCTCCAGGCGGCGGAGAACGGTAATGACTGAAACATTGCTCCTTTCCGCCGCCGTGCTCGGGTGGCTCGGCTTCTTCGAGCCCTGCACCATCGCGACGCATGCGCTGTTTGCAGTGCGCGCGAACCGCAGTCCCGCGCGCTGGCGCGATCTCGGACTGCTCGCCGCTGCGCGCGCCCTCGTATTGGCGACGTTGTTCGCCGCCGCTGCGGCGCTCGGATTGAGCGGCATCGCGTCGCACACGGCCGCGGCGATTCTGTTCATGCTCGGTGCGATATACCTGCTTACCATCAAGGTGTATTTACCGGTTCCGCATATCGAATTTCAGCGCCTGCTGCCGGGTGGCGCCACGCTGCGAGAGCCCCTGCAGCTAGGGCTCACGCTGCCCGCCTGTACCCTGCCGCTAATCGGCACAATCGGGCTGCTGGCGGCGATTTCACGCGACGTTCCTGCGGCAATCCTCGCCGGGATCCTGTTCGCCCTCGCGCTAACGGCACCCACGATTTGGTACAGCGCCCGTGGCACCTCCGTTTCAGATCGGGAACTTCTCGGCAGAGCGGCGCACCTTAGCCACTACGTGACCGCGCTCCTGTTCTGGGGCGGCGCGCTCGGCGTCTTGTTGACGCAGGATTGAGATGGAAATCGAATCCCTGCGAACGGCACTCGAGCAGGCCAATCCCGCCGCGCTCGGCATCGGATTCATCGCGGGGTTCCTATTCAGCTTTAACCCGGTTGCGCTCGCCGCGATTCCGGTGTCGCTCGCGTACGTGACGAAAGCGCACGAGCCGCGGCGGGCGATCGTGTTCGGCGCGATGTTCGTGCTCGGAATGATCGCGACCCATGCGGCGCTCGGTGCCGCTGCGGGAATTGGGGGGCTGGGGATCGAGCGGATTCTGGGCCGGCATTGGGGATTGGCGCTCGGACCGTTGCTGATCCTTCTCGGCCTGATGTGGCCGGGCTGGGTGAGGCTGCCGCTGCCTTCCATGCCGGTGCGGGTGCGCCGCGCGAGCGGGCCGTGGGGCGCGTTCGCGCTCGGCGCACCGTTCACGATCGCCGTCTGCCCGATCTGCACGCCCACGCTGGTCGTCCTGCTCGGGGTCATCGCGGCGATCGGCTCACCGCTGTTCGGAGCCGCCGTGGCGCTCGCATTCGCGGCGGGCCGCGCGGTGCCGATCGCGGTGGGTGCCTGGGCAGTGGGCGCGCTCGAAAATCTGAAGGCCTTCAGCGGCTATCAGCGCGCCTTCGATGTCGCGGGCGGAGTGCTGCTGATTCTGTCCGGTGTGTACATGCTGAACGCCTACTTCTTCGTAATACCCGCACTCGCCATATAAAGTCATCGCGGACCGAGGCTAGCGCGACTAGCGCAGCAACCCGTTCGCTGCCCCGGTGGCGCGCAGCCGCGCGCATTGCGTCGCGGACAGGCGGGTATTCGCCAGGTCGGTTTCCTCGCGCATCAGGTTGCCGGGTTCGTCGGAGTGCTCGCCGCTGTCCATGAGCAGGTGCGCAAGCTCGTGCGCGAGGGCTATTCCGGGGTCGCGCGCGTCATGGACGATCCAGACGGTGTCGGCGAGCTCCGGGCGCGATCGGCTGTTCGCGCGGCCGATTGCCTCCGCGTCGAAGGCGGGGCGCTGCAGCGTCGCATCGACGAAGAAGATCGCGGGCCGGCGAGGCTGGAGCTTGCGCGCAAGCACGCGCGAGCGCTGGGTGTGGAAGCTGCGGAAGCCCGCGCCTTCGTCCGCGCGCACGATGCCCATCGGCGCGGGCTCGATGCCGCACTGGCTGAGAATTCCCGTAGCCTCCTTCGCGGCGGCAATGGCCGCGTTCTCCGGCCAGGCGCCGCCGGCGAACAGCACCAGCGTGATGCGCAGCTCCAGGCGCTCCTGCGCCTGCGCGGGCAGCATTGCGAGCAAGGCGAGCAGGAGGATGCGCATCAGCGAAATCGGGGCGGCGGACGTTTGATTTTAGTGGCCCGTGCCACTAGGCTTGCGCTCTCCCGGAGGAGGAAACCATGCGATTGCCGGTGTTCGTTGTTGCGGCGCTGCTCGCCGCCGCGGTCCAGGCGCAGGACTACCCGTCGCGGCCCCTGCGCTTTATCGTGCCATATCCGCCCGGAGCGCTGACCGATGTACTGGCCCGCGCCATCGGCGACCGGCTGGCCACGGCGCTCAAGCAGACGGTTGTCGTGGAGAACCGTGCTGGTGCGGGGACACTGCTGGGCGCCGACTTGGTGGCCAAGGCGCCAGCAGACGGCTACACGCTGCTGATGGCGACTTCGACCACGCTGGGCATCAGCCCGGCGATCTATTCGAAGCCGGCCATCGATCCAGTGAAGGATTTCGCGCCCATCTCGTTGGTCGGCTCGGTGAACTTCTTCCTCGTCACCTCGCCGGCCTTCCCGGCGAAGAACATGCGGGAGTTCATCGAGCAGGTGAAGAAGAACCCAGGCAAATTCAACTACGCGTCTTCAGGAAGCGGCAGCCCGCATCACCTATTCATGGAGGTCCTGAAGAAGGAGCAGGGACTCGACGTCCAGCACGTGCCGTACAGGGGTTCGGCGGTTGCGGTAGTCGACATCATCGGCGGCAAGCCGGAGATGATGTTCCTGGATTTCTCGGTCGCGGTGCCGAACATCAGGGCCGGCAAGGTCATCGCGCTCGGCACTTCGGCCGGCAAGCAATCGGTGCTGATGCCCGAGGTGCCGCCGATCTCGGCGACACTGCCGGGTTTCGACTGGCAGGCCTGGCAGGGCGTGGTGACCACGGGTGGAACCCCGCCGCCTGTCGTCGCGCGCCTGAACGCCGAAATGCAGAAGTTCCAGAATACCGAAGAGTTCCGCGCCATGCTGTTCAAGTTCGGCATGGAACCCTGGACGCCGAATACCGCGGGAGAATTCTCGGAAATCGTCCGCAACGATGTCGGTCGCTGGGCGGGCGTGGTGAAGGCCGCGGGGCTCAAGGTCGAATGAGCCGCGCTTAGCCCCGCTGCTAGTGCGAATGACGGTGGTGAAGATCGGGGTAGTGTGGGTGTGCGTGACGCAGGGCCTCATGCCGGTGCGCATGGACGTGCGGCTCGCGCCCGTCCCAAGGAAATTCGTGGGCGTGCCGGTGATGCGCGTTGTGCAAGTGCTCGTGCGAATGCTCCATCTGCTCGTGCGTATGCGCGTGCTCGTGATGCTCCGATAGGTGAAGCCAGACGCCGAGCGCCATCAATCCTCCCGCCAGCCAGAACATCCCCCCGGGGCGTTCGCCCAGCATGGCGAGCGAAAGAGCCGCGCCGACAAATGGCGCCACGGAGAAATAGGCGCCCGTGCGCGCAGTGCCTAGATTCCTCAACGCCACGATGAAAAGGGCAAGGCTCACGCCGTAGCCGAGGAAGCCCAGCAAGCCCGCGCTGATCCAACCGGCCGCGCTCGGCAAAGGTACCGCCAGCGTCCAGGCAAGCGCCAAGTTGACGGCTCCGGAGACGAGTCCTTTGAGGCTGGCGAGCGTCGCAGCGTCGCCACCCGAGACGCGGCGTGTGAGGTTGTTGTCGATCGCCCAGGCCAGGCATGCGGCCGCGATAAGGAGCGCGCCGACGAAGCCCTCGGCCCGCGGCGCCGCATCGGCGGAGAGCAGCACGCCCCCCGCGACGATCGCGGCCATGCCGGCGAAAACGCGCCGGTCAAAGTTTTCGCGAAAGACCGCCCATGCGATGGTCGCGGTCAGCACCGCCTCGAAGTTGAGAAGCAGCGAAGCGGTGGATGCATCGATGCGCGCCAATCCTTGCATCAGCAGGATCGGGCCGGCGACGCCGCCCGCAGCGATAGCCCCTGCGAGCCAGGGCCAGTCCTTGTGCGCGATCGGTGACACGGGTTCACTGCCAGGAATTCGGGCGCGCACGGAAACCCACGTAGCGAGGCCGAGGCCGCTGCCCAGGTATAGCGCTGCCGCGAGCACCAAGGGCGATACTTCACCGATCAGAAGCTTGGCGAACGGCGTGCTGGCGCCAAACAGCGCGGCCGCGGCCAGCGCGCTGGCGATGCCGCGCCGGTCAGCGGCTCCGGCCACGATTGAGTCTGCGAAACATGAACGCCGATACTACGCGCCCTGGGTTAGCCTTGGCCGGGAGGAGAAGCCGAATGTCGCCTGTCATCGATGTCCACACCCACATGCTCAACAACGAGTGGCTCAAGCTGCTCGAGAAGCACGGCAGGCCGCGCTACACGCTCAAGACGGTCACCGGCGGCTTGCGCGCCATCCACCTCGACGGCGCGCCGTTCATGACCCCTGTTCCGGAGATGTTCGACTGGGACATGCGCATCCGCAACATGGATCGCGTCGGCATCGATGTCTCGGTGGTTTCGCTCACCTGTCCCAACGTCTACTGGGGCGCGGAGGCGGTGAGCCTGAAGGCCGCGCAGGTGATGAACGACGAGATGGCCCGCGCCCGCAAGACCTGGCCGGACCGGATCCAGTGGTTCTGCTCGCTGCCCTGGCAGTTCGAGAAGGCGGCCCTCGCGGAGTTGAAGCGCTCGCTCAAGGCGGGCGCCTGCGGCGTGATGGTGCTCGCCAACATCGGCGGAAAGCCCCTCACGGACCCGGCGTTCGAGAGGATCTGGCGCGCCATCGATGCCGCGAAGCTGCCGGTGCTGGTCCACCCGACCGCGCCGCCCGGTGTGGGGGAGATGGCCATGGAGCAGTTCCAGCTCGTGGCTTCGATCGGCTTCACCACTGACACCACGCTCGCGGTGGCGCGCATGATCTACGACGGCTTTTTCGACCGGTTCCCGGCGCTGAAGATCATCGCCGGCCACGGCGGCGGCACCCTGCCGTACCTGATCGGCCGGATGGACCAGTGCTACGAGCACATCCCGGCTTGCCGGACCCGGACGCGGGAAAAGCCCAGCCTGCACGCGCGCCGCGTGTATGCGGACGCAGTGGTGTTCACCGACGATGCCCTGGCCATGGCGGTGCGGGTATTCGGCTCGGGGAACGTGCTCTACGGGTCGGACTACCCGCATACCATCGGCGACCCGATCGGTTGCCTCGCGCGCGCGGACCGGCTACCCGACGGCGCGCGCGGCCGCGTGCGAGGCGGCAACGCGCTGAGGATTTTCGACTTTCGCTAGGCGTCGGGGCTTTTTTCGCGCTCGGCGCGCAGAGCGCAGCGCTGCAGGAAGCCGGCGCGATGCTGATCGCTGCTCATCGGCGTGCCGAATACTGCTTCGACCTCGCTGCGCAGGAATTCCTCGTCACCTGGATCGCGCACGAACCAGCGCAAGTCCGGCGGGAATGCGC
>JAYRND010000133.1:0-2052 GCA_041904885.1 Burkholderiales bacterium
GTCGTACTGGAGCAGCACGTGGTGGCGCAGGTCCGCCGGCTCGCGCATCGGCTTCGACTTGTCCTTGAGGAGCTTCGGGCTGAAGACAGGGAACACGCGCTCGCCGAAGAGCCGCAGCGCGTTCGGGCCCACCATGCTCGCTGGCCCGTGCCGGATCGCCAGGTCCAGGCCGTCGCGCTCGAGGTCCAGCACCCGCGTCTCGGCGCTGATGCGCACGTCCAGTTCCGGATGCATGCGAGTGAATCCCGACAGGCGCGGGATCAGCCACAGCGAGGCGAGCGACTGCGTGGTCGTCACCGCGAGCGTCTTGCGCCCGCGCGTGCCCGTGGCGCGCAGCCGGTCGGTGACGCTGCGCATCGTCGCCAGCACCTGGGCCGAGGCCGCGTGCA
This sequence comes from Burkholderiales bacterium, assembly GCA_041904885.1. GTDB lineage: Bacteria > Pseudomonadota > Gammaproteobacteria > Burkholderiales > SG8-39 > RBG-16-66-20. Next base: position 390 of record JAYRND010000133.1, read on the forward strand.
GCGCCTGCCCGGCCTCGGTGAGGGCGAGAGAGCGGTGCTTGCGCTCGAAGAGGGCCACTCCCAGTTGCTCCTCGAGCTCCTGGATCTGCCGGCTGACCGCGGACTGAGACAGGAACAGCTCGTCGCCGGCCTTGGTGAACGAGAGCAGCCGCGCGGCCGCCTCGAAGCCCTTCAACAGGTCGAGCGAGGGCAGCCTGGGGGGCGTTTTGGCATTACCTTTTTGCATGCCAGTCCTGAGAATTTCCCGTTTGAGCCTAGCGCCGCGAGGATGCACCATGCGCATGTCAAACGCAAGGAGAACCACATGAACCGCTACAGCATCGAAGAGTACTACCGCCTCCCCGAACTGCGCGGGCGCCTGTACCTGTCCGCGCGCCGCGAACGCGCCCAGGCCCTGTACGCCGCCGCGGCTTGGCTCTGGCAGCACGCCAAGGCGCTGGCCAAACCCCGCGCCCGGGGCCACTCCGCCGGCTGGCTCGCGCGGATCGGCTGACCCCATTCACCCGCAAGGAGAACCTTCATGAAATTCGAACTTTCTTCCGCCGCCCTGCGGCTCGGCCGCGGGCAGACCCTCAAGCTGACCGACGGAGCCGGCAGCACCATCTGCGCCCGCGAAGGCACCGTCTGGATCACCGAGGAAAATAGCCGCAAGGACGTCGTGCTCGAGCCGGGCAGCTGCTACCGGATCGGCAATCCCGGACTCACGCTCGTGCAGGCCTTCGCCGATGCTCAAGTTTCTCTGGCGTAGGCCCTCCCCCTCCGGGCCCGCCGCCCAGGAAGAACGGGCCCTGGCCCAGTACTTCCGCGACGAGGGCCTGCACGCCGAGCTCGAGATGCTGCGTGCACGCCATTCCGCCGCGCAGCCCGGTTTCGAACGAACGCTGCACGGCGCGCATTGGTACTTCGCCGCGTGATTAGAATAGGCGCTCCCCGCAAGCGGAGCGTCCATGTTCAGGGAAGGTCTTCTCCAGGGTAAGCGCATTCTCGTCACCGGCGGCGGCACCGGCCTCGGCAAGGAGATCGCCACCCGCTACCTGCAGCTCGGAGCCGAAGTCTGGATCGCGGGGCGTCGCGGCGGAGTGCTCGAGGAAACCGCCGCTTCCCTGATGAAAACCCATGGGGGAAAAGTCGGTACCCATGCGGTGGACATTCGCGACGCGCAGGCGGTCGATGCGATGGTGCAGCGCATCTGGGACGAGGCCGGGCCGCTGACGGGCCTCGTGAACAACGCCGCCGGCAATTTCATCAGCCCGACCAAGGACCTGACGCCGAACGGCTTCAACGCCATCGCCAACATCGTCTTCCATGGCAGCTTCTACGTCACCCATGCCGTGGGCCGGCGCTGGATCGCCGGCGGCCACAAGGGCTCGGTGATCTCGATCCTGGTGACCTGGGTGCACACCGGCTCTCCCTACGTGGTGCCCTCGGCGATGTCGAAGGCCGGGTTGCACATCATGACCAAGTCCCTCGCGGTCGAGTGGGGGCCCTACGGCATCCGCCTCAACGCCATTGCGCCCGGGGCATTCCCGACCGAAGGCGCCTCCAAGCGCCTGCGCCCCGATGGCAAGCTCGAGGATTCGGCCAGCCGCAATCCGATGCGCCGCGTCGGCCGCATGCCGGAGCTGCAGAACCTCGCCACCTTCCTGATGGCCGACGGCTGCGA
>JAYRND010000134.1:0-8864 GCA_041904885.1 Burkholderiales bacterium
CATGCCCCAGGCGTGCAATACCTGCACGCCGTACTCCTCCTGGAATGTGCGGATCATGGCCGGCGGCGCCGCCGAGCCGCCGATCACCACGCCCTTCAGCGTGGAAAACTTGAGCTTGTTCTCCTTCATGTAGGTGAGCAGCCCCAGCCAGACCGTGGGCACGCCGGCCGACATCGTCACGCCCTCCTGCTCGAACAGCGTGTGCAGGCTCTTGCCATCGAGGTGGTGGCCGGGAAAAACCAGCTTCGCGCCCACCGCCGCGCAGGAGTACGGCAGCCCCCAGGCGTTGACGTGGAACATCGGCACCACCGGCAGGATGACGTCGCGCGCCGAGAGGCTGAGCGCATCGGGCAGCGCCGCCGCGTAGGCGTGCAGCATCGTCGAGCGGTGGCTGTAGAGCGCGCCCTTGGGATTGCCCGTGGTGCCCGAGGTATAGCAAAGGCAGGCGGCCGAGCGCTCGTCGAACGTGGGCCAGGCGTAATTGTCGTCCCCGCCTTCGAGCAGCTCCTCGTAGCAGTGCAGCCCCGGGATGGCTGCCTTTGGCATCGCCGAGCGAGCGCACATCGCCACGAACGCCTTCACAGTCTTCAGCATCGGCGCGAGCTTCTCGACCAGCGGCGCGAGGTTCACGTCGAAGAACAGGACCTTGTCCTCGGCGTGGTTCGCGATGTAGACGATCTGCTCCGGGAACAGGCGCGGGTTGATAGTGTGAATCACTCCGCCCGACCCGGCGGTGGCGTAGTAGATCTCGAAATGCCGGTAGCCGTTCCAGGCGAGCGTGGCGACCCGGTCGCTGGGCTGCACGCCCAGCCTGCCGAGCGCTTTCGCCAGGCGCCGCGCCCTGCCGTGCGCCTCGCGGTAGGTGTAGCGGTGCACCGAACCGTCCTCGACGGTCTTCGAGACGATCTCGGTGTCGCCGTGGTGGCGGTCCGCGTGCCGGATCAGGTCGCTGATCAGCAGCGGTTGGTCCATCATCAAGCCAAGCATGGTTTTCTCCCTCGGAAGCGCTGAAATTACTCTCCGTCAATTGCGCAGGTCAAGCCGGATCGCCCGCCGCCTTGACCCTGCCGCGGCGCTTCAATACCATCCGACAGTTCCCCAAGGAGGAAACCCATGCTCAAGCAATTCGTACGGACCGCGGCATTGGCCGCGGCGTTCGCCGCCACCGCGGCCCAGGCCCAGACCGTCAAGATCGCCTTCATCGACCCGCAGTCGGGGCTGATGGCACCGGTCGGCATCAACATCCTGAACAGCTGGCGCTATATCGCCGACATCGCCAATCAGAAGAAGTGGGCCGGCGACGTCAAGTTCGAGATCGTCGGCTTCGACAACAAGCTCTCGCCGCAGGAATCCCTGAACGCCCTCAAGCAGGCGATCGACCAGGGCATCCGCTACATCGTCCAGGGCAACGGCTCCTCCGTCGCGCTCGCGCTGCAAGACGCGGTCGAGAAGCACAACGAGCGCAACCCCGGCAAGGAGATCGTCTACATCAACTACGCCGCGGTCGACCCGGACATGACCAACAGCAAGTGCACCTATTGGCACTTCCGGCTGGACGCGAACGCCGACATGAAGATGGAGGCGCTCACCTCGTTCCTCGCCAAGGACCCGAAGGTGAAGAGCGTCTACCTGCTGAACCAGAACTACTCGTTCGGCCAGGCAGTGGCGAAGGCGGCCAAGGAATACCTCGCGCGCAAGCGTCCCGACATCAAGATCGTCGGCGAGGACCTGCACCCGCTCGCGCAGCTGAAGGATTTCGCGCCCTACGTGGCCAAGATCAAGGCTGCCGGCGCCGACACGGTGATCACTGGCAATTGGGGCAGCGACCTCGCGCTGCTGATCAAGGCGGGCAAGGACGCCGGCCTGAACGTCAACTACTACACCTACTACGCGGGCACCACCGGCGTGCCCACCGCGATGGGCGCGGCGGGCGAGGACCGCGTCAGGTTCGTGGGCTACTGGAACGCCAACAACGAGAAGTTCGTCGGCGCCGACATCGTCGAGGGCTTCAACAAGAAGTACAAGGACGACTACTACACGATGGCCACGTACACCGGCATCGCGATGCTCGCCAAGGCGTTCAAGGAGACCAAGTCGACCGATCCGGCCAAGGTCGCGGCCGCGCTCGAGGGCATGAAGGTGCAGAGCCTCAACGGCGAGGTCGAGATGCGCAAGCAGGACCACCAGCTGCTGCAGCCGCTGTACATCGCCAAGTGGGTCAAGGTGAACGGCAAGGACGTCAAGTTCGATCAGGAGAACACCGGCTACGGCTGGAAGACCGAGGCGCTGCTGCCGACCTACATCGCCACGCAGCCCACCTCCTGCCAAATGAAGCGCCCGAAGTGATCATGGCGTAGCTGAAAAAAGGCCGGGCGAACCCCGGTCTTTTTTTATGGAGTTCTTCGTCATCTCCCTCCTGAACGGCGTCAGCTACGGGCTGCTGCTGTTCATGCTGTCCTCGGGGCTGACGCTCATCTTCAGCATGATGGGCGTGTTGAATTTCGCGCACGCGAGCTTCTACATGCTGGGCGCGTATTTCGCGTACTCCCTCGGGCTCAAGCTGGGGTTCTTCCCGGCGCTGCTGCTTGCGCCGGTGCTGGTCGGCCTGGTCGGCGCGCTGGTCGAGCGCTACGGCCTGCGCAAGGTGCACAAGTACGGCCATGTGCCAGAGCTGCTGTTCACCTTCGGTCTCGCCTACCTCATCGAGGAAACGGTGAAGGTGGTGTGGGGCCTGCCCGCGGTGCCGTTCCGCGTGCCGGCCTTCCTGGACGGTTCGCTGTTCACGCTCTATTCCACCTCGTTCCCGAAGCTGCGCGGCTTCATGATGTTCGTCGCGCTGGCGATGCTCCTGGCGGTCTACCTGCTGCTCACGCGCACGCGCATCGGCCTGGTGATCCAGGCCGCGCTCTCGCACCCGCAGACCGTGGAAGCGCTCGGCCACAACGTGCCGCGCGTGTTCATGCTCGTGTTCGGCGGCGGCTGCGCGCTGGCGGGGCTCGCTGGCGTCATCGGCGGCGTCGCCTTCATCACCGAGCCCTCGATGGCCGCCTCTGTCGGGCCGATCGTGTTCGTGGTCGCGGTGGTGGGCGGGATGGGCTCGCTCGCGGGCGCCTTCCTCGCGTCGCTGCTGATCGGCGTCATCCAGACCTTCGCCATCGCCCTCGACTGGTCGCTCGTGGGTCTCCTGGGCTCCCTCGGCATCGAGGTCACGGCGCAGACCCCTCTCTACTCGGTCTGGAAACTGAAGCTGGCGGAAGTCGCGCCCGTATTGCCTTACGTGCTGCTCGTGCTGATGCTGATCTTCCGGCCCAAGGGCCTGCTCGGCACGCGGGCGGACTGAAGGAAATCCCGGCGCATGCGCTATCAGCCCCTCAACCTCGGCCGCTGGATTGTCTGGACGTTCACCGTGCTGCTGATGGCGGTGCTGCCCCTGGTGTTCTCGAACGGCTTCGCCATCACGCTGCTGTCGCAGATGGGCATCGCGATCATCTTCGCGCTGTCCTACAACATGCTGCTGGGCCAGAGCGGGATGCTGTCCTTCGGGCACGCGGTGTATTCGGGCCTCGGGGCTTACATCGCGGTTCACACGCTCAATCTCGCCGGCAAGGGCCAACTGTGGATGCCGGTGTCACTGCTGCCGCTGGTGGGCGGGCTCGCGGGCGCGTTCTTCGGCGTGCTGTTCGGCTACGTCACCACCAAGCGCGCCGGCACCACCTTCGCGATGATCACGCTCGGCATCGGCGAGCTGGTCTTCAACTGCTCGCTGATGTTCCCCGACTTCTTCGGCGGCGAAGGCGGCATCACTACCAACCGCGTGGTCGGCACACCCGTGCTCGGCATCAATTTCGGGCCGGCGATCCAGGTCTATTACCTGATCGCGCTCTGGACGCTGGCGTCGATGGCGCTCATGTACGCCTGGTCGCACACGCCGCTCGGGCGCATCGCCAACGCCGTCCGCGACAATCCGGAGCGCGCCGAGTTCGTCGGTTACGACACGCAGAAGGTACGCTGGCTCACGCTCATCATCTCCGCGTTCTTCGCAGGCGTGGCCGGCGCGCTCGCCTGCATCACCTTCGAGATCGTCACCGCCGAGAACGTCAGCGCGGCGCGCTCCGGCACCGTGCTGCTCGCCGCCTTCATCGGCGGCGCCGGGTTCTTCTTCGGCCCGATCATCGGCGCCTGCCTCGTCGTCTATTTCTTCGCTGCGCTCTCGGACCACACCAAGGCGTGGCTCCTGTACCTCGGCTTGTTCTTCCTGGCGACGGTGATGTTCGCCCCCGGCGGCGTCGCCAGCCTGATCATGATGCAGCTGCCGGTGATCGCGCGGAAGCGCTTCGGCGAGCTGCTGCCGCACTATGCGAGGACCGGCGCCGCCGGGCTGCTGCTGCTCGCCGCGCTCGTGCTCACGGTGGAAATGACCTACAAGGTCTCGGTCGACAGCGCCAACGGCACCGTCATGAAGTTGTTCGGCGCGGAGTTCGATGCCGCCGGGGCGGCGCCGTGGGCGCTCGCCATTGGCCTGTGGATCGTCGGCGGCGGCCTCTTCCAGGCTGCGCGCAAGCGCCTGGCGCAGGCCTGGGGCCAGATCCAGGCGGACATCGCGGAGTCGCGGGCATGAGCGGGGCCGCGGCACAGGCCCAGGCGGCCGCACCGGCCCTGCAGCTCGCGGGAGTGCACAAGTCCTTCGGCAACACCGAGATCATCCGCGGCGTCGATCTTTCCATTTCGCGTGGCGAGCGCCACGCCATCATCGGCCCGAACGGCGCGGGCAAGTCCACCTTGTTCAACCTGATCAGCGGGCGTTTCCCTGCCACGCGCGGCGCGATCCGACTGAACGGCGAGGACATCACGCACCTCAAGCCTTTCCAGATCAACCGCAAGGGCCTGTCGCGCAGCTTCCAGATCACCAACATCTTCCATAACCTGTCGGTGTACGAGAACCTCCGCTGCGCGGTGCTCTGGTCGCTGGGCTACCGGTACTCGTTCTGGCACCGGCTGAACGCGCTCGGCGACGCCCGCCATCGCGCCGAGGAGGTGCTGGAGGCGATCGGTCTCTCCGCCCGGCGCGAGCGACCGGCCGGCATGCTCACCTACGCGGAGCAGCGCGCGCTCGAGATCGGCATCACCATCGCGGGCGGGGCCGACGTGATCCTGCTGGACGAGCCGACCGCGGGCATGAGCCGTTCGGAGACCGACCACGTCGTTGAGCTCGTGCGCCGCGTGACCACCGGCAAGACCCTGGTGATGGTCGAGCACGACATGGGCGTGGTGTTCAACCTCGCCGACCGCATCAGCGTGCTGGTGTACGGGGAGGTGCTCGCCACCGGCGCGCCCGACCAGATCCGCGCCAATGCCGCGGTGCAGGAGGCCTACCTGGGCGCCCTGCACAAGGAAGGCGCGGAGGCGGGAGGCGCGCATGCTTAACGTGCGCGACCTGCACGCCTTCTACGGCAAGAGCCACATCCTGCACGGCGTGCACCTGGACGTCGGCGAGGGCGAGATCGTCTCCATCCTCGGGCGGAACGGCGTCGGCCGCTCGACCACCATCCGCTCGATCATGGGCCTGGTGGAATGCCGCGGCTCGGTGAAGTTCAACGGCGCCGAAATGATCGGCCGCAAGGCCTACCAGATCGCGCACCAGGGCCTGGGCTACGTGCCGGAGAACCGCGACATCTTCCCCACGCTCACCGTGCGGCAGAACCTGCTGCTCGGCCAGAAGAAGGCGCAGGCAGCCGGGCGCTGGAAGATGGAGGACATGTTCGAGATGTTTCCCCGCCTGCGCGAGCGCGCCGACAACGAGGCCGGGGTGCTATCCGGCGGCGAGCAGCAGATGCTGACGCTGTGCCGCACGCTGATGGGCGACCCGGCGCTGGTGATGATCGACGAGCCGACCGAGGGGCTCGCGCCCAAGATCGTCGAGCAGGTGGCGCAGCTCTTCCAGGAGATCAAGAAGCGCGGCGTGTCGATCCTGCTGGTCGAGCAGAAGCTGGCGATCGCGCTCGACATCTCCGAGCGCCTGTACGTGATGGGCCACGGCCGCATCGTGTTCGAGGGCAAGCCGCGCGACGTGCGCGAGAACGCCGCCATGCGCAAGGAATGGCTGGAGGTATGAGCGGGCCCGGCGGCCCGAAGCAGCCCGATCCGCTGCTTTACACCGGCGGCCAGATGAACGCCCTGCTCGCCCTGGTTTCCGCCCTGATCCGCACGCACCCCGAGCCGGAAAAGCTGCGCGCCATGTTCCAGCGCGTTTCCGCGCTGCAGGAAACCAACGCGCTGAACGCCGCGGTGGCGGAGGACTACCTGAAGGGCCAGCGCGACACCATCGTCGCGATCGAAAAACTGCTCGAGGTCGTCGCCGGAGCAAAAGCCCCGCCGCCTGCCGGCTAGGGCATCTGGATCTTGCCGCCGCCGCCCATGCCGCCCGGGCCCATCGGCGGCAGGCCGCCCTGCGGCACGACGATGGACGAGGCCTGCTGGCGGCGCAGCTCCTGCAGCTCCTTCTCCATGCGCTTGATCGCAGCCTTGGCCGCGGCGCCGAACATCTTCGCCGCCTCCTCGAGCGATTTCGCCTCCAGCACGAAGTTGATCGGCAGCGCGCCCAGCTGGCTCATCACCTGCGTCTCGCCCACGTACTGGACCTCGCGGCCCGGGTCGCGCGCGCCATTGCCGTCGACCGGCGTCATCCGGCGGATGGTGCCCACGCGCCGGTCGGTGAAGACCTCCTCGAGCCAGAGGTCCTGCGGATTCATTTCCGGCTCGATCATGCGCTCGTCGGGTCGGGTCGCCATGGCCGTATTCTATTTCAAGTTCTTGAGGTTCATCGCCACCATCGCCAGCTGCGAGGTGATGGCGCCGTGCTCGGGCTTCTCCTGGATCCAGGTGAGCGCGCTGATTACCTTGGCGCCGAGCTCCGCGCCGGGCATCGACTCCACGCCCTCGATGCGCCGGACCAGCTCGTCCAGGCCGGCCGCCTGGGCCATGGCGCGCACCTGCAGCAGCCGCTGGATGATCGCCGCGTGGTCGAGGTTGGTCGGCCAGCGGAGCGTTTCGTTTTCGTTCATGGACGCACCCCGAAGGTACTACGCCCGGCCGTGCGCAGCGGCGCCGCCAGCTCGGCGAATTCGCAGAGGATCCTGCGCGTGTCGCGCGGGTCGATGATCTCCTCGACGTCGAAGCGCTCGGCGCCGCGCATGGGCGAGGCGAACTTGCGGATCCGCGCCTCGATCTCGGCGCGCTTCGCGGCCGGGTCGGGCGCCGACTCGATCTCGGCCCGGTAGGCCGCCTCCAGGCCGCCGGCGATCGGCAGCGAGCCCCATTCTGCCGAGGGCCAGGCCACGCGCATGCCGTAGCGCGAGGAGTTCTGGTGCAGCGCGCCCGCAACCCCGAAGACCTTGCGCACGATCACCGAGCACCAGGGAATGCGCGCCTGCAGGATCGCGCTGGCGGCGCGCATGCCGTAGCGGATCGTCCCCTCCTTCTCGGCCTCCGGGCCGATGAGGAAGCCCGGGCAGTCCACCAGGTGCACAACCGGCAGGTGGAAGACCTGCGCGAGGTCGACGAAGCGTGTGATCTTTTCCGACGCACGCGCGGTCCAGGCGCCGCCGTAGTGCATCGGGTCGCCCGCCATCAGCGCCACCGGCCATCCCGAAAGGCGCGCGAAGCCGGTGATGATCGGCCGCCCCCACAGCCTGCCGATCTCGAAGAAGCTGCCCCGGTCGACCACCGCCTCGATGATCCGGCGCATGGCGTATACCTTGCGCGGATCGCGCGGCACCGCCTCGATCAGCCAGGGATCGCGCCGCGCCGGATCGTCACTATTTTCTTTTCTGTCAGAGAGTTCGTGAACTGAGTTCGGCAGGTAGGACAGGAACCGCCGCGTCTTCTCGAACGCCTCGTCCTCGCTCGCCGCCTCGTCGTCCACCGCACCGTTGCGGGTATGGATGTGGCTGCCGCCCAGCTCGTTCTTCTCGAACTTTCCGTGGGTCCACTCCACCACCGGCGGCCCCGCGACGAACATCTGCGAGCTGCCCTTGACCATCACCGAGTAGTGGCTCGCCGCCACGCGCGCCGCGCCCAGGCCCGCCACCGAGCCCAGCGCGAGCGACACCACGGGCACCTCGCCGAGGTTGTCGGTCCACCAGTCCCACAGGAACGCCTTCGGCATCGGCGAGTGCCCCTGCAGCTCGAGGTTCTTCACCGAGCCGCCGCCGCCGGTGCCGTCCACCAGGCGCACCAGCGGCAGCCGCAGGTCGCAGGCGAGGCGCTCGATCGCGAGCAGCTTGTTCTTGATGCCGCCGTCGTTGGCGCCGCCGCGCACCGTGAAATCGTCGCCGGTGATCGCCACCGGCCGCCCGTCGATTCGGCCCCGACCCATCACCAGATTGGCCGGCGTGAATTCGGCCAGCTCGCCCGCCTCGTCGTACTTCGCCCAACCGGCGAGGGCGCCGATCTCGTGGAACGATCCGGGGTCGAGCAGCCGGTCCACGCGCTCGCGCACCGTCAGCTTGCCGCCGTCGTGCTGGCGCTTGACCTTTTCCGGCCCGCCCATGCGCAGCGCGAGCGCCTCGCGCCGCCGCAGCTCCTCGATTTCCTTTTCCCAGCTCATCGTCAGAGTTTAAGCGCGATCAGCCCCGCGAGCACGATCGCCGCGCCGGCCAGCCGCTCCCGCAGGTGTCCTTCCTTCAGCAGCCAGGCGCCGATCAGTGCGGCGAAAATCACCGAAGTCTCTCGCAGGGCGGCGACGATGGCCACGGGCGCGCGGGTCATCGCCCAGAGCGCGATGCCATACGACAGGCCCGAGAATACCGCGCCGACGAGGCCTCGCCACCAGTGTGCCCTCGCGTGCCGCAGCAACGCCTGGCGCC
>JAYRND010000135.1:0-14433 GCA_041904885.1 Burkholderiales bacterium
CACAAACGCCTTGAACAGCGGGTGGCCGCCGCGGGGGGTCGAAGTGAACTCGGGGTGGAACTGCACGCCGAAGAAGAACGGATGCCCGGGCAGCTCCATCATCTCGGGCAGGTTCTCGCTCGGGGTGCGCGCCGAGACCTTGTAGCCCCTGGCTTCCAGCTGCGGCACGTAGACGTTGTTCACCTCGTAGCGGTGCCGGTGCCGCTCGTTGACCTCGGCTCCGTAGACCGAGGACGCCAGTGTGTCCTTCTCCACCGGGCATTTCTGGGCGCCGAGACGCATCGTGCCGCCGAGGTCGGAGGCCTCGCTGCGCCGCTCGATGCGGCCGGTGCGGTCCAGCCACTCGGTGATGAGCGCGACCACAGGGTGCGGCGTGTCGGCGTCGAACTCGGTGCTGTTCGCGCCCTCCAGCCCGCAGACGTTGCGCGCGAACTCGATGGTGGCGAGCTGCATGCCCAGGCAGATGCCGAGGTAGGGAACGCCGTTCTCCCGCGCGTAGCGGATCGCGCGGATCTTGCCTTCGGTGCCGCGCTTGCCGAAGCCGCCCGGCACGAGGATCGCGTCCATCTTTTCCAGGGCCCCGGTTCCGCCTTTTTCGATTTCCTCCGAGTCGACATAGTGGATCTTGACCCGGCTGCGGGTGTGGATGCCGGCGTGCACCAGCGCCTCGTTCAGCGACTTGTAGGAATCCTGCAGGTCGACGTACTTGCCGACGAAGGCGATGTCGGCCTCGTGCTCGGGGTGCTCGAGCGCGTGCACCAGCTTCTTCCACGCGGACAGGTCGGCCGCCCGCGCGAGGATCTGCAGCTTGTGGCAGACGATCTCGTCGAGCATCTGCTCGTGCAGCATCATCGGGATCTTGTAGATCGAGTCCACGTCCCAGGCCGAAATCACCGCCTCCTTCTGCACGTTGCAGAAAAGGGCGATCTTGCGCCGCTCGTCATCGGGCAGCGGCCGGTCGGTGCGGCAAAGCAGCGCGTCCGCCTGGATGCCGATCTCGCGCAGCTCCTTCACCGAATGCTGCGTGGGCTTGGTCTTGATCTCGCCCGCGGAGGCGATGTAGGGCACCAGCGTCAGGTGGATGTAGCACACGTTGTTGCGCCCCAGCTCCAGGCCCATCTGCCGGATCGCTTCCAGGAACGGCAGCGACTCGATGTCGCCCACCGTGCCCCCGACCTCGATGATGGCCACGTCGGCCTCGCCGGCACCCCGCTTGATGTTGAGCTTGATCTCGTCGGTGATGTGCGGGATCACCTGCACCGTTCCGCCGAGGTAGTCGCCGCGGCGCTCCTTCTTGATCACCGACTCGTAGACCTGGCCGGTGGTGAAGTTGTTCCAGCGGCGCATCTTCGAGGACTGGAAGCGCTCATAGTGGCCCAGGTCGAGGTCGGTCTCGGCGCCGTCCTCGGTGACGAACACCTCGCCGTGCTGGAACGGCGACATGGTGCCCGGATCCACGTTGATGTACGGATCCAGCTTGATGTTGGTGACCCGGATGCCGCGCGACTCGAGGATCGCGGCTAGAGAAGCGGCGGCGATACCCTTTCCAAGACTGGAAACGACACCACCGGTAACGAACACATACTTGGTCATGTACGCCGAGCCAAGCGTGAAAGCCGGAGTTTACAGCAACCGGGCGGCGCTCACAAATTGCCGGCGCGCCGGCGTCGCGTCAGGCGGGCAGCGCGACGTGGAAGTTGCAGCCCGTCTTCGCCCGCACCTGCTCGAGCGTCACGCCGGGATGCAACTCCTTGAGCGAGAGCCCCACCGAGGGCACCACCTCGAACACGCACAGGTCGGTGATGATCATGTTGACCACGCCCTTGCCCGTGATCGGCAGCACGCAGCGGTGCAGGATCTTCGGGCTGCCGTCCTTGGCGTTGTGCTCCATCAGCACGATCACCCGCTTGACCCCTGCCACAAGGTCCATCGCGCCTCCCGGCCCTTTCACCATCGCGCCGGGGACCATCCAGTTGGCAAGGTCGCCGTTCTCGGCCACCTCCAGCCCGCCAAGGATCGACAGGTCGATGTGGCCTCCCCGGATCATCGCGAAGGAATCGGCGCTGGAGAAGAAACTCGACCCCGGGATCGTGGTGATCGTCTGCTTGCCGGCGTTGATGAGGTCAGGATCGACCTGGTCCTCGGCGGGAAACGGCCCGATGCCGAGCAGCCCGTTCTCCGACTGCAAGGTGACGTTGACCCCCGGGGGAATGAAGTTCGCCACCAGCGTGGGTATGCCGATCCCCAGGTTGACGTAGTAGCCGTCGCGCAGCTCCTGCGCCGCGCGCTTCGCCATGAGCGCGCGCACGGGCGACTCCTTCTTCGCGGCCGCCGCCCCGGCGACGGTGCGGAACTCGATGCGCTTCTGGTAGGCCGCCCCCTGGAGGATGCGGTCCACGTATACACCGGGCGTGTGCACCTGCTCCGGATCCAGGGCGCCAACCTCGACCAGCTGCTCGACCTCCGCCACCGTCACTTTGCCGCAGGTGGCGATCATCGGATTGAAGTTGCGCGCGGTCTTGCGGTAGACCAGGTTGCCCGACTTGTCGCCTTTCCACGCCTTGACGATGGACAGGTCGGCGCGGATCGCCCGCTCGAGCACGTACTCCCGGCCGTCGAACGACCGCGTGTCCTGGTCCTCGGCGAGCTTGGTGCCGAAGGCCGTGCGCGTATAGAAGCCCGGGATGCCGGCGCCGCCCGCGCGCAGCTTTTCGGCAAGAGTGCCCTGCGGAGTCAGCTGCAGCTCGAGCTCGCCGGCGAGCACCTGGCGCTCGAACTCCTTGTTTTCGCCCACGTAGGAGGCGATCACCTTCTTCACCTGCCGGCTCTTGAGCAACAGGCCCATGCCGAAATCGTCCACGCCGGCGTTGTTGCCGACGATCGTGAGCCCCTTCACGCCGCTGTCCACCAGCGCCTGGATCAGGTTCTCCGGGATGCCGCACAGGCCGAAGCCGCCCGCGGCGATCGTCATGTCGTCGTGCAACAGCCCTTGCAGGGCGTCGGTGGCGTTCGAATGGACTTTTTTCATCGTCTAGGGGCCTTTAGGTTCGTACTGTTGACTCGAGCAGCCGTTGCCGGATGCCCTCGGGAATGCGGGCGGGCTTTTGCGTCTTCATGTCCACGAACACCACCACCGCAGTGCCGTCGGCATAGGGCGCGGGATCGTCGTCCACCCGCAGCTCGTAGTATGTGGGCACGCTCGATCCGCCGGGGGCGCCGACCTCGACCCTCACCTCGACCGTGCCCGGATAGGTGATCGGCCGCCGGTAGTTGCAGGAGGCGTTGACGATGACGATGCCGGTGGACTGCCAGGCCGCGCCGCGGGGCACGAGCGCGTCGAACCAGCTGATGCGCGCCTGCTCCATGTAGCGGAAGTACAGGGTGTTGTTGACGTGGCCCATCGCATCCATGTCGCCCCAGCGGATGGGGATGCGCTCGACATGGGCCAGCCTGCGCTCTTCTGCCATGGCGGCATTCTATAATCCCGCGCATGAGCGAAGCCGTCGCGCGCGAGTCCATGCAGTACGACGTGGTGGTGGTCGGCGGCGGGCCGGCCGGCCTCGCCGCGGCGATCCGCCTGAAGCAGCTCTCGGCCGATCTTTCCGTGTGCCTGATCGAGAAGGGTTCGGAAATCGGCGCGCACATCCTCTCCGGGGCGGTGATGGATCCCCGCGCGATCTACGAGCTGATCCCGGACTGGAAGGAAAAGGGCGCGCCGCTCAACGTTCCGGTCACCGAAGATAGATTTTTATTTTTAAAAGAGAAAACTTCCTTCAGGACCCCGAACTTCCTGTTGCCCGCCTGCTTCCAGAACCACGGCAACTACGTGATCAGCCTGGGGCAGGTGGCGCGCTGGCTGGGCCAGCAGGCCGAGGCGCTGGGCGTGGAGATCTTTCCGGGCTTCGCCGGCGCTGAAGTGCTCTACGACGAGAAGGGCGCGGTGAAGGGCGTCGCCACCGGCGACATGGGCGTCAACCGCAAGGGCGAGCGCACCGACGCGTTCCAGCCGGGCATGGAGCTGCACGGCAAATACACGTTCTTCGCCGAGGGCTGCCGCGGCAGCCTCGGCAAGCAGCTGGAAGCGAAGTTCGAGCTGCGCAGGAACGCCGATCCGCAGGTTTACGGCATCGGCCTGAAGGAGCTCTGGGACCTCAAGCCCGAGAAGCACCAGCCGGGCCTCGTGGTGCATACGGCCGGCTGGCCCCTGGACAGCTCGACCTACGGCGGCTCCTTCCTCTATCACCTGGAGAACAACCAGGCCGCGGTGGGCTTCGTGGTGGGCCTTGCCTACACGAACCCCTACCTCAGCCCCTACGAGGAGTTCCAGCGCTACAAGACGCATCCATCCATCCGCAGCTTCCTGGAAGGTGGCAAGCGCGTGGCCTATGGCGCGCGGGCGATCGCGGCGGGCGGCCTGCAGTCGCTGCCCGAGCTGGTGTTCCCGGGCGGCTGCCTGATCGGCGACGACGCAGGCTTCCTGAACGCCTCGCGCATCAAGGGCAGCCACTGCGCGATCAAGTCCGGGATGCTGGCCGCGGAAGCGGCACACGCGGCGCTCGCCGCGGGGCGCGCGGGCGACACGCTCGACGCATATCCGGAAGCGTTCCGGAAAAGCTGGATGTTCGAAGAGCTGTACCGGGCGCGCAATTTCAAGCCGTGGATGGCGAAGGGCCTCTACACCGGCTCGCTCATGTTCGGCATCGACCAGATCGCCTTGCGCGGAAAGGCGCCCTGGACGCTCCATCATGCCCATGCCGATCACGAAACGCTGGTCAAGAAAGGGGAAGCAAAAGAAATCAAATACCCGAAACCCGACGGCGTCCTCAGCTTCGACCGGCTGACCAACGTGTCCTTCTCGAGCACCAACCACGGCGAAGACCAGCCGATCCACCTGACGCTGAAAAACGCTTCGATCCCGGTGAAGGTCAACCTGGAGCAGTACGCCGGTCCGGAGCAGCGCTATTGCCCCGCCGGGGTTTATGAATTCATCGATGCTGATTCGAATCCCAGGCTGCAGATCAATGCGCAGAACTGCGTGCACTGCAAGACCTGCGACATCAAGGATCCGACCCAGAACATCGTCTGGGTCACGCCCGAGGGCGGCGGCGGCCCCAACTACCCGAACATGTAGCGAGGCGCCGCTGCTAGGCGGCGAGGAACTGCTCTTCGGCCAGCGCCATCACGGCGCCCGAGCCTTGCGTCACCGCCACGGCCAACCCGCCCGCTTGCGAGAGCACGTGGTCGGCGAAGAAGCGGGCGGTCTTGATCTTGGCGGCGTAGAACGCCGCGTCGCCTTCCTTCTTCTGCAGCTTGCGCTCCGAGATCAGGGCGGCGCGGGCCATCTGCCAGCCGCCCGCGACGATGCCCATCAGCATGAGGAACGGCACCGCGCCGGCGAACGCGGCGTTCGGGTCCTTGCCGGCCGCGCCAAGCACGTAGGCGACGCAATCGGAAACCGCCTGCGCGCCCGCGGCGAGGCGCTGGCGCACGACCTGCACGTCCTCGTCGCCGGATTTCGCGAGCGCCTGGTCCAGGCCCTTGAGCACCTCGAGCCAGCCTTTCACCGTCACCCCGCCTTCGCGGGCAATCTTGCGGCCCAGCAGGTCGCCCGCCTGGATGCCGGTGGTGCCTTCGTAGATGGTGGCGATGCGCGCGTCGCGCAGGTGCTGCGCCGCGCCCGTTTCCTCGATGAAGCCCATGCCCCCGTGCACCTGCACGCCGAGTGAAGCGACCTCGATGCCCATCTCGGTGCTCCAGCCCTTCACCACCGGGATCATCAGGTCGATGAACGCCTGCAGCCGCTTCGCTTCTCCCTCGTCCTGCGTGCGCGACGCGGTATCCATGGCCGCAGCGACCACGTAGGCCAGGGCGCGCGCCGCCTCGGTCTGCGACTTCATCAGCATCAGCATCCGGCGCACGTCCGGGTGGCGGATGATGGGCACGGTCTTCCCACCCTGCACGAGGTCCTTGCCCTGCAGCCGTTCCTTCGCGTAGGCGAGCGCGCGCTGGAAGGCGCGCTCGGCGATCGACACGCCCTGCAGGCCGACACCGAAGCGCGCGGCGTTCATCATGATGAACATGTAGGACAGGCCGCGGTTCAGCTCGCCGACGAGGTAGCCCTTCGCGTTCTCGAACACCATTACCGCGGTCGGGCTCGCGTGGATGCCGAGCTTGTGCTCGATCGAGGCGCATTTGGCGCTGTTGCGCTCGCCCGGGGTGCCGTCGGCCTTCGGCAGGAACTTCGGCACCACGAACAGCGAAATCCCCTTCACGCCCTCGGGCGCGTCCGGCGTGCGCGCGAGCACCAGGTGGACGATGTTCTCGGCGAGGTCGTGCTCCCCGTACGTGATGAATATTTTCTGGCCCGAGATCAGGTAATGGTCGCCCTGCGGGACCGCGCGCGTGCGCACCAGCGCGAGGTCAGACCCGGCCTGCGGCTCGGTCAGGTTCATGGTGCCGGTCCACTGTCCGGCCACCATCTTCTCGAGGTACGTATTCTTCAGCGCGTCGCTGCCGGCGAGCTCGAGCGCATGAACCGCTCCTTGCGTGAGCAGCGGGCACAGCGAGAAGGACATGTTCGCCGAGGTGATCATCTCCTCGACCGCGGTCGCGACCAGCTTGGGCAGGCCCTGGCCGCCGAGTGCGGCTTCGAACGGCAGGGCAGGCCAGCCGCCCTCCGCGTACTGCCTGTAGGCCTCGCGGAAACCCTTGGGGGTAGTGACGGCTCCATCCTTCCAGACTGAGCCCTCCTGATCTCCGGAATAATTCAAAGGATCAAGGACTTCCGAAGAGAACTTCGACGCCTCCTCAAGAATGGCATCGACCGTTTCCGGGCTCGCATCCTCGTACCCGGGGAGCTTCGCCACCTCCCCCAGTCCGGCCAGCTCGTTCAGCACGAACCGCATGTCCTTCAAGGGGGCGGTGTATTGGCTCATTTCTTCAACTCCTCCACCAATTCCGGCACGACCTTGAACAGGTCGCCGACAATGCCGTAATCGGCGACCTGGAAGATCGGCGCTTCCTCGTCCTTGTTGATCGCCACGATGACGCGGCTGTCCTTCATTCCCGCCAGGTGCTGGATCGCGCCGGAAATGCCGATCGCCACGTACAGGTCGGGAGCGACGATCTTGCCGGTCTGCCCTACCTGCCAATCGTTCGGCACGAAGCCCGCGTCCACCGCCGCGCGCGAGGCGCCCATGGCGGCGTTCAGCTTGTCGGCGAGCGGCTCGAGCAGCTTGAAGTTCTCCCCGGAGCCCATGCCGCGCCCGCCGGAGACGACCACTTTCGCAGAGGTGAGCTCCGGCCGCTCCGACTTGGAGACTTCCCGGCTGACGAAGGACGACAGGCCGCTGTCCGCGGGTGCCGCCAGCGCCTCCACCGGCGCGTTTCCGCCCGTTTTCGCTACGGCATCGAAGCCGGTGGTCCGAACGGTAATGACCTTGATCGCGTCCTTCGACTTCACCGTGGCGAGCGCGTTGCCCGCGTAGATCGGCCGCACGAAGGTATCGGGCGCCTCTACCGCGATGATCTCGGAGACCTGCTGCACGTCGAGCAACGCCGCCACGCGCGGTGCGACGTCCTTGCCGTTGGAGGTTGCCGGCGCGAGGATGTGCGAGTAGCCCTTCGCAATGGCAACCACGAGCGCGGCGACGTTCTCGGCGAGAAACTCCCCGAGGTGCGGCGCTTCGGCGTTGAGCACCTTGGCGACGCCCGGAATCTGCGCCGCCGCCTTGGCCGCGCCGTCGGCGTTGTGCCCGGCGACCAGCACGTGGATCTCGCCGCCGATCTTCTGCGCCGCCGCTACGGTATTGAGCGTCGCGCCTTTCAGGGTGCCGTGGTCGTGCTCCGCTATGACGAGGATGGCCATCAGATCACCTTCGCTTCGTTGCGCAGCTTGTCGACCAGCGCCTTCGGGTCGGGCACCTTGACGCCCGCCTTGCGCTTGGGCGGCTCCACTACTTTTAAGGTAGTTAATCTTGGAGAAACATCAATTCCAAGCGTCTCCGGCTTTAGAGTCTCGAGCGCCTTCTTCTTCGCCTTCATGATGTTCGGCAGCGTCACGTAGCGCGGCTCGGTGAGCCGCAGGTCGGTGGTCACCACCGCGGGCAGCTTGATCGAGACCGTCTCCAGCCCGCCGTCCACCTCGCGGGTCACCGTCGCCTTTTCCTTCTCGAGAACGACTTTCGAGGCAAACGTCGCCTGCGACCATCCGAGCAGGGCCGCGAGCATCTGGCCAGTCTGGTTCGCGTCGTCGTCGATCGCTTGCTTGCCCAGAATGACCAGTTGAGGCGCCTCTTTTTTACAAATTGAACTCAATATTTTCGCAACGGCAAGAGGCTGCAATTCCTCGTTCGTCTCCACGAGGATCGCGCGGTCGGCGCCAATCGCGAGCGCGGTGCGCAAAGTCTCCTGACAAGCCTGCACGCCGCACGAAACCGCGACGATTTCCGTGGCGGCGCCCGCCTCCTTCAGACGCACGGCCTCCTCCACAGCGATCTCGTCGAACGGGTTCATCGACATCTTGACGTTGGCGGTCTCGACGCCGGTGCCGTCGGCCTTGACCCGCACCTTGACGTTGTAATCGATGACGCGCTTGACGCTGACCAGGACTTTCATGGGCTTGGGCTGCGGGAGAAAAGGGCTGGAATTATAGCTTGCCGCTCCGCGGCGCAGGGCGGCGCTAGCGGCGCGGCCGTGCGAGTTTCACGCCGGGCGGCGGCGGCACGCTGTCGGGCACGAAAAAGTCCGGCGCGAGTTCCGCAGACGGATCCACGCGGTACTTCTCGAAATCCTTTGCGCCGTGCTCATAGAGCAGCGTGTCGTCGATGCAGAATTTCCCGGTGAAGCTCTTCGCGTCCTGCGTGAGGATCAGGTGCGCGGCGTCGCCCATGATCTCCGGCGTGCGGCTCATGCGCATCAGCGCGTCCCCGCCCAGCAGGTTGCGCACTGCCGCGGTGGCGATGGTGGTACGCGGCCACAGCGCGTTGACGGCGATGCCGTCGCCCTTCAGCTCGCCCGACAGGCCCAGGGCGATGATGCTCATGTTGTACTTCGCCATGGTGTAGGCGACGTGGGGCGCGAACCACTTCACGTTCATGTCAAGCGGCGGCGAAAGCATCAGGATGTGCGGGTTCGCCGCCTTCCTGAGGTACGGAATGCAGGTTTTCGAGACGAGGAACGTGCCGCGCGCGTTGATGCCATGCATCAGGTCGTAGCGCTTCATGTCGGTCGCGGTGCTCGGCGTGAGCGAGATCGCGCTGGCGTTGTTGACGCAGATGTCGATGCCGCCGAAGGCCGCGGCCGCGCGCTCGACCGCCGACTGCACCTGCTCCTCGAAGCGGATGTCGCAGGCGATGGCGAGCGCCTTGCCACCCGCCTTCTCGACCTCCGCCGCTGCGGTGTGGATCGTGCCCTCCAACTTCGGGTGCGGCTGGTCCGATTTCGCCGCGATGGCGACGTTGGCGCCGTCGCGCGCGGCCCGCAGCGCGATTGCGAGGCCGATGCCGCGGCTCGCGCCGGTGATGAACAGTGTCTTGCCCTTGAGCGTGCCCACGATTTGCCTCCCTGGCCGTTGATTATAATTCGCGCATTGGAGGCGTCATGACCGATCTCTCGCAGGCCAAGCCGAATTCACTCAAGAGCAAGGTCAGCCGCGAGGAGTGGGCGATGCGCGTCGACATCGCCGCCTGCTACCGCCTGGTCGCGCTGTTCGGAATGAACGACCTCGTCTACAACCACATCTCCGGGCGCGTGCCGGGCGAGGAAGGCCGCTTCCTCATCAATCCCTACGGCTACGCCTACGAGGAGGTCACTGCATCCAGCCTCGTCAAGATCGACTTTGACGGCAAGGTGGTGCTCGACTCCGGCACCGGTTACGGGATCAACCAGGCGGGTTTCGTGATCCACAGTGCGGTGCACAGGGCGCGCCATGACGTCGATTGCGTGATCCACACCCACTCGCCCGCCGGGATGGCGGTATCGGCGCTCAAGTGCGGCTTGCTGCCGCTCACCCAGAACGCGATGTTCTTCGGCACGATCGGCTACCACGACTACGAGGGGCCGGCGATCGACATGGACGAGCAGGAGCGCCTGGTGCGCGACCTCGGCGACGGCGCGGCGATGATCCTGCGCAACCACGGCCTGCTCACCGCCGGCCGCACGGTGTGCGAAGCCTTCGTGACCATGCACTGGCTGGAAAAGGCTTGCCAGGCGCAGGTCATGGCGATGGCCTGCAACACCGAGCTGAACCACCCGGCGCCCGAGACCGTCAGGGTCACCAACGACCGCTACAGGCCGGGGCAGCGCCGCAAGATCACCGAGCTGGAGTGGCCGGCGATGCTGCGCATGCTGGACCGGAGGGATCCCTCCTTCCGCGACTAGCGGCAGGCCGCGGCTACCGGGCGGCACCGCGGTACTGCATGATTTTCTGCACCTCGCGCACGCGCCCGTCCGGGCCGAGCATGACGCCGATGTCGTACCGGTCGGTCCAGATCCGCGTTTCGTAATCCATCGACACCACGCCCATCCGCGAGAAGTCCGAACGGCTTCGCGGCGGGCCGAGGATCGCCTCCACTTCCTTGTCGGTCATCCCCGGCTTGATCCGGTCCAGCAGGTCCGGGTTTACGATGAAGCCCGCGGCTTCGGCCACAGTCCAGGCCAGCAATACCAGCGCCGCTGCGAACGTGTGTCTTGTCTTCATGTGTGGCGTCTCGCTTTCCCCTTTTTGCAAGGGCGCAACCGCATTATCATCCGCCCATGCTCAAAGACAAGGTGGTGATCGTAACGGGCGCGGGGGGCGGCATCGGGCGCGATTTCGCGCTCGCCATGGCGGCCAACGGCGCGAAGGTGGTGGTGAACGACATCGGCGCATCGGTCAGCGGCGAAGGCAAGGACGCCGGGCCCGCGCAGAAGGTGGTCGAGGAAATCAAGGCGAAGGGCGGCACCGCCGTTGCCAGCACCGACAGCGTCGCGGAGTGGGAGGCGGCCAACCGCATCGTCAAGACGGCGATCGACACGTTCGGCCGGATCGACGCGGTCGTCAATAACGCGGGCATCCTTCGCGACCGATTCTTCTTCAACATGTCGGTGGAGGAGTGGAAGGCGGTCATCGACGTGCACCTGAACGGCACGTTTTACGTGTCGCGCTCCGCTGCACCCTATTTCAAGAGCCAGAACTCGGGGCGCTACATCAACATGACCTCGACCTCGGGGCTGATCGGCAATTTCGGCCAGGCCAACTACGCCGCAGCCAAGCTGGGCATCGCCGCCCTGTCGAAGTCGATGGCGCTCGACATGGCCAAGTACAAGGTCACCTCCAACTGCATCGCGCCCTTCGCCTGGAGCCGCATGATCGGCACCATTCCCGCGGAGACGCCGGACCAGAAGGCGCGACTCGAGAAGCTGAAGCGCATGGAAACCGCCAAGATCGCGCCGCTTGCCGTGTACCTCGCGAGCGACGCCTCGCAGGAGGTCACGGGCCAGATCTTCGCGGTGCGGGCGAACGAGCTGTTCCTGATGTCGCAGAACCGGCCGCTGCGGTCGGTGCACCGCTCCGAAGGCTGGACGCCGGGAGCAATCGCCGAGCAGGCGATCCCCGCCCTGCGCGCCCACTTCTACGGCCTCGATCGCTCGCAGGACGTGTTCTCCTGGGATCCGATCTAGATCCTGGGTGATCTGAGCTAAGCTAGGGCGGGGGAACATCCGCTTGCAGCACACGCAGTTCGGTCGCTACGTGATCGTTTCGGAACTCGGGCGCGGCGCCATGGGCGCGGTGCACCGCGCGGTGGACCCGCTGATCGAGCGGGACGTGGCGATCAAGACCCTGCTGCCCAACCTGCCGCCGGAAATCATGGGCGAAGTGCGCGAGCGATTCCTGCGCGAGGCGCGCTCCGCCGGGCGCCTCAACCACCCGAACATCGTGACCATCTACGACGTGGGCGAGCAGGACGGCGTCGCCTACATCGCGATGGAGCTGCTCGAAGGCAGGTCGCTGGCGCAGATCCTGCGCGAAACGCCGCGCCTGCCGCTCGCGACCATCGCCGACCTGGTGGCCCAGGTCGCCGACGGCCTCGACCTCGCGCAACGCTTCAAGATCACCCACCGCGACATCAAGCCTGCCAACATCATGGTGTCGGCCGACTGGCGTGCCAAGCTGACCGATTTCGGCGTGGCGCACGTCGCCTCCTCGTCGATGACGCAGACGGGCTCCGCGCTCGGCTCGCCCAAATACATGTCGCCGGAGCAGGTGACGGGCCAGACCGTCGATCCCCGCTCGGACATCTTTTCCCTGGGCGTGGTTCTCTATGAGATGCTCGTGCGGCGCACGCCGTTCGAGCGCGCCGGCGACAATACCGTGTTCGCGGTGATGCACCGCATCGCCGGCGAGGCGCATCCGGCGGTCACCGGGATCGACCCGCAGATTCCCGCCGCCTTTGACGCGATCCTGGACCGGGCGCTGGCGAAGTCCCCCGACCAGAGGTACCAGCGCGGCGCGGACATGGCGGCGGACCTGCGTAAGCTCAAGCTCGGCTCCGCCAGCGAGGCCAGCGCGCAGATCGAGAACGCGAAGACGCAGGTGGTTTCGCAGGCGATGCCGGGGACCGCGAGCGCGGTAGGCGAAACCTCGACGCTGATCCAGGACCTGGACGTGTTCGCGCGCAATTTCGAGCGGCAACAGGCGGAGACGCTGCGCATCGAGGCGGCCGAGCGGATCCGGAAGGAGGAGGAGATCCGCCGCTGGGCCGAGGACCAGCAGCGCATGCGCGAGGAGTTCGAGCGCGAGCGCGACGCCAAGGCCGGCGTCACGCAGGCCGGCACGCGGCGCAGCGCCGCGATCGACCTGCTGAAGCAGAAGGCGGCAGGCCGCGCGGTCGCGGTTTCGGCCGAGCAGACCAGGAAGCTGGAGGCCATCCAGCGCGTGGACGAGCGCCTGCGCGCCGCGTTCCGCTATCTGTCCGAGTTCGCCGCAGTGCTGAACGAGGCCAATCCGATGTCCGAAGGCACGCAGGGCGTGATGTTCTTCGGCGAGCGCAGCGACACCATTCTCGGCGAAGGGTTCACGGACATGCGCACGCGCGACCTGCACGGCAAGTCCTGTGCCGATTACGTGACCCTCAAGTACCGGGTGCGCTTCCCTGAGCCGGAGACGCTCGAGGTCGCGGCGCAGGAGGCACCGCGCATCCGCGAGCGGCTGAAGGCGCTTGGCGTGAAGTACGAGTTTTCCGAGCGGCGGAGCGCTGCCGGGCCGGCCATCGCCGTATTCGTCATGAGCGGCCCGTTTCCCTGCCAGGCGGTGCTGCGCGCCGACTACGACGAGCCCGGCATCAACGTCGAGCTGATGAACGTGCGCCAGCACGGCCCGGCCAAGCTGCGGCTCGCGCCGGAAGAGTTGAACGACGACGTGCTCGACGAGTTCGGCACCTGGATCCTGGGCGCGGACGAATCCTTCGCCCGCTTTCTGCGGAGGCGACCATGAGGCTATTGCTGCTCCTTCTTACGCTCGCGTTCTCGGCCGCCTGCGGCGCGCAGGCGTACCCGTCGAAGCCGCTGCGCTGGATCGTGCCCTTCCCGCCCGGCGGCTCGACCGACGGCTTCTCGCGGCCGGTCGCCGCGAAACTTGCCGAGCTTCTCGGCCAGCCTGTCGTTGTCGAGAATGTCGCGGGGGCCGGCGCCTCGATCGGCACCGACCGCATCGCCAAGGCGCCACCGGACGGCTACACCATCGGCCTCGCGACCACCGGCACGCACTCGATCAATCCGCACATCTACGGCGCCAAGCTGCCGCACGACACGGTGAAGGACTTCACCCACATCACGCTGGCGGTCTCCTACGTCAACGTGCTGGTGGTGCATCCGGCGGTACCTGCGAAATCGGTGATCGAGCTGATTGAGTATGCCAAGGCCAATCCAGGCAAGGTCACTTTCGGGTCCGCGGGCAACGGCTCCTCCAACCACCTGTCCGGCGAAGTGCTGAAGGTGCTCACCAAGGCGCCCATGGAGCACGTGCCCTACAAGGGTTCGGGCCCGGCGATGACCGACGTGATCGCCGGCAACCTGACCTGCATGTTCGACGTGCTGATCACCAGCATCCCCCAGATGCGCGCCGGCCGCGTTCGTGCGCTCGCGGTCACCAGCGCCAGGCGTTCGCCCTACATCCCCGAAGTGCCGACCATGCAGGAGTCGGGCGTGCCGGGTTACAGCGAAGCGGGCAGCGACCTCTGGTTCGGGATCGTCGGCCCCGCCGGAATCCCGAAGCCGATCGTGGCGAAGCTGAACGCCAAGCTGATCGAGGCGCTGCGCTCGCCCGACATGCGCGAGCGCATTCGCCTGCAGGCCTTCGACCTGTGGACCAGCACGCCCGAGGAGTTCACCCGCGTCGTCGCTGCCGACCGCGCCAAGTGGGGCAAGATCGTGACCGCTGCGGGCGCAAGGGTC
>JAYRND010000136.1:0-10931 GCA_041904885.1 Burkholderiales bacterium
ATGAAGCGCAGAACACCACGCCCGAGCAGATGAAGATGTTCCTTACCCGCATCGGCTTCGGCGCCAAGGCGGTGGTCACCGGCGACGTGACGCAGATCGACCTGCAGCGCGGCCAGAGGAGCGGGCTGGTCGAGGCGCGGCGCATCCTCCAGGGCGTGCGCGGCATCGCGTTCACGGACTTCACCGCCGCCGACGTCGTGCGCCACCCGCTCGTCGCGCGCATCATCGATGCCTACGAGAACGACGCGCAAGAAAACCCGCCCGCGAAGTAGGGTCGCGGTGCAGGTGGCGGTTGCGGGAGCGCCTTCACCCGCACTGCTCAGGCGATTCGCCCGGGCGGCGGCGCCGCGCCGCGCCGTCATCGCCTTGCGCATCGTGGGCGCCGCAGAGGCGAGGAAACTGAACAGGAAATTCAGGGCGAAAAGCTACCCGCCCAACGTGCTTTCCTTCCCCTACGGCGGCGGCAGCGGCGATGTAGTCCTCTGCCATCCGGTCATCAGAAAGGAATCCCGGCAACAACAAAAAACCCTGCGCGCTCACTACGCGCACCTGGTCGTGCACGGCGTGCTGCACCTGCGCGGGCACGACCACCAGCGCCGGGCCGACGCCGAGCGCATGGAAGGAACGGAGGCACGCATCCTGCGGCGCCTGGGCTACGGCGACCCGTACGCGCCGGGCGCGACGGTAAAATAGCCGCTTCCCCGCGATGAGCGATCCCGTCCGCCCCAGCCTGCTCGAGCGGCTCTCCGCGCTGTTCCTGCGCGAGCCGGCCGACCGCGCCGCGCTTACGCGCCTGCTGCGCAGCGCCTACCAGCGGAACCTGCTCGACGCGGATGCGCTCTCGATCATCGAGGGCGCGCTCACGGTTTCCGAGATGCAGGTGCGCGACATCATGATCCCGCGCGCGCAGATGGACGTGATCGACGTCAATGATCCGGTCGAGAAGTTCATCCCGCAGGTGATCGGCACCGCGCACTCGCGCTTCCCGGTGATCGACCGCAACCGCGACGACGTGATCGGGGTGCTGCTCGCCAAGGACCTGCTGCGCCACTACGCCGGCGAGGAGCCGTTCGACGTGCGCGAGATGCTGCGGCCGGCGGTGTTCGTGCCCGAATCCAAGCGCCTGAACGTGCTGCTGCGCGAGTTTCGCGCCAGCCGCAACCACATGGCGATCGTCGTGGACGAGTACGGCGGCGTGGCGGGGCTGCTCACCATCGAGGACGTGCTCGAGCAGATCGTCGGCGACATCGAGGACGAGTACGATTTCGACGAGGCGAGCGACAACATCCTGCCCGAGCCGGGCGGCAGGTTCCGGGTCAAGGCGCTTACCCAGGTCGCCGACTTCAACGCCGCCTTCGGCACCGACTTCTCCGACGAGGAGCACGACACCGTGGGCGGCCTCGTCATCGCGCACCTGGGGCGGCTGCCGCGCCGCGGCGAATCGCTGTCGATCGCCGGCCTCAAGTTCCAGGTGCTGCGCGCCGACAGCCGGCGCGTGTACACGCTGATCGTGGAAAAGCCAAGGACGTGACCGTCCGGCAGCCAGCCGCCGCAATTTGCGCCGGCGCGGCGGCCGTGCTCGGGTTTTCTCCCTTCGATTTCCCGCCGGCGACGCTGGCCGCGCTCGCGGTCCTCGTTCATCTCTGGGCGCGGGCCGCCACCCCGCGCGCCGCGTTTCTCGCCGGCTGGCTGTTCGGGCTGGGCTTTTTTCTCGCCGGCGTGTCCTGGGTGTACGTGAGCCTGCACCGCTTCGGCGCAATGCCGGCGCCGCTCGCCGCCTTCGCCACGTTCGGCTTCTGCGCGTTCCTCGCCCTGTTCCCGGCGCTCGCAGGCTGGGCGCAGGCGCGGCTGCCGCGCGCCGGACTGCGGCCGCTCGCGATTCCGCCGTTATGGGTGCTCGCCGAATGGCTGCGCGGGACGATCCTCACCGGTTTTCCCTGGCTCTCGGCCGGCTACGCGGCGATCGATTCGCCGCTCGCAGGCTTTGCGCCGCTTGGCGGCACCTACCTGCTTTCCCTGCTCACTGCGGGCGCAGCGGTCCTGTTGTGGATGATCGCCGTCGGACAAGCGCGCATCGCGGCCGCCGCGGGCTTCGCCGCGATCGGCCTTGCGGGCGCCGCGCTGCAGGAGATCGCCTGGACCTCGTCCACGGGCAACGCGCTCAGCGTCAGCCTCGTGCAGGGCAACGTGCCGCAGGGACTCAAGTTCGACCCTGCCCGTTACGAGCGCACCCTCGAGACATATGCCCGGCTCGCCGAAGGCAGCCGCGCGCGCCTGATCGTGCTTCCCGAGACCGCGTTGCCGCGCTTTCTCGACCTCGTGAACCCCGCCTACGTGGAGCGGCTGAAGGCCGCGGCGCTGCGCAACGGCGGCGACCTGCTGCTCGGGGTGCCGCTACGCCGGGAGCCCGGCGTGTACCTGAACAGCGTGATCAGCCTGGGCGCTTCCGCGCCGGCCGCCTACGACAAGGTGCACCTCGTGCCCTTCGGCGAGTTCGTGCCCCCCGGCTTCGGCTGGATCCTCGGTGTGCTGCGCATACCGCTGTCCGACTTCTCGCGCGGCGACCCGCTGCAGCGGCCCCTGCCGGTCGCAGGCGAGCGCGTCGCGGTGAGCATCTGCTACGAGGACGCCTACGGCCGGGAAGTGGTGCAGCGCCTGCAGGACGCCACGCTGCTCGTCAACGTCTCCAATGTCGCCTGGTTCGGCGATTCGCTCGCCCCGGGACAGCACCTGCAGATCGCGCGCATGCGCGCGCTGGAGACCGGGCGGATGATGCTCACCGCCACCAATACCGGCGTCACCGCGGTGATCGCGAGCGACGGCAAGGTGCTCGCGCAGCTGCCGCAGTTCACGGAAGGGCGGCTCGACAGCGAGGCGTACGGGCGCTCGGGCGCCACGCCCTACGCGCGCTTCGGCGATCTGCCCGCGCTCGCGCTGTGCATCGCGATCCTTCTCGGCTGCGCCCTGGCGGCGCGCAGCCGCTAGAATCTGCGCTGCCCGCCGCTCTTCCGATGCTCACCTTCCAGCAACTCATCCTGCGCCTCAACGACTTCTGGGACCGCCGCGGCTGCGCGCTGCTGCAGCCCTACGACATGGAGATGGGCGCCGGCACCTTCCACACCGCGACGTTCCTGCGTGCGATCGGGCCGGAGCCCTGGAACGCGGCGTACGTGCAGCCCTCGCGCCGGCCGAAGGATGGCCGTTACGGCGACAACCCGAACCGCCTGCAGCACTACTACCAGTACCAGGTCGCGCTCAAGCCCTCTCCCGCCGACATCCAGGACATCTACCTCGAGTCGCTGCAGAGCCTGGGCGTCAATCCGCAGGAGCACGACATCCGCTTCGTGGAGGACGACTGGGAATCGCCGACGCTGGGCGCCTGGGGCCTGGGCTGGGAAGTGTGGCTGGACGGCATGGAGATCACGCAGTTCACCTACTTCCAGGAGGTGGGGTCGCTGCCCTGCAGGCCGGTGCTGGGCGAGATCACCGACGGCCTGGAACGCCTGGCGATGTACCTGCAGGGCAAGGACAACCTGTTCGACCTGGTCTGGACGCCGGGAGTCACCTATCGCGACGTCTACCACCAGAACGAGGTCGAACAGTCCCGCTACAACTTTGAGCTGGCGAATGTCGAACTGCTTTTTGATCTGTTCAAGAGCTTTGAACAGGAAGCCAAGAGGCTCGTGGACGCCCAATGCGTTCTGCCCGCCTACGAGATGGTGCTCAAGAGCTCGCACACCTTCAACCTGCTCGATGCGCGCGGCGCCATTTCGGTCACCGAGCGCGCCGCCTACATCGGCCGCGTGCGCGCCCTCGCCCGCGCCGTGGCGCAGGCCTACTACGAGTCGCGCGAGCGGCTCGGTTTCCCGATGGTGAAGAAGTGAGCGACGCGACTCTTCTGGTCGAGCTTCTTACCGAAGAACTGCCACCTAAATCGCTGAGGCAACTCGGCGAGGCTTTTGCCGAAGAGGTGACTTCGGAACTCATCAGGCATCGACTGCGGAATCGCGACCCGCGAAAGCACGTGTTCGCAACACCGCGTCGACTGGCCATGCTCATCGAGAAAGTTCGCTCGACGGGTCTCGATTCCGAGAGCCTGGTGGACGGGCCGGTCAGCACGAATGCCAAAGCGGTGGAAGGATTCGCCAGAAAACATGGCGTCTCCGTCGAGATGCTGCAGCGTCGGCAAACCCCGAAAGGCGAGATCGTCGTCGCAAACGTGAAGCACACCGGCGTTACGCTGGATGCGGTGCTTGCGGAGATCGTCGAGAAAGCGCTGAAGAAGCTTCCAATACCGAAGGTGATGCGCTGGGGCGCAGGGGAGGCGCAGTTCGTGCGGCCGGTGCACGGGCTGGTGATGCTGCATGGGACCAGGGTGGTGCCGGGCGAAGTGCTGGGCCTGAAGTCGGGCAGGACGACGCGAGGGCACCGGTTCATGGGCAAGGCGGAAATCTCGCTCGCGGGCGCGGACGAATACGAGAAGAAACTGAAGGACGAGGGCAAGGTCATCGTCGATTTCGCCGCGCGCCGGGGTGAAATCGAGAGGCTTTTGAACGAAAAATCCGGGGAGTTGAAGGCGAGCCTCGGCG
This sequence comes from Burkholderiales bacterium, assembly GCA_041904885.1. GTDB lineage: Bacteria > Pseudomonadota > Gammaproteobacteria > Burkholderiales > SG8-39 > RBG-16-66-20. The sequence continues at coordinate 4,590 of JAYRND010000136.1, forward strand.
AATACCAGACGCTGCTCGACGAGGTCGCGGCGCTGGTCGAGTTCCCGAGCGTGTACGCGGCCGAGTTCGACCAGGCCTTCCTCGCGGTGCCGCAGGAGTGCCTGATCCTCACCATGCGGCAGAACCAGAAGTACTTCCCGCTGTTCGACGCCGCCGGAAGGCTGACGGGGAAGTTCCTCGTGGTCTCGAACATGCAGACCGCCGACCCGCGCCACATCATCGGCGGCAACCAGCGTGTGGTGCGGCCGCGGCTGGAGGACGCGCGCTTCTTCTACGACCAGGACCGCAAGACTCGGCTCGAGGAACGGGTGCCGCAGCTTGGCAAGGTGGTCTACCACAACAAGCTCGGCAGCCAGCTCGAGCGTGTGGAGCGCATCCAGCTGCTCGCCGGCAAGATCGCGCGGCAGCTCAAGGCCGACGCGGCGCTCGCCGAGCGCGCGGCCTGGCTCGCCAAGGCGGACCTGCTCACCGGCATGGTCGGCGAATTCCCCGAGCTGCAGGGAGTCATGGGGCGCTATTACGCGCTGCACGACCAGGAGCCGGCGGAGGTCGCCGACGCGATCGAGGCCCACTACCGGCCGCGCTTCGCCGGCGACCGGCTGCCGGAGGGCGCGGTCGCCTGCGCGGTCGCGCTCGCGGACAAGCTCGACGCGATTGCGGGCCTGTTCAGCATTGGCCAGCAGCCGACCGGCGACAAGGACCCCTTCGGCCTGCGGCGCGCGGCGCTCGGCGTCGTGCGCATCCTCGTAGAGGGCAAGCTGAACCTCTCGATCGCCGAGTTGGCGAGGGCCGCTTTCGAGCCGTTCAAAAGCCAGGCACCGGTGGAGCTTGTCGGGTTCGTCTATGACCGCTTTGCCGGCTATCTCAGGGAACAGGGTTTCTCGACGCTGCAAATCGACGCCGTGCTGAGCATGCATCCGACCAGCCTCGCCATCGTCCTGGACCAGCTGGCGGCGGTGAAGGCGTTCCAGGCGCTGCCGGAGGCCGAAAGCCTCGCCGCGGCGAACAAACGTGTCGCAAACATCCTTCGGCAGGCGGAAGCAAAGGGTGAGACCCCCGTAAACGCCGACCTGAGCGCGCTGACGGAGCCGGCGGAACGCGCTCTGCTGGAAGCCATTCGCGCCGCGTCCGAGAAGGCGAAGCCGCTCTACGAAAAAGGCGATTACACCGGCTATCTGAAGAGCTTCGCGGTCCTCAAGGCGCCGGTCGACGCCTTCTTCGACAAAGTCATGGTCATGGCCGAAGACAGGAAGGTCCGGCTCAACCGCCTCGCGCTGCTGCGCGACCTGCGCCAGGCGATGAATCGCGTCGCCGACATTTCCCGCCTCGCGACATGAAACTGGTGATCCTCGACCGCGACGGCACCATCAACGAGGACAGCGACCAGTACATCAAGTCGCCGGCCGAGTGGAAGCCGATCCCGGGCAGCCTGCAGGCGATCGCGCGCTTCACGCAGGGCGGCTGGCGGGTGGCGGTGGCGACCAACCAATCGGGCATCGCGCGGGGCCTGTTCGACATGGCGACGCTGAACGCGATCCACGCCGAATTGCACCGCACCGTCAGCCTCGCGGGCGGCCGCATCGATGCGATCTTCTTCTGCCCGCATGCCGCCGATTCGAACTGCGAATGCCGCAAGCCCAAGCCGGGACTGCTGCGCGAGATCGCCTCGCGCATGGACGTCGAGCTCGAGGGCGTGCCGATGATCGGCGATTCGCTGCGCGACCTCGAAGCGGCGGCGGCGGCCGGCGCGAAGCCCTATCTCGTCCTCACCGGCAAGGGCAAGAAGACCCGCGCTGCCGGCGGCCTGCCCCCGGGAACGGAGATCTTCGCCGACCTCGCCGCGGTCGCGGCGCGCCTCGCCGGCTGATCCGGCCGCGACGGCCCGCGCGCCCATGATCCTCCTGCGCTCGGCCCTGTTCTGGCTCGCGCTGCTTCTGATCACCCCGCCCTACGCGGTTCTCGCGCTTGCCGCCGCGCCGCTGCCGCGCATGGCGCGCTACCGGGTGATCTCCGGCTGGTCGCGGCTGATGCTCTGGTGCCTGCGCGCGCTGTGCGGCATCCGCTGGCGGGTCGAGGGCCGCGAGTACCTGCCCGCCGTCCCGTCCGTGATCCTCGCCAAGCACCAGTCCGCGTGGGAAACGCTCGCCTTCCAGCAGATCTTCCCGCCGCAGGTGCACGTGCTCAAGCGCGATCTCCTCTGGCTGCCGTTCTTCGGCTGGGGGCTCGCGCTGATGAGCCCGATTCCCATCGACCGCGGGCGGGGACTGTCGGCGCTGCGCCAGATGGCGCGCCGCGGCAAGGTGCGGCTGCAGCAGGGTTTCTGGGTGGTAGTGTTCCCGGAGGGCACGCGGGTGCCGGTGGGCACCCGCCGCAAGTACCAGCTGGGGGGCGCCTGGCTGGCGGCGCACGCCGGTGCGCCGGTCGTGCCGGTAGCGCACAATGCGGGCAGGTTCTGGCCGCGCAACTCGTTCTTCAAGTATCCGGGCGAGGTGCGGGTGCGGATCGGTCCGGCGATCGAGAGCGCCGGGCGCGACCCGGAGACGATCAACGCGATGGCGGAAGAGTGGATCGAAGCGCAGCAGAAGACCCTGGACAGCTGACCCTGTTTGACGACCCGCCGCACGCGGGCGCGGCGCCGCTGCGCGTGGCGCTGCTCGAGGGCCGGCCAGTCGAGTACCGCTTCCAGCGCCGGCGCCGGCGCACGATCGCCCTCCGCATCAGCGAGGATGGCCTGCGAGTGAACGCGCCGCTGCGCGCGCCCTGGCGCGATGTCGAGGGCTTCCTGCAGCAGAAGGCGGGATGGATCCTGCGCAAGCTCGAGGAGCGCGCCGCTGCCGGCGCGCCGCGCACGATCTACGGCGAGCATGGCGAAACACTGCCGCTCGAAGGGCGCGAGATCGTGCTGGTGATTGCACAGGCGAAGGCCGCGGTGAGCCTCGCGGGCGAGGAGCTGCGGCTGAGCCTGCCGCGGCCGGAGCGCCGCGGCGCGGTGCGGAGCCTGCTGCTCGCCTGGCTGAGGGCGCGCGCGCTCGCCTTGCTCACGCCGCGCGTCGCGCACTACGCGGCGCGCATCGGCCTGCCGCCGCCTCCGCTGCGGCTCTCCAACGCCCGCAGGCAATGGGGCGTGTGCATGTCAAGCGGCCGCATCCGCCTTTCCTGGCGGCTCGTGCACTTCGCGCCGGAGCTGGCCGACTACGTGGTTGCGCACGAGGTGGCGCACCTGGTGGAACTCAACCATTCGGAGCGCTTCTGGGCGCTGGTCGAATGGCTGTATCCTCACTGGCGCGAGGCGCGCGAGCGCATCGAGCGCGACGCAGCCACCCTGCCCAGAATATGAGGAAAACACACCGATGAGAATGCTGCACACCATGCTCCGGGTCGGCGACCTGGATCGTTCCGTGAAGTTCTACACCGAGGTGCTCGGCATGAAGCTGCTGCGCACCACCGACCGGCCCGAGCAGAGATACTCGCTCGCCTTCGTCGGCTACGATAGCGAGGACAAGCAGGCGGTGATCGAGCTCACCTACAACTACGGCGTGGACAAGTACGACCTGGGCGCGGGCTTCGGCCATATCGCGCTCGAATTCCCCGACGTCGCCAAGGCCTGCGCCGCGGTGAAAGCGAAGGGCGGCACGGTCACGCGCGAGGCGGGACCGGTGAAGGGCGGCACCACCGTGATCGCCTTCGTGCAGGACCCCGACGGCTACAAGATCGAGTTCATCCAGCGAAAGTGAACCGCGCGACGCGCGACGCGGTGATCGTGGGCGGCGCGCGCATTCCCTTCGCGCGCAGCGGCACAGCCTACGCGAGGATCGGCAACCAGGAGATGCTCACCGCGGCGGTGCGCGCGCTGGTGGAGCGCTTCGGGCTGAAAGGCGAGCGGCTCGGCGAGCTTGCCGCCGGCGCGGTCATCAAGCATCCCCGCGACTGGAACCTCGCGCGCGAGGCGACGCTCGGCAGCGGCCTCGACCCGCGCACGCCGGCCTACGACCTGCAACGCGCCTGCGGCACCAGCCTGACCGCGACCGCGCAGCTCGCGCACCGCATCGCGCTGGGCGAGATCGACTGCGCGATCGCGGGCGGCGTGGACACCGCGAGCGTCGTGCCGATCGTGCACAGCGACGGGCTGGCAGAGATCCTGCTCACCAGCGCGCGCGGACGCTCCTTCGGGGAGCGCCTCGCCCCCTGGTTCGGGCTGCGCCCGAGGCACCTCAGGCCGGTGGCGCCGGGCGTGGCCGAGCCGCGCACCGGCATGTCGATGGGCGAGCACACCGAGGCCATGGCCAAGGAATGGGGCATCACGCGCGAGGCGCAGGACGAGCTCGCGCTCGCGAGCCACAAGAAGGGCGCGGCGGCGTACAAGGCTGGCTTCTACGACGACCTCGTCCCGCCGTTCGCGGGACTGATGCGCGACAACAACCTGCGCGAGGACGCGAGCCTGGAAGCGATGGCGAAGCTCAAGCCCGCGTTCGACCGCAGCGGCGCGGGCACGCTCACCGCGGCCAACAGCACGCCGTTGACCGATGGCGCCTCGTGCGTGCTCCTTGCCTCCGAGGAATGGGCGAAGGCGCGCGGGCTTCCCATGCAGGCGCGCTTCGTCGACTACGCCGCGGCGGCGGTGGACTACGCCGGCATGAAGGGGCCCAAGGAAGGCCTGCTCATGGCGCCAACCTACGCGGTGCCGCAGATGCTCGACCGGCAGGGCATTTCGCTGCAGGACTTCGACATCTACGAGATCCACGAGGCTTTCGCCGCGCAGGTGCTCTGCACGCTGAAGGCCTGGGAATCCGAAGATTACTGCCGGACGCGGCTCGGCCGAAACGCCGCACTCGGCGCGATCGACCGCGCGAAGATGAACCCGGTCGGCTCGAGCCTTGCGCTCGGGCACCCCTTTGCAGCCACCGGCACGCGCATCGTCGCCACGCTCGCCAAGGAGCTCGAGCAGCGCGGCTCGGGCCGAGGCTTGATCTCGGTCTGCACCGCCGGCGGCATGGGCGTCACCGCGATCCTCGAGCGCTGATCCTCAGGTAGTCGGCGGGCGAGAGGTTCTCCGGCCTGAGCTTCGGGTCCAGCTTCAATTCCTCGAAGTCCTCGGGCGTCAGACCCAGCGCGTTGCGCAGCGTCTTCCTGCGCGCGCTGAACGCCTTTCGAACCACATCGGCAAACCTCTCCGGGATCTCTGCGCTCTCGAGCGGGACCAGGCGCACCACGGCCGATTCCACCTTCGGCGGCGGGCGGAATGCGGCGGCGGGCACGTTGAACAGCTTCTTCATCGCGAAGCGCACCTGCAGCATGACCGAGAGCCGCCCGTAGTCGGGCGTCGAGGGCTTCGCGACCATGCGCTCGACGACTTCGCGCTGCAGCAGGAAGTGCATGTCGCGCACGCGGCAGGCGTATTGCGCAAGGTGGAACAGCAGCGGGGTGGAGATGTTGTAGGGAAGGTTGCCGACGATGCGAACTCCCGCGGGAAACGACGCGAAATCCACCGTCAACGCGTCGGCGCAGAGCAGGGAAAGCCTTTCAGGCGGAAAATCGCCTGCAAGCCGCGCGGCGAGATCCCGGTCGATTTCGATCGCCGTCAGCCGGTCGAGCCGCTCGAGAAGCGGCCGCGTGAGCGCGCCCTCGCCCGGCCCGATTTCCACGACGGCGTCGCCGCGCGCGGGGCCGATGGCCTCGACGATGCGCTGGAGTACTCCGGGGTCGTGCAGGAAGTGCTGGCCGAACCTTTTTCTCGGCCTCACTTGTCCTCGAGGCGCATCTCGACGTAGGTGCGGTCGCGCAGCTGGCGCAGCCAGTCCTGGTAGGCCTCCTCGGCCTTCCTTTCCTTGATGGTCTGGCGCGCCTGCATGCGCTTGCGCTCGTCCGACAGGCCGGCGGCGCGCCGCTCCTGCACCTGGATGAGGTGGTAGCCGAACGGCGACTTCACCGGCTGGCTGACCTCGTTGATCTTGAGCGCGTCCATGGCGCGCTCGAAATCGGGCACCGTGTCGCCCGGCAGCAGCCAGCCCAGGTCGCCACCCTTCGAAGCGCTGCCGTCGGCAGAATGCAGCCGCGCGAGTTCCGCGAAGTCCGCTCCGCCGGTGACGATGCGCTCGCGAAGGTCCGCCAGGCGCCGCTGCGCCTCCGCTTCCGAGGTCACCTCGTTGGTGCGGATCAGGATATGCCGCGCGCGCGTCTGCTGCACCTGCACGCCCGCCGCGGCGCCGCGGCGGTCGACGAGCTTGACGATGTGAAAGCCACCGGGCGAGCGCAGCACGCCGCTGATCTCGCCCGCCTTCATGCCCTGCACCGCCTTGGCGAACAGCTCCGGCATGCGGTCTTCCGGGCGCCAGCCCATCGCCC
>JAYRND010000137.1:0-2857 GCA_041904885.1 Burkholderiales bacterium
GGTTTACAAGTCCGACGACCGGCCGGAATCGCGCTTCGCGAAGATCGACTGAGCGGGCGCCGCGCGCCCGCGGGATGCGGCCGGGGCCCCGCCCCGGCTATTTTTTTGCCGGCACCTGGAAGAAGAGCTCGTCGCCCTTCACCATGCCGAGCTCGTAGCGCGCGCGCTCCTCGATCGCCTCGAACCCCTGCTTCAGGTCCTTGACGTCGGCGGCGAGCGCGTCGTTGCGCGCCTCCAGCCGCGCGTTCTTGTCCGCCTGCGCCGAGAGCTGCCGGTCCACGTCCCAGACGCGCAGCCAGCCGCCCTTGCCCAGCCAGAGCGGGTACTGGATGGCGACGATCAGGGCGGCGAGGAGGCCGGCGAGCGCTTTCATCGCAGCGCGAGGAACGCGTCCCTGCCCGGATAGCTCACCGAGTCGCCGAGGTCTTCCTCGATGCGCAGGAGCTGGTTGTACTTCGCGGTGCGGTCCGAGCGCGACAGCGACCCGGTCTTGATCTGCAGCGCGTTGACCCCGACCGCGATGTCCGCGATGGTCGTGTCCTCGGTCTCGCCCGAGCGGTGCGAGATCACCGTGCCATAGCCCGAGCGCTTGGCGAGCTCGATTGCGGCGAAGGTCTCCGAGAGGGTGCCGATCTGGTTGACCTTGATCAGGATCGCGTTCGCGGCGCGCTCCTTGACGCCCTGGCGCAGGAGCTTCGTGTCGGTGACGAAGAGGTCGTCGCCGACGAGCTGTACCTTGGCGCCCAGACGCCCGGTGAGCAGCTTCCAGCCCGCCCAGTCGGACTCGGCCATCCCGTCCTCGATCGAGACGATCGGGTACTTGTCCGCAAGCGCGGCCAGGTAGTCGCAGAACCCCTGGGCGTCGAGGCTCAGGTTCTCCGAGGCGAGGACGTACTTGCCGTCCTTGTGGAACTCGCTCGCCGCGCAATCGAGCGCCAGCAGCACGTCCTGGCCCGCCGCGTAGCCCGCCTTGTCCACGGCCTCCAGGATCAGCTCGATCGCCGCAGCGTGCGTGGGCAGGTTGGGCGCGAAGCCGCCCTCGTCGCCTACGGACGTCGACATTCCCTTCCTGTTGATGATCTGTTTCAAGGAATTGAAAATTTCGGAACCACAACGCAGGGCTTCGCGGAATGATTTCGCGCCGGCGGGCACGATCATGAACTCCTGCATGTCGAGGTTGTTGTTGGCGTGCGCGCCGCCGTTGATGACGTTCATCAGCGGCACCGGCGTCTGCATCGGCCCCGAGCCGCCGAAATAGCGGTACAGCGGCAGGCCCGACTCCTCGGCGGCCGCCTTGGCCGCGGCCATGGACACCGCCAAGGTCGCGTTGGCGCCCAGGCGCGACTTGTTCTCGGTCCCGTCCAGGTCTGCCAGCGTCTTGTCGATGAAGGCCTGCTCCGAGGCATCCAGTCCCACGATCGCCTCCGAAATCTCCGTATTCACCGCCTCCACGGCCTTCAGCACGCCCTTGCCGCCGTAGCGCTTCGCGTCCCCGTCGCGCAGCTCGATCGCCTCGCGGCTGCCGGTGGAAGCGCCCGAGGGCACGGCCGCGCGCCCCATGGCGCCCGACTCAAGCAGCACATCCGCCTCCACGGTCGGATTGCCGCGCGAGTCCAGGATCTCCCTTGCAACGATGTCGACGATCGAGCTCATGCGCTTTTCACCTTGTTCTCGATGAATCCGTTTCTCTTCGTGACGCGGTCAAGTTCGGCCAGCGTCTCCAGCATTTCGCCCATCATTGCGAGCGGGAAGGAATTGGGCCCGTCGCACAGCGCCTCGTCCGGCTTCGGGTGCGTTTCCATGAACACGCCGGCCACGCCCGCGGCCACCGCCGCGCGCGCCAGCACCGCAATGTGCTCGCGCTGCCCGCCGCTCGCGCTGCCCTGCCCGCCCGGCAGCTGCACCGAATGGGTGGCGTCGAACACCACCGGGCAGCCCGTCGCGCGCATGACCGCGAGGCCGCGCATGTCCACGACCAGGTTGTTGTAGCCGAAGCTGAAGCCGCGCTCGCAGACCATGACCTGCTGGTTGCCTGTGCCGCGCGCCTTGTCGACGACGTTCTGCATCTCCCAGGGCGACAGGAACTGACCCTTCTTGATGTTGAGCGGCTTGCCCTGCCGCGCCGCGGCGCGGATGAAATTGGTCTGACGGCACAGAAACGCGGGTGTCTGGATGACGTCCACCACCGCGGCCACCTCGGCGAGCGGCGTGTCCTCGTGGACATCCGTGAGCACGGGAACCTGGATCTGCTTCTTTACGGCGGAAAGAATCTTCAATCCATCCGCCACGCCCGGGCCACGGTAACTCGAGCCCGAGGTGCGGTTCGCCTTGTCGAAGGAGCCCTTGAAGATGTACGGCATTTTCAGCCGCGCGGTAGCCTCCTTCAGCTGGCCGGCCACGTCCAGGCAGAGTTGCTCGCTCTCCAGCGTATCGGGCCCTGCGATGAGAAAGAGCGGCCTGTCGAGGCCGACGTCGAAGCCGCAGAGTTTCACGCGGCAACAACGGAAAGCGCGCCGCCCGGCCGCTTTGCATTCGCCCTGTACTTGAGCGCCGCGTTCACAAACGCCTTGAACAGCGGGTGGCCGCCGCGGGGGGTCGAAGTGAACTCGGGGTGGAACTGCACGCCGAAGAAGAACGGATGCCCGGGCAGCTCCATCATCTCGGGCAGGTTCTCGCTCGGAGTGCGCGCCGAGACCTTGTAGCCCCTGGCTTCCAGCTGCGGCACGTAGACGTTGTTTACCTCGTAGCGGTGCCGGTGCCGCTCGCTGACCTCGGCTCCGTAGACCGAGGACGCCAGCGTGTCCTTCTCCACCGGGCATTTCTGGGCGCCGAGACGCATCGTGCCGCCGAGGTCGGA
>JAYRND010000138.1:0-6086 GCA_041904885.1 Burkholderiales bacterium
GGACGGCGCCGGTCGGCGAGCACGGTGAAGGCCTTCTTCACCGCGGGACGCTCGTAGATGCCGTCGCGCCAGGCCTTCAGCGCCGGGTATTCGTCGATATTCACGCCCTGGCGCTCGGGAAAGCGCAGCCAGGGGACGGTCGCCATGTCGGCGATGGTGTATTCGTCGCAGGCGAGATACTTCGACTCCTTCAGGCGCCGGTCGACGACCATGTAGAGCCGGTTGGCCTCGTTCCTGTAGCGGTTCATCGCGTACTCGATCTTCTCCGGCGCGTACTGAAGGAAGTGGTGCGCCTGGCCCAGCATCGGGCCGATGTGGCCCATCTGGAACATGAGCCACTGCGTCACCTGCCACTTCTTGCGCAGGTCCGTGGGCAGGAACCGGCCGGTCTTCGCGGCGAGGTAGAGAAGCATGGCGCCGGATTCCGCGAGCGCGAAGGGCTTGCCCTTGCCCTCCGGGCCGTCGGTGTCGACCATCGCCGGCATCTTGTTGTTGGGGGAGATCTTGAGGAACTCCGGCTTGAACTGGTCGCCGGCGCCGATGTCGATCGCGTGCACGTTGTAGGGCATGCCCGTCTCCTCGAGCATGATGTGGACTTTGTGGCCGTTCGGCGTCGGCCAAGTGTAGAGTTCGATCATAGGACGGCGATTGTAAACAGATTGCCCTCGGGAGGGCCTACGTGGAGCGAACCGATTCGCCGGCTGCGCAGCCGCAGCAGGCGGCGCCCGTCGCGCTGCAGTTCACGGGCAGCGCCGGCGAGTATTTCCGCATCTGGATCGTCAACCTGTGCCTCACGGTCATCACGCTCGGCCTGTACTCGCCCTGGGCGAAAGTGCGACGCAAGCGCTACTTCTACGGCAGCACGCTGCTCGAGGGGGCGGCGTTCGAGTACACCGGCAATCCGGTGGCGATCCTCAAGGGACGCCTGCTCGTGGTCGGACTGTTCGCGATCTACTCGCTCGCGCAGGGCACGCTGCCGCTGCTCTCGGTCGCTCTCACTGCGGGCGCGCTCGTGCTGCTTCCCTGGATCGTCCAGCGCGCGCTGCAGTTCAACGCGCGCAACTCCATGCACCGCAACATCCGCTTCGCCTGGCGCGGCAGCAAGATCCAGATCTTCAGCGTGCTGCTGATCGCCGTGCTGCTCGTTCCGCTCACGCTCGGCATCGCCTACCCCTGGTACCTGGCGATGAAGCGGCGCCTGTTCGTCGAAAACAGCGCCTACGGCAGCCAGCGATTCGCGTTCTCGGCGACCACGGGCGAGTACTACAAGGCCGCGCTGAAAGTGCTGCTCGCCTTCATCGGCTTCGCCGTCGGCAGCGTCCTAACCTTCGGGATCGGCTTGCTGCCCCTCTACCTGCTGCTGCGCGCCTACGCCGAGGCGACGTTCGCGCGCGTCGCCTGGCGCAATACCGCCCTGGGCGCCATCCGCTTCGACTGCGGCTGGTCCACCGGCGGGCTCGCCGGCCTCTACATTGTCAACACGATCGGCGTGATTCTCACGCTCGGCCTGCTCCTGCCCTGGGCCGCGGTCCGTACCGCCCGCTACAAGCTGGAGCGCATGACGGTGCAGGCGCCCGACGGCCCGGCGAAGTTCCTCGCCGCGGCCGCCGAGGACTTTGCGGCAGTGGGCGACGAGGCCGGCGAGCTGCTCGGCTTCGACATCGGCCTGTAGGCAAGGTGCGGGGAATCTACTTCGACGGCAAGTCCACCGATGGCCAGCCGGTCGAGATCTGGCTGGAGGGCGGGCGCCTGCACGCGCGCGGCGGCCCCGTCGACCGCTCTTGGCCTTTCGGAGAAGTGCGCGCTTCCGAGCGCATCGGCGCGAGCCGGCGGCGGCTCTACCTGCCGGACGGGGCGCAGTGCGAGACGGCGGACAACGACGCGGTGGACGCGATGTTCTCCGCGAGCGCGCGCTTCGGCTCGCGCCTGCTCACGCGCTGGGAGGGCAGCCTGCGCTACGCGTTCCTGGCGCTCGTGGTGACCGGCGCCGCCGCCTGGGCGATCCTTTTCTGGGGCGTGCCGGCGGCCGCCAAGCAGGTCGCGTTCGCGCTGCCGGCGGAGACCGAGCAGATCCTGGGCCGCGATGCGCTCTCCGCGCTCGACCGCTTCGTGCTTCGGCCCAGCAAGCTGCCGCCCGAGCGCCAGGACGCGCTGCGCAAGCTGCATGCGCGCATGGCCGCCGACATCAGCGGCGGCGCGGGCGGCGAAAATTCGGATCGCATCGAGTTCCGCGCCGGCGGCCGCGCCGGCGCCAACGCGCTCGCGCTGCCCGCAGGCATCATCGTCCTCACCGACGAGTTGGTCCTGCTCGCAAAGGACGACCGCGAGATCGAGGCGGTGCTCGCGCACGAATTCGGCCACCAGCGCCAGCGCCACATCCTGCGCCACGCGCTGCAGGACTCGACGGCCGCCCTGATCGTGGCGGTGACGATCGGCGACCTCTCCGCGCTCACCTCGCTGGTCGCGGCGGCTCCGACCCTGCTCCTGCAGATGAAGTTCTCGCGCGACTTCGAGCGCGAGGCCGACGACTTCGCGCTCGACTACCTCGCGCGCAGGAAGATCCCGCTGGAGGCGTTCGCAACGATCCTGGAGCGGATGGAGAAGGCGCGGCCCGGCGGCCGGGAGGTGCCTGACTTCCTGTCCACGCACCCCGAGGTGCGGGTGAGAATCGAGCGAGCGCGCGGCGCGCGATAAAAGGAGCGCGCCTGACGCGCGCTAGGCGAGCTTGACCAGCTGCTTGCCGAAGTTTTCGCCCTTGAGCAGGCCGACCAGTCCGCGCGGCGCCTGCTCGATACCCTCGAGAACGGACTCTCGCGTCTTCAGCTTGCCGGCGGCCGCGAGTTCCTGCAGCGCCTTGTTGCCCTCGGGATACCGCTCCAGCCAGTCGAATACGATCAGGCCCTGCACCTTGATGCGGTTGACGAGGATCGAGCGGAACATCTTCACGCCGTAGGGCTCGGTCGCGTTGTAGTCGGAGATCAGTCCGCAGACCGCGACGCGCGACTTCACGTTCATCATCGCGAGCACGGTGTCCAGGATCGTTCCTCCCACGTTCTCGAAGTAGCAGTCGATTCCCTTGGGGCAGGCTTCCCTCAGGTCGCGCGCGAGGTTGCCGAGCTTGTAGTCCACGCATGCGTCGAAGCCGAGTTCCTTCGTCACGTAGTCGCACTTCACCTTGCCGCCGGCGATGCCCACCGCGCGCGCGCCCCAGGCCTTGGCGAGCTGTCCGACCACGCTGCCCACGGCACCCGAGGCAGCCGACACGACCACGGTTTCGCCGGGCTTGGGCTGACAGATGTCCTTCATCCCGAAATATGCGGTGCGCCCGGGCATGCCCAGGCAGCCCAGGAAGTAGGACAAAGGCACGCGCGAGGCGTCCACCTTGGTCAGCTGCTCGCCCTTGACGCAGCAGTAGAGTTGCCAGCCCGAGGGCGCGCAGACCTTGTCACCGGGCTTGAAGCCCGGATGCTTCGACTCGACGACCTCGCCGGCGGTTTCGCCCGTCATGACGTCGCCGATCTCGACGCCCTTCACGTAGCTCTTTCCCTGCGTCAGGCGCCCACGCATGTACGGGTCCAGCGAGAGCCACAGGTTCCGCACCAGCACCTCGCCCTCCTTCGGCGAAGGCGCCGGCGATTCGACCAGCTTGAAGCTTTGCTCGGTAAGGGTACCGGTCGGGAAGCTGGCGACCGTCCAGGCCTTGTTCTGCGGCATCCGGCTACCTGTCCAGCGCCGCGAACCTGGCAAGGTGGTGATCGGCATCGCCGAACTGCTGCGCGATCATCGTCAGGCGTCGGAAGGTGTGGCTCACCTTCAGCTCCTCTGTCATGCCCATGCCGCCGTGCAGCTGCACCGACTCCTGGCTGATGAGGCGCGCGTTGTCGGCGATCTTGATCTTCGCCGCCGACACTGCGCGCGCGCGGTCGCTCGCGCTGGCGTTCGAGTCCACCTTGCTGCAGGCGAGGCAGGCCATCGAGCGCGCCTGCTCGTGCGCGACGTACATGTCGACCATGCGGTGCTGCAGCGCCTGGAACGTGCCGATCGGCACGCCGAACTGCTTGCGCGTCTTCAGGTACTCGAGCGTGGTGTCGCAGGCGAACTTCATCGCACCCACGGCCTCGGCGCAGACGAGCGCGGTGGCGAAGTCCACCACTTCCTCGATCACCGGCAGCGCGCCGCCCTCAGCGCCCAGCAGCTCGCCCGGCGCCTTGGAGAGAAGCACGTCTCCCGCGCGTTGCTCGTCAAGGGTTACATAGGCTCTTACTTTTACGGAATCTTTTTTGACTAAAAACAAAGACAAACCTTTGTCGGTCTTTGCGGAAACGACAAACGTGTCCGCAGCTGGGGCGCCCAGCACGACGGATTTCTCGCCGGTGATTTCCCAGCCGGCGCCCGCCTTCTTGGCCTGCGCCTCGACCTTGCCGAGGTTGTAGCGCGCGCCCTTCTCGGTGTGCGCGAACGCCAGCTTCAGCTTGCCTTCGACGACCGCGGGCAGGATCGCCTTTTTCTGCGCATCCGAGCCCGCGCGAGCGACAAGCGCGCCGCCCATCAGCGTCGGCAGGTAGGGCTCGACCAGCAACGCGTCGCCCGCCGCCTCCATGACGCCCATCAGATCCACGGCGCCGCCGCCAAAGCCGCCGAATTCCGTGGAGAACGGCAGGCCGGTGAGGCCCATCTCGGCCAGTTGCGCCCAGACCTCGGCGCTCCAGCCTTCCTTGGACGAGACGATCTTCTTGCGCGCCTCGAACCCGTAGTCCTTGGTGAGGAAGCGGCGGACCGAATCCGCCAGTAGCTGCTGCTCTTCGTTGTAATCGAAGTTCATGTCGTCCTCCTACAGTCCCAGCGTCATCTTGGAGATGATGTTGCGCTGGATCTCGTTCGAGCCCGCGTAGATCGTGGTCTTGCGGCCGTTGCAGTAGCGCGGCGCAAGGCCGGCGGTGAAGCGGTCGAAGTCGGGATCGTTGGCCACCGAACGGAACGGCTGCGCGAGCGGGCCCACCGCCTGCATCGACAGCTCGGTGATCCCCTGCTGGATCTCGGTCCCCTTGATCTTCAGCATTGACACATCGGCTCCGGGAGGCTGGCCGCTGCGGCGCATCTGGTCGAGGAACCTCAGGTTGGTGATTTCCAGCGCCATCAGCTCCACTTCCAGGCGCGTGAGCTTGTCGCGAAAACGCGCGTCCTGGATGAGCGGCTTGCCGTCGTCGCCGGGCTGCTTCGCGGCGAAATCCTTGAGCTTGGCAAGCTCGCGCTTAGAGGCGCCGATGCGGCCGGTGTTCATGCGCTCGTGGCCGAGCAGGTACTTGGCCACCGTCCAGCCCTTGCCCTCCTCGAAGACCAGGTTCTCCACCGGCACTTTGACGTTGTCGAAGAACACCTCGTTCACCTCGTGGTACTGGTCCATGAGAATCAGCGGCCGCACGGTAATGCCCGGCGTCTTCATGTCGATGAGCAGGAACGAGATGCCTTCCTGGCGCTTGGACAGCGTCGAGTCGGTGCGCACCAGGCAGAAGATCCAGTCGGCGTAGTGCCCGAGCGTGGTCCAGATTTTCTGGCCGTTGACGATGTAGTGGTCCCCCTGCCGCTCGGCCTTGGTCTTGAGCGAGGCAAGGTCGGAGCCGGAGCCGGGCTCGGAGTAGCCCTGGCACCAGAAGTCCTCGCCGTTGTACATGCGCGGCAGGAACTTCTTCTTTTGCGCGTCGGTGCCGAAGCGCAGCAGCACCGGGCCGCACATGTGCATGCTGAAGGAGACGATCGGCGGCGTGCCCGCGTACCCGCACTCCTCCTCGAAGATGTAGCGCTGCACGACGTTCCAGCCGGTCCCGCCCCACTCCTTGGGCCAGGCGGGCGCGATCCAGCCCTTCTTCGCCAGGATCTTGTGCCAGCGCAGCAGGTCGTCGCGCGTCAGCTCCTGGTAATTCGCCATCTTGTCGCGAAGGTCCTGGGGCAGGTTTGCCTTGAGCCAGCCGCGGACTTCGTCGCGGAAAGCGGACTCTTCCTGGGAATAGTTGAGGTCCATGGGGATTCCTCCAGAGGAAGCTGAAAGTGTACTGCGGGTCCCCCGCCCGGGGCAGCCCCCGGCGGCC
>JAYRND010000139.1:0-10469 GCA_041904885.1 Burkholderiales bacterium
CTGCAGAAGCGCATGAAGATCGCGCAGGATCGCCTCGCCGGGCGCATGCGCGAGGTGTCCGAGCGCGCCTCGCGCGATTTCGCCGGCGGGCCGCCGACGCCCTGGACCTGGTGGCAGGCGGGCGCCGAGTACGCCGTGGATTTCGCCCAGCGCAGCATCCTCTTCTGGGACACGCTGCGCCAGCGCGGCAACGAATTCGTCGAGCGCGAGCGCGCAGGCAAGCCGCCGCTGCTGCATTTCGAGTTCGAGACGGTGCTCGACGGCCGCACGCTGCCGCAGCCCGTGAACTACGCGCTGGTGCGCATCGTGCCGCCCGAGGGCGTCACGGTGGACCCGGCGCGCCGGCCCTACATCATCATCGATCCGCGCGCGGGACACGGCCCGGGGATCGGCGGCTTCAAGGACGACTCGGAGGTGGGCGTCGCGCTGCGCGCCGGCCACCCGGTCTATTTCGTCATCTTCTATCCCGAGCCCGAGCCGGGGCAGACGCTGCTCGACGTGTGCGAGGCGGAGCGCGAGTTCGTCGCGCGGGTGCGCGCGCTGCATCCGAAGAGCCCCAAGCCGGTGCTCGTCGGCAATTGCCAGGGCGGATGGGCGGCAATGATGCTCGCCGCGTCGAATCCCGACGATACCGGCCCCGTCGTCATCAACGGCGCGCCGATGTCGTATTGGGGCGGCGCCTGGGACGAAGGCGCGGGCGACAACCCGATGCGCTACGCGGGCGGCCTGCTGGGCGGAACCTGGCTCTCGTCGTTCGTGTCCGACCTCAACAACGGCCGCTTCGACGGCGCCTGGCTGGTGCAGAACTTCGAGAACCTCAACCCCGCCAACACGTACTGGGACAAGTACTACCACGTGTTCGCCAACGTCGACACCGAGGGCCCCCGGTTCCTCGAGTTCGAGCGCTGGTGGGGCGGGTTCTACCTCATGAACCGCGAGGAGATCGAGTGGATCACGCGCAACCTCTTCGTCGGCAACAAGCTCTGGAAGGGCGAGGTGGGCGGCCCGGGCGGCAAGGCGTTCGACCTGCGCGAGTTGCGCTCGCCGATCATCCTGTTCGCCTCGATGGGCGACAACATCACGCCGCCGCAGCAGGCCTTCAACTGGGTGGCGGACGTGTACGGCTCGACCGAGGAGATCAAGGCGCGCGGGCAGGTGATCGTCGGGCTGCTGCACGAAGACATCGGCCACCTCGGCATCTTCGTCTCCGGCAAGGTGGCGAAGAAGGAGCACGCGCAGATCGTCTCGGTCCTGCAATCGGTCGAGGCGCTGCCGCCGGGCCTCTACGCCATGAAGATCCACGAGGAGAAGGGCAAGGACGGCAAGCCCGTCTACCACGTCGAATTCACCGAGCGCCGGCTCGAGGAAATCGTCGAGCGCCTGAACAGGTTCAAGCGCGTGGACGAGAAGCCCTTCGAGGCGGTCGCCAAGATCTCGGAGTTCAACCAGCGCGCCTACGAGATGTTCGCGCAGCCGCTGGTGCAGGCGGGCGCGAGCGCGCTGGGCTCCAAGGTGCAGGAAGCCTTCCATCCGCTGCGCTTCCAGCGCTGGGCCTTCTCCGAGCAGATGAATCCCTGGATGGCCTGGCTGGCGCCCATGGCCGATGCGGTGAAGGCGCAACGCAAGGCGGTCGGGCCCGACGCCGCTTCCCGCAAGGCCGAGCGCTCGATGTCCGAGTTGATGAGCGCCTCGCTCGACTACTACCGCGACGTTCGCGATGCGCTCAGCGAAGCTGCGTTTTTCCAGATCTACGGCAACCTGTTCGGTGTCTACCTCGGCGAGCCCGGCAGGGCGCGCGGGGCGGAGGCGCCGGCCGTCGAATCGCGCGAGCTGCCCGAGGTGAAGAAGGCCCTCGCGCACCTCACCGAGGGCGGCTATGCCGCCGCGGCGGCGCGCGTCGCCGCGCTGGTCAGGGCCGAAGGCGGCGGCGAGCCGATGCCGCTCGAGTTCCTGCATGCCCGGCAGGAGCTTCTCGAGGAATACGCGCACCTGCTGCCGCCGGTCGAAGCCGACGAGCGCCGGCGCATCCGCGGCGAGCAGGACATCATCGTGCGCTACGAGCCCGAGCGCGCGCTGGAGACGCTCGCGCAGGTGGCCGGCGATGCCGCCGACCGCAAGCGCCTGCTCTCGCTCATGGACCGGCTGCTCGGCGACAAGCGCCTGCAGAAGACCAAGGCGACGCCCGCGCAAAAGCGCATGATCGAGCGCGTGCGCGGGCAGTTGATGCGCAATGACGCGCTGCGCCGCGTATGACGGAGGCGCGACGCGGTGAGCGCCGGCACGAGAAATACGAACGGCTGATCGAGCGCTGCAAGGCGCTCGCGCCCACGCCCACCGCCGTCGCCCATCCCTGCGACGACAGCTCGCTGCAGGGCGCGGTGGACGCGGCGAAGGCCGGGCAGATCGCGCCCATCCTGGTCGGCCCGGCGGCGCGCATCCGGGAAGTCGCGGCCAAAGGCCGCCTCGATCTTTCCGCGGTCCCCATTGTCGACGCGGCGTACAGCCAGGAGTCGGCCGACAAAGCCGTCGGGCTGGTGCGCGAAGGCAAGGCCGAGGCGCTCATGAAGGGCAGCCTGCACACCGACGAGCTGATGGGCGCGGTCGTGCGGCGGGACACCGGCCTGCGCACGGCGCGGCGCATCAGCCACTGCTTCATCCTCGATGTGCCGAACCACCCCGAGCCGCTGGTCATCACCGACGCGGCGGTGAACATCGCGCCCACGCTGAAGGACAAGGTGCACATCGTGCAGAACGCCATCGACCTCATGCGCGACATGGGCGCCGCTGAAGTCCGCGTGGCGATCCTGTCGGCGATGGAATCGGTGAACCCGGACGTACCTTCGACGCTGGAAGCCGCGGCGCTGTGCAAGATGGCCGACCGCGGGCAAATCACCGGCGCGGTGCTCGACGGGCCGCTTGCGCTCGACAACGCCATCAGCCCCGAAGCCGCCCGGATCAAGGGCATCGTCTCGCCGGTCGCAGGCCGGGCAAACGTGCTGGTGGTGCCGGACCTCGAGGCGGGCAACATGCTCGCCAAGAGCCTGACCTTCCTCGCCGGGGCGGATGCCGCCGGCATCGTGCTCGGCGCGCGCGTGCCGATCATCCTCACCAGCCGGGCGGATTCCCTGATCGCGCGGCTCGCCTCCTGCGCGGTGGCGGCGCTGGTCGCGAACGCGCGGCGCGCCTCGCCGGGAAAGGTGGTGTCTTGACCGGCGCGATCCTCGTCCTCAACGCCGGCTCTTCCAGCATCAAGTTCCTCGTTTTTGCCGAGCGCGCGGGCGCGCTGGAGCCCGCGATCCGCGGGCAGATCGAAGGCTTGCACACTGCGCCGCGCTTCGTCGCGCGCGGCGCGGACGGCAAGGTGCTCGCGGAGAAGGAGTGGGGCGACGGCAAGCGCCTCGGCCACGACGGCGCGATCGAGCACCTCGCGGGCTACCTGCGCGGCGCCTCGGTCGGGCTGGAATTGCGCGCGGTAGGCCATCGCGTGGTGCACGGCGGCCTCGCGTTCACGGCACCGGTGCGCCTCGACCGGGAGGTGCTCGCGGCGCTGGAGAAGTACGTGCCGCTTGCGCCGCTGCACCAGCCGCACAATCTCGCGCCGGTGCGGCTGCTTCTCGAGCGCCGGCCCGAGCTGCCGCAGGTGGCCTGCTTCGACACCGCCTTCCATGCGACGAACCCGGACGTGGCGCGGCGCTTCGCGATTCCCGCAGAGCTGCACGAGGCGGGCGTGCGGCGCTACGGCTTCCACGGCCTGTCCTACGAGTACATCGCCTCGGCGCTGCCGCAGCTGGACGCGCGCGCGGCCGCGGGCCGCACCGTCGTCTGCCACCTGGGCAACGGCTCGAGCATGTGCGCGCTGTCTGCCGGGCGCAGCGTCGCGAGCACGATGGGCTTCACCGCGGTGGACGGCCTGCCGATGGGCACGCGCAGCGGCGCGCTCGACCCGGGCGTGCTGCTCTACCTCATGGACGAGCGCGGCATGGATGCGCGCGCGATCGAGAAGCTGCTCTACAACCAGTCGGGGCTGCTCGGCATGTCGGGGGTCTCGAGCGACATGCGCAAGCTGCTCGAGTCGGACGCTTCCCAGGCGAAAGCCGCGGTGGACGTCTACGTCTACCGCATCGGCCGCGAGCTGGGCTCGCTCGCTGCGGCGCTGGGCGGGCTGGACGCTCTCGTCTTCACCGGCGGAATCGGCGAGAACAGCGCCGTCATCCGCGAGCGCATCTGCCGCGATGCGGCCTGGCTGGGCCTGGCGCCGGATGACAAGGCGAACGCGGCGGGCGGCCCTCGCATCAGCGCAACGAACAGCCGCGTTGCCGCCTGGGTGATCCCGACCAACGAGGAACTGATGATCGCGCGGCACACCGCGCGATTAATATCGTAGGAAGTTGCGACCGCGTCGGAGGAGGAAACCATGTCGGCAAATCCGAAGTCCATGGGCGAGTGGCAGGACGACGCGTGGCGCGGCTTCGCGCCCGGCGCCTGGCAAACCCGTGTCAACCTGCGCGATTTCATTCAGCGCAACTACACGCCCTACGAGGGCGACGGCGCCTTCCTGCAGGGCGCGACCGCGCGCACGAAGAAGATGTGGGATACGCTGCAGCCGCTGCTCGCGAAGGAGCGCGAGAAAGGCATCCTTGACGTGTCGCAGGTGCCTTCCGGCATCCTCGCGCACGGTCCCGGCTACATCGACAAGGCCAACGAGATCATCGTGGGGCTGCAGACCGACGCGCCGCTCAAGCGCGCGATCATGCCCTTCGGCGGCTGGCGCGTCGTCGCCGCAAGCCTGGAGTCCTACGGCTACAAGCCGGACCCGGCGCTCGGCGAGATCTTCACCAAGTACCGCAAGACCCACAACGACGGCGTGTTCGACGCCTATACGGCCCCGATCCGCAAGGCGCGCTCCTCCGGCATTGTGACCGGACTGCCCGACGCCTACGGCCGCGGCCGCATCATCGGCGACTACCGCCGCGTCGCGCTCTACGGCGTGGATTTCCTGGTCGCCGACAAGGAGCGCGAGAAGCTCGACCTGGACGACCGGCATTCGACCGAAGAGGTGATCCGGCTGCGCGAGGAGCTCGCCGAGCAAATTCGCTCGCTCAAGGAACTGAAGGAGATGGCCAAGCGCTACGGGCACGACGTTTCCGGCCCGGCGCGCAACGCGCGCGAGGCGGTGCAGTGGACCTATTACGGCTATCTTGCCGCGATCAAGCAGCAGAACGGGGCGGCGATGTCGGCCGGCCGCCTGTCGACGTTCTGGGACGTCTACTTCGAGCGCGACCTGCGCGAAGGCAAGCTGACCGAGACCCAGGCCCAGGAGATCATCGACGACCTGGTCATCAAGTGGCGCATCGTGCGCTTCCTGCGCGCGCCCGAGTACAACCAGCTGTTCTCCGGCGACCCGGTCTGGGTGACCGAGGTGGTCGGCGGGCAGGGCGAGGACGGGCGCACGCTGGTGACGAAGACCGCGTTTCGCATGCTGCACACGCTCTACAACCTCGGTCCCGCGCCCGAGCCGAACCTCACGGTGTTCTGGTCGACGCACCTGCCCGACGGCTTCAAGCGCTTCGCGATCAAGGCCTCCATCGACACGAGCTCGATCCAGTACGAGTCGGACGACCTGATGCGGCCGAAGTGGGGCGACGACTGCGCGATCGCCTGCTGCGTCTCGGCGATGCGCGTCGGCAAGCAGATGCAGTTCTTCGGCGCGCGCGTCAACCTGCCGAAGACGATGCTCTACGCGCTGAACGGCGGCCGCGACGAGATCACGGGCGACCAGGTCGGGCCGATGCTCGCGCCGATCACGGGCGACGTGCTCAAGTACGACGAGGTGATGAGCCGGCTCGACCCGATGCTGGACTGGCTCGCGAAGACCTACGTCAACGCGCTCAACGTCATCCACTACATGCACGACAAGTACTGCTACGAGGCGATCGAGATGGCGCTGCACGACCGCGACATCCTGCGCACGCTCGCCTGCGGCATCGCCGGCCTCTCGCACGCCGCGGACAGCCTGTCGGCGATCAAGTACGCGAAGGTGCGCCCGGTGCGCGACGAGCGCGGCCTGATGGTGGATTTCAAGGTCGAGGGCGAATTTCCGACCTACGGCAACAACGACGACCAGGCCGACGACATCGCCAAGCTGCTGGTGTCGACGATGATGGACAAGATCCGCAAGTACCCGACCTACCGGAACGCGGTGCACACGCAATCGGTGCTGACGATCACCTCCAACGTGGTCTACGGCAAGGCGACGGGCAACACGCCCGACGGGCGCAAGAAGGGCGAGGCCTTCGCGCCCGGCGCGAACCCGTCGAACGGGCGCGACAGCCACGGCGCGCTTGCCGCGCTGATGTCGGTCGCGAAGATTCCGTACGACGACGCCGAGGACGGCATCTCGCTCACGCTGTCGGTGGTGCCGACGGCGCTCGGCAGCGAGGCCGACCGCATCACGCGTGGCACCAAGGCGCTCGACGCCTATTTCGGCAGCGGCGGCTTCCACGTCAACATCAACGTGCTCAACCGCGAGACCCTGCAGGACGCGATGAAGCACCCGGAGAAGTACCCGCAGCTCACGATCCGGGTGTCGGGCTACGCAGTGAACTTCGTCAAGCTCACGAAGGAGCAGCAGCTCGACGTGATCAACCGCACCTTCCACGGCAGCATGTAGGGGCGCGCGCCATGACCAAGTCGCTGGTCGGCAGCCGGTTCGAGCTGCACGTCGCGCGCGAGGGCGCCGAGGAGAGCCGGAAGCTGCACGACTACCTCGCGGTCTACCCGAGCGACCTGGAGGAGGCGAAGGAGAAGGACATTGTCGGCTTCGTGCACTCGTACGAGGTCGGTACCACCGTGGACGGGCCCGGAATCCGCTTCGTGGGCTTCCTGACGGGCTGCTCGCTGCGCTGCAAGTTCTGCCACAACCCGGATACCTGGCACAAGCGCAATGGCACGCCGGTCCCGGTGTCGCGCGCGATGAAGCAGATCGGCAAGTACGCGAACGTGCTCAAGCTGAGCGGCGGCGGCATCACGCTCTCGGGCGGGGACCCGCAGGTGCAGCACGCGTTCACGACAGAGATCTTCCGGCGCTGCAAGGCGCTCGGGATGCATACCTGCATCGAGACGGCGGGGAGGCACGGCGACCGGTTCAGCGACCAGGAGCTGCGGGACATCGACCTGCACATCCTCGACATCAAGGGCGGCGATCCGGCGACCTTCGAGAAGGTCTGCGGCCAGCCGCTGGAGCCGACTCTCGCGTTCGCGAGGCGGCTGGCGTCGCTGGGGCGCCCGGCCTGGATTCGCTTCGTCCTCGTTCCGGGCCTGACCGACGGCCGCGACAACGTCGAGAAGCTGGCCGACCTCGCCGCGGGGTGGAAGAACGTGGAGCGCGTCGAGATCCTGCCCTTCCATCAGATGGGCCGCGACAAGTGGCACAAGCTCGGCATCGCCTACGAGCTCGAGAAATTCGAACCACCGAAGGCCGAGCTGGCCGAGCGCGTGCGCGGCCAGTTCCGCAGCCGCGGGCTGACGGTGTATTGAGGTTCAGCGAGGGAGCGATTACATGGACGAATTCAGGGCATTTCTCGAGGCGCAGCCGATGCTCGCGCTGTTCCTCACCATCGCCATCGGCTACCTCGTCGGCGAGATCAATATCAGGGGATTTTCTCTGGGTGCCGGGGCCGTACTGTTCGTCGCCATCGCGGTCGGCTGGTTCGCGCCGAAATCGGCGCCGGCGCCGATGATCGGCTCGCTCGGCCTCGCACTGTTCCTCTATACCGTGGGGATCCAGTACGGCAGGCAATTCTTTCTCGGCCTTACGAGTGCGCAGGGCATCCGCGCGAACCTGATTGCGGTCATCGGCGTACTGCTCGCGGGCGCGCTCAGCCTGCTTTTCGTGCAGTGGGCGGGGGTTTCCAAGGGCATCGCGCTCGGCCTGTTTGCCGGCTCGGGGACGAGCACGGCGACGCTCCAGGCAGCTCTGTCGGCGGTCGGCAACCAGGACCCGGCGACGGGATATGCGGTCGCCTATCCTTTCGGCGTCGCGGGGCCGATCCTGGTCCTATACGTCGTGTTCCTGATCATGAAGCCGAAATACGACGTCCCGGTGTCGACGGGCGTCGAGTTTCAGGAGATGGTGGTCCGCAATCCGGACTACTTCGGCAAGACGCTCGCGGAGCTGATGACGGCGCTGCCTCCCGGCGTGCAGGTCACCGCGCTGAGGCGCGCGAGCCGG
Organism: Burkholderiales bacterium; assembly: GCA_041904885.1. Taxonomy (GTDB): domain Bacteria; phylum Pseudomonadota; class Gammaproteobacteria; order Burkholderiales; family SG8-39; genus RBG-16-66-20. The sequence continues at coordinate 8,231 of JAYRND010000139.1, forward strand.
AACGAGGCCGCCTCTCCGGCATCGGTCCTCGCAGAGGATGACGTGTTGTTTGCAGTGGGACCAGACAAGGAAGCGCTCGGGCAGGCGGCCAGGCTGGTCGGCGAGGTGGCGACCGGCCGCTTCGTCAAGGATCGCCGCGACCTCGACTACCTGCGCGTGTTCGCCTCGCGGCCGACCGTAGTCGGCCGCGCGCTCGGCGACATCGAGCTGCCCGGCGAAAAGGCGGTGATCGTGTTGCACGTGCGCCGCGGCGACACCGACCTGCTTGCGCGCCCCGACCTGATCCTCGAGTTCGGCGACCGCATCGGGCTGATGGCGAGCCGCGGCGACTTCGTCGCGCTGCGGAAATTCTTCGGCGATTCGATCAAGGGGACGGCGGAGGTCAGCTACATCTCGGTCGGCATCGGCATGGCCCTCGGGTTCCTGGTCGGCGCCATCACCATCCCGATCCCGGGCATCGGCAAGATGACGCTCGGTTTCATCGGCGTGCTGCTGGTGGCGCTCATTCTCGGCAACGCGCGACGGACCGCGGGCATCAACTGGACGATGCCGCTGTCGGCGAACAAGGTGCTCTTCAATCTGGGGCTGACCCTGTTTCTGGCGAACGCCGGGATGTCCACCGGCGCGAACGTGGTCAACACGGTGGCGGCGAACGGAGCGACGATCCTGCTGCTCGGTGCGGCGGTTCTCGTGGCGATCGTCGTGCCGGTGATCCTCCTCGGGCTCTTCGTATTCCGGATGCCCTACGACGAGATGGCAGGCGTGCTGGCGGGCGCGACCGGCAATCCGGCGATCCTCGCCTACGCCAACAAGCTCGCGCCCACCGACCGGCCCGACGTCGGCTACGCGATGATCTTCCCGAGCATGACGATCCTGAAGATCCTGTTCGTCAACATTGCCGCTGCCCTGCTGTGAGGCCCGCGGAGCGAGGGCAGGTGACGCAAGGGGTGCAACGGGTGGGTGAGACCTCCGAGTATCGTGCGGTGGAGACCCTGCGCGACGGGCGGAAGATCACGATCCGCGCGCAGCAGCCGCAGGACCGCGACGCGCTGCTGGAAGCCTTCCAGCGCACAGGCGACGAGGCGCGCTACCGGCGCTTCTTTTCCCCGAAACGCGCGCTGAGCGATGGCGAAATCGCCCGCCTGACCGACGTCGATTTCGAGAAGCACGTCGCGCTTGTTGCCGAGCTGAGCGTGGGCGGCCGCGGCGCGATCGCGGGCGCTGGGCGCTACATCGCCTCCCGGCCCGGCTGCGCCGAGGTGGCGTTCATGGTCGACGACGGGCACCAGGGCCTGGGCATCGGCTCGCTGCTGATGCGCCACCTGGTCGTGCTCGCGCGCGCGGCCGGCCTGAGCGCGCTGGAGGCCGAGGTGCTGGCGGACAACACTGCCATGCTCAAGGTGTTCGAGCGCGCCGGTCTCGCCCTGCGGACGCGCCGCGACGGCGGCGTGCTGCACCTGCAGATGGCCCTCGGCGAGGCGCGACGACCGGGGTAACATTGCAGTCGAACGCCGGCAGGAACCCCGAAATTTCCTCGATCAGGAACGGCTCATGAACAAGGGCATCTTCGCGTTAACTCTGCTGCTCCAGGCGGGCGCGGCGCGCGCCTCGTTCCTGCATGGCGATACGCTCGACATGGTCGCCGATTGGCTCGCCATCGTCGTCATCATCATCGTGCCGATCGCCGCCATCGTGGTGTTCTGGCTGGTGCACATCCTGCCCGAGAAGGTCGCGGAGAAGCGCCACCATCCGCAGCAGACGGCGATCAACACGCTGTGCCTGCTGTCGCTCGTGTTTGGCGGCCTGCTCTGGCCGATCGCCTGGCTGTGGGCCTATTCGCGGCCGGTGCAGTACAAGCTCGCTTTCGGCACCGACAAGCACGAGAGCTTCTTCCTGGAGAAGGCGCAGCTGGCCCGCGCGGGGAAGCTGCCGCGCGCCGAAGCCGAATTGCTCAAGGCGGAGCTGGATGACATCGCCGCAAGGCGCATCCTGTCCGGCGGTCTGCGCGCCGCGCGCGCAGAGCTCGAGGCGGCGCTGGCGGCAGCGGCGCAGCCGTCCGGCAAAGGTGCCTGATGGAAGCAATCCTCCTAGGCATCTACGGGTTCTTCGTCTGGCTGATCTTCATCAAGTTCAAGTGGCTGCCGTGGAACATCACCAGCCAGGTCATCGTCGCCATCATCCCCATCGTCGGCCTGACGGTGCTGATCCTGATGCTGAACATCTTCGCGCCCTCATCCGC